>NBLH01000001.1 GCA_002084525.1 Bacteroidetes bacterium 4572_117 | reverse complement strand
TTATCTGAGTATTGGATACGTATTTTTTCATCTTTATCCATGTACTTTTTCAAAATAACCCTTTTTACATCTCCTATCTTAATCCTGATATTATTCTCATTTTCGATAGTTTCTTCAACACCCCACGAAGTTAAATAGCGGTTTGTCCTTGCTGGGTATCCCATTGTCATAGCAAAATCGTTTTCTTTTACGCCTTTGATTGAAATCGGGAAAAAATGTTTTGATTTGTAGGGTATATTATCCGGCGAATAATCTGCAGGTTTCCCGTCAGGCCCGGTATAAACCCTAAACATAGAAAAATCGCCTGTATGCCTAGGCCACATCCAGTTATCTGTGTCGCCACCAAACTTCCCTATCGACGATGGCGGTGCACCAACTAAACGAACATCTTTAAATGTTTCGTACACAAAAAGGTAAAAATTATTCCCTTTAAAAAAAGAACGGACCAGTGCTTCATAATGCGTGTCGCCGATAGCTTCCTTTTGTATTTTTTCAAATATTTTCCGTATGGCTAATTCACGCTCTTTTTCTGTCATTTTATCGTTAAGCATTGCGTTTACCTTGTCGCTAACATCTTCCATCCTAACTAAAAAAGTAACTGTTTTATCGGGGTTCGATAATTCCTCTGCCTTGGTTTTGGCCCAAAAACCATCAGTAAGGTAGTCGTGTTCAACAGAACTGTGCGCCTGTATTTCACCAAACCCACAATGGTGGTTTGTCAATAGCAAACCATAAGGCGAAACAAGTTCAGCTGTACAAGATCCCCCGTCTAAAGACACAACGGCATCTTTCATGCTTGAATGGTTGATATCGTAGATATCTTTTGGGCTTAATTTAAAGCCCATTGCTTTCATTTGGTCATAGTTTTTGTTAATAAATGCCAAAAACCACATCCCTTCGTCTGCCTTTACATTAATGTTAAATGCAAAAACAATAACTAAAATGCTTACAAAAAATTTTTTAATCATAGTTTGGTTTTTTAAATTTTGAATCATACCTGTTTATCAGGTGTTTAAAAATTGGACATTCCATTAATTATGCCACTTTAATTAATACAAAACTAATCAATAATATATAAATACAACAGCAATAAATGAAATGTACGTGAGCGTACACAAGTGTCCAAATACGCACACTTATTTAAAATCTAAAGTTAATTGATTATCAATAAGTTTAAAGCTTTTTCTATGGTAACGACAAATACCGTGTTTTTTAATAGCCCCCCTATGTTGTTTGCTTGGGTACCCTTTGTTTTTTTTCCAAAAATATTCAGGAAATTCAGTATCGAGTTTCTGCATAAGCTCATCCCTATGTGTTTTTGCAAGTATCGATGCTGCCGCAATTGATAAATATTTTGAATCTCCTTTCACAATACACTTATGGGGGATATTTTTATAGGGATGGAACTTGTTCCCATCAATAATAAGATGTCCTGGCTTTACAGTTAAATTCTCAATTGCCTTATGCATTGCTAATATTGAGGCATTTAAAATATTTATTTTGTCAATCATTTTATGGTCAACAATCCCAATAGCCCATGCAACAGCCTCTTTTTCAATTATAATCCTTAGGCTATCCCTTTTTTTTTCTGATATTTTTTTTGAGTCGTTTAAAGTACTATCCCTAAAATTAGGGGGCAATATTACCGCAGCTGCTACCACAGGCCCAGCAAGGCAACCCCTACCCGCTTCGTCGCAACCTGCCTCGATAGCGTTTTTTTTATAAAATACGTTTAATTGACTAAATGTGCTATTATTTTGACTATCGGAAGGCATAAATTGTTATTAGAAATAAAAAAATGCTTAAATTTACAAATAACTTATCAATAAAAGCAATTTTGAAATAATTCAATCCTAAATCCGTTTTAGTTTTATTTAATTATTATAACCATGAAAAAAACATCAACTTTGATATTGTTTGCCTTATTGCTCTCTTTTTCTGTTACTTACATGCATGCACAAACACCAGCATGGATAAAATATGAAAAAAGGGCTACTATGTTCCCGGATAATAAATACATTTTGGGCTTTAGTTCAGAAATAAATTATAACAATACAGATTTAAACGAATTAGTTGACCGCTGTAAAGAAAATGCAAAAAATGGATTAACAGAATCAGTAAAAGTATCAATTAAAAGTATTACGGTTAGTGGTATTAACAGTGTAAATACCGGAATTGACCAAGAAACCTATGAATATGTAAAACAATCGAGTGTTTCTTTTTCAAATTTAGATATAGCCGGCTTAACAACCGAAAGTTGGTATGATAAGAGAAAAAAAACAGCCTATGCTATTACTTATGCAAAACGCATTGATGTTATTAATTTTTACAAGCAAAAAATCCTTAGCGGAATAAAAAAACTGGATGCAAAAAAACTGTTTGCCGAGAATATGTTCAAGTCTGATATGCAACAAAAAGCCATTCAAAGCTATTTTGAATGTTTAACAATTTTTAGGCAAGTAGAAGAAGCCCAGTCAATACTGGTTGCGCTAGGAAAAAGTGATGACATTTCTTTGAAAAAAGATAAAACAATTCAATTAAAATCAGCTGTAGACCAAGGGATTAACAAGCTTAACAATTCTTCAAAAAATTCCATTTCTGATGCGGCCTACTTTATTGCCAATGGTTTAAAAATGCAATTCAAAAAGCTTGAAGGAAAAGTAAAATTAAGTAGTTTTGGGTATCAGGATACCAAAATGGGTAGCCCTTTTTCGAAAAGGCTCAATATGGCATTAGAACAAAAATTAGTATCGGTTACAGATTTGAATATCCACAACCAGGACTATGCCACCGAAAATAAATCGCAATCGTCAATTGATTACATTATCACAGGCACATATTGGGACGATAATGATTATTTAAAAATAATTGTTGTTTTAAGGGATTTTAAAACCGGAAAAGCTGTTGCCAGTATTGAAACTAAGCTTGCTAAATTATTCTGTGAAAAAAATAAAATAAGCTTTTTGCCGGAAAATTTTATCGTAGCAAACACCAAAAGAAAAAACTTTACTGAAAACGAGATTATTGGTGGCAATTTGAAACTTGACATATGGACAAATAAGGGTACTGATAATCTTTTGTTTACAGAAAATGACACACTTAAGTTGTATTTACGTGTAAACAAAGCATGTTATATCCGGTTTATTTATTATTTGGCAGATGGGGCAAAAGTACTATTGCTTGACGACTATTATATTGGAACCGATAAAGTAAATAAAGTATATCAGATTCCTGATGAATTTGTATGTGCAGAACCTTATGGTGCAGAAGTGTTACAAGTTAATGCCCAAACCGAAAAATTTGAACCTGTTAATACTAAAATGCAATATGGTTATAAATTTATAACTGATAATATTGAGGATGTTATAAAGAAAACCCGTGGTTTTAAAAAGACAACAGGAGAGATTATGAAAGCTGAAAATAGGTTAGTGATTACAACAATGTCAAATTTTGATACATGGTAATACTAGTAGTGCGATTCCTAATTAACATATCAAATTTGTAAACCTTTTTCCTTTATGCGCCGTTAAAATTATTAACCGTAGCTACGGCTTCCGCTCTGGCGGAACAGGTAATGCTTAAGAATTTTGCCTTGCCTAAAGAAAAAATCTAAAACAAATTTATGCTACGTTAATTAAAAAACGCACTACTAGAAAGTGCTTACATGTTTTTTATTAAAGTAATTTACAACTATTAAAATTGAAAAACTAATAGTAAATAATATTAACGCATACATATTTGCAGTATCGTAGTTTAAAGCTTCTACTTCGTCGTAAATAGCTATAGAGGCTACCCTTGTTTGGTTTGGGATATTCCCTCCAATCATTAAAACAACACCAAATTCGCCAATAGTGTGGGCAAAACTTAAAACTATACCACTTAACAAAGCAGGTTTTATATTTGGGATAAGGATTTTTTTAAGGATTATGAACCTTGATTTACCAAGAGTTTGAGCAGCCTCGTTTAAGTTTAGCGGTACAGAATTTAAGCCCGATTTAATAGGGTGTACCATGAATGGGAGACTAAAAATTACGGATGCCAACACTAAACCTTCAAATGAAAACACAAATTGAAGCCCCAAGTGTTCATATAGGAATTTGCCAAATACGTTTTGCTGGCTAAATGCTACTAAAAGATAAAAACCAAGAACCGAAGGTGGCAATACCAATGGCATACTAACTAACGCATCGATAACAAATTTGAAACGGAATTTTGAAAATGCCAACCAATACGAAAGGGGTATACCAATTAATAAAAGGATAAAAGTAGTAATTGATGCCAGTTTTAAAGTAAGGAGCAACGGCGACCAGTCAAATTCCATTTACTAAATTAATTATAATTACAATCTCAGAACTCACAAAAATTAAAGATTTATGCTTTTAAATCGCAAATAGTCGTTAATATTGGGAGTAAATTGCTAAATTGTTAAACTGTTATATTGCTGTTATTTAGCAATAAAACAATTTAGCAATATTCTCAGTAAATTTCCACATACCCTGATACATTTTATTACAGGGTAAACTTGAGATTTGTTTTTACAGACCAATCATTTTTGAGAGCTCAGAACCTATAGCATAGCTTCGCTACAAACAAAAATAAGAACGCAGATAACACGGATTTAACGGATTCACACAGATTTTTATTAATCTTGCAACAAACTGATATTCGATAATCATCGCAAAACTTTGTTTTTAGAGAAAAGCTTCATATCATTAGTATAAGGATAAACAAAAATAGGAATCCTTTCGGGATTCCTATTTTTGTTTGCACATTAAACCGAAAAAATTAAAGTTTTTTCCGGGTTGAATAATTTATTTTTAATGCTTGTGCTTTTTTCAATTCTTGTTTAATATCAGTAATGATACCCATTTTTACTTCCATATCTGCTTTAATCGAAGTGGTCATAAAAGGTATGTCATTTTCATCCATTTTTTCACGCTCTGCCGAAATATAGTTTACCACATCAGTAATTTTCGATAATTCATCGTTTAACTGAAGCCTTGGCTCAGTACCAAACTTTTTCTGATAAGCCTTAATGGGTGCACCAACATAAATGTAGCTAACCAAGGATTTTTTCTCAAGCTTTTTTACCTCTGTAGCTTGTGGCAATTTAACTGAAATTTTTAAATCAACCTCACGCATTACAGTAGTAACCATAAAGAAAAAAAGTAGCATAAAAACAATGTCGGGTAACGAAGCTGTAGATATTGCGGGTGTCCCACCTTTTCCTTTTCTTGCAAATTTAGCCATTATTTTTTCCCTCCAATATTTCTTGGTTCAGCTTCTGAAATAGTCATAGGATAAGCTTTCTTTATAGAAGCTTGCTTATCGTTGGCTAAATCTTTAAAAGCCATACCAAATGTTTTCATTGATAGTTCGTTTCTCAGCTCATTAAAAGCCCTAACAAGTTCATTTTGAACTTCAATATACTTGTGATACGAAGTACCTTTGTCATTTTGTAAAGATACAACACCTTTAGAACGAGCCACCATACCTAAGAACTGTATTTCTTCAGGCTCTTTTTTCTCTGATAAGTTTTTGTTATCATGAGGGTTTTTTATAAACTCTTTGACGCCGTCACAAAGCTTATTTATTGACATTAATTCACCCTCAACAGCTAATTGATTATGCTGATTAATAAGTACAATATAAACGTTCCTTTCTTTTACATCAGGTGGTTTAGGTTGATCTTCAGGTGGTATAGCAGATAGTTTTCTTGTTATCCCTGAGTCCACATCCATAGTTGTGGTTACCAAAAAGAATATAAGCAACAAGAAAGCAATGTCTGCCATTGAACCAGCATTTATTTCCTGAACAGGTCTTGCCATAATATATAATATTAATGGCTGCCCCAATTAAATGGGGCAGTCCGGATTATTTAAAAACTTTTGAAATTTCTGCATATAAAATACTAGCAATAACACCAAAAAACAATAAGTATGTTGTCCATAGCATAGTACCTGCAAATTTTAATGTGCCTGGTACATTATCAGCACCATCATATCCTGGTAACTCAGCAGTTGTATATACTGTATCGTCAGCCAATGTATAAGCAATAAATACAAAAACGGCAACCACAGCAAAAGAAATTAGTGTTTTCACAGCATCTTTAGGGTTAGTAACCATTTTTATAAGTGGAAAAATAATGGCAGCAACTGCGGCAAGCCCAATTAAAATATATGCCCAGTACATCATTATATCAAGTAGGCCACCATACAATTCAATCTGTGTGTCAAAGTCTGTTTCTGCCGGAATATTGGCAGTAGCTTTGAAGAATAAAATCAGTAATATGACCGAGATGGCCATAAGCGCATAAAGCAATACTGAAGTAATTTTTGACATATTACCCATAATAAATTATTTTTTTGCGTTATATTTTACAAAAATATCAATTAAAGAAATGGATGCATCTTCCATTTGGTTAACAATGCTATCTATTTTAGAAACGATATAGTTGTAAAAAACTTGTAATATAATTGCAACAATCAAACCAGAAACGGTTGTAATCAAGGCTACTTTAATACCACCGGCAACCAATGCTGGAGAAATATCACCTGCGGCCTGAATAGAGTCAAATGCACCAATCATACCGATTACTGTACCCATGAAACCAAGCATAGGGGCAAGAGAAATAAATAGTGCTAACCAAGTTAAGCCTTTTTCTAAAAGCCCCATTTGTACACTACCATATGAAACTACCGATTTTTCAACTATCTCGACACCTTCATCGGCACGGTCTAAACCTTGATAAAAAATACTTGCAACAGGCCCTTTTGTGTTACGGCAAACTTCTTTTGCTGCTTCAACACCACCCTCGTCAAGTGCATTTTCCACACTAATCAATAATTTTTTGGTATTGGTGCTTGCTAAGTTCAAATAAATAATCCTTTCAATAGCAACTGCTAAACCTAAAATAAGGGCTAATAACACAGACGACATAAACCCGGCACCACCCTCAATAAATTTCTTTTTAACTTGTTGGTGCATAGGCACTTCATCTTCTGGAAGACCTTCAGTTTCTTCAACTACAACTTCTGTGTCTTGCGAAGTTTGTTCTACAGTTTCTTTCTTAGTTGTATCCTGTTCATTTTCATTCTGAGCATATACAACAGTATTTGCTCCCAAGAGCATCCCCATTATGGCAATAAGCACAAAAATTTTTTTCATAATCGATTTTTTGAAATTTAATGTTTGAAATTTAACTAATATATTAACTATTTAATTTTAATTACAAATTACCCCTGCCCCTGCGGAGAGAGTGGGATTCGAACCCACGATCCGCCGATAAGCAGATACACGCTTTCCAAGCGTGCGCCTTCGACCACTCGGCCACCTCTCCATAATTACCACATTATGAAGGCAACATTAATGAGACGAAATTATAAAAAAAAATCTATTATGAAAACTTTAGTTGAAAAAATCTTTTTAAATATCAATAATTTACCTCGAAACTAATTTCGCCTGCCATTGAAACCTGTAAATAATTTTTAATTTCTGATAGTTTTAATTGTTGCCCAAATAAAAACATAAGCTTGGTAATTGCCGCCTCTGTAGTTAAATCGCCGCCACCTATTACCCCTATTTCATTTAGCTCGGCACTGGTTTCATACCTTCCTTGATCAACCCTGCCCGCATTACACTGCGTAATATTTAATATAACTATTTTTTTTTCAATAGCATCCTTCAATTGTAAGATAAACCATTTGTTCAACGGGGCATTGCCCGAACCAAATGTTTCAAGTACAATTGCTTTTAAACCTTTTGTGGATAATACAGAAGTCACAAACTCTTCACTTATCCCCGGAAAAAGCTTCAATATCCCAATATTTGTATCTAAATTGGTTTTTATATTTATTACTTTATTTTGTCTGGGGTAATGTATTGCATCATAATTATATGTTATATGGATACCAACCTTGGCAAGTGCCGGATAATTGGGTGATTCAAAAGCATCAAAATGTTCGGCATTATATTTTCGTGTCCGGTTGCCACGATATAAACGATTTTCAAAGTAAATGCATACCTCGGGTACAACCGGTTTGTCATTTTTTTTGGCTGCGGCAATTTCAATTGAGGTAATCAGGTTTTCTTTCCCATCAGTCCTTATTGTTTCGATAGGTAATTGCGAACCCGTGAAAATTACAGGTTTATGCAAATTTTCCAGCATAAAACTTAAAGCCGAGGCTGAGTAGGACATGGTGTCAGTACCGTGTAAAATAACAAAACCATCATATTTATTGTGGTTTTCTTTAATAATTTCTGCCAATTTAATCCATACAGCAGGATTAACATTAGACGAATCGATGGGTTTGTCAAAAGATATTGTGTTTAACTTATAGCCAAATCTTTTTAGAGCGGGAACCTTAACTGAAATGTTTTCAAAATCAAATGCTGCCAACGAACCAGTCTCGGGGTCATTGATCATCCCTATTGTTCCACCGGTGTATATGATTAATATAGAAGGTTGTTTTGTCATAAAAATACATTTTCATTATCATGAATAAAAGAATTACGCTATTGCAAAGAGTTTTTTAGCATTTTGGCTTGTTATATTTGCAACAGTTTCAATATCAACACAATAAACATCAGCAAGTTTTTGTGCAATTAATTTTAAATACGAACTTTCGTTCCTTCTGCCCCGCATTGGTGTGGGGGCAAGATATGGCGAATCTGTTTCGAGTACCAAATGCCCGACATCAATTTTTGCAACAACATTGGCCAAACCCGAATTTTTGAATGTTACAATGCCACCAATCCCAATTTTAAAACCTTTGTACGATAAAATTTTCTTTGCCTGTTCAATTGTCCCTGTAAAACTATGGAAAACACCTTTTAGTTTTTCGTCATTTAACTCATCAACAACAGAAAAAATTTCGTCAAAAGATTCCCTTGAATGTATGATCAATGGCAAGCCTAAACGTTTTGCCAGATTAATTTGATACCGGAAAGCTTCTTCTTGTTCTTTTTTAAAGGTTTTGTCCCAATACAAATCAATGCCGGTTTCACCAATACCATAAAATTTTTCTTTGCTCAACCATTGCTCTACATGTTCTAATTCTTCACGATAATTTCCTTTAACAGAGGTGGGGTGCAAACCGATAATAGGATAACAAATACCAGGGTAATCTTTGCCCATTTTAACAACTTTTTCAGTTGTACTGCTGTCAATATTTGGGATAAAAAGTTTTTTGACACCGTTTTTTATAGAATCTTCAACTACTTTGTTACGATCATCATCAAACTGTTCCAAAAAAAGATGGGTGTGTGTATCTATCAATATCATATTGTATTGCTTTGTTGCGAATTGTTTAAGTTTGTTTTGAATATCACTTCCTATATTTATATTGTTGTATTTCAGCGAATTACGTTAAGTGTGATGCAGTTAAAATCTTGTATACAAGCCATTTAAATAAACTTTGCAAATATATATTATTATGATTCAACTATTAAATTTTGAACCATGGTAATTTCTTTAAGGCCACTTCTATTAATTACTTTTTTGCAAGAAACAAATATAATGAACAATATGCAAGTTTACCCTGTTATGAAATATTACAGGGGCATAAATATTTTTTAATAGCCGAGCTATTTGAAAATATTTTAACGATGTCAGATTGTTTAGTAGATTTGTTCCCATAGGGTTTTCAGAGTTTTCCATATACTTCTGCAAATTTCATTGTATTATCCCGATAGTACTTCTAAAATTTCCATTTTCTATAAAAACTCTGAAAACGGCTTTAGCCCTCAACGAAGTTAATCTTGCCGTAAATTAATTATTAGAGGTGGCCTTAAGCATAAAAATTTGTTAAAACATCAAACAATATAACAATTTGGCAATTTAACAACACAGCTAATGTAAAAGAATTTATATATTTGTAAAATAAGCATATTTATATGAGAAAAATAAAAATCCTGTGGGCAGATGATGAAATTGACCTGTTAAAAATGCATATTTTTTTTCTACAAGAAAAAGGTTATGAGGTTGTTACCGCCAATAATGGCGATGATGCTATTTCTTTTGTTCATGAAAATCATTTTGACATAATATTCCTTGACGAACACATGCCAGGTTTAAGTGGTTTGGAAACTTTGGATTTAATAAAAAGTATTTATCCTACAATTCCAATTGTAATGGTTACCAAAAGCGAGGAGGAAGATATAATGGACAGGGCAATTGGTGCCAAAATTGCCGACTACCTAATAAAACCTGTTAATCCAAAGCAAATCTTGCTTGCCATCAAAAAAAACGTTGATACCAAGCGGCTTATAACTCAGAAAACAACTAGGGATTATCAAATGGAGTTTTCGAAAATAAGTATGAGAATTAATCAATGTAACGATTTTTTGGAATGGGCCGAAATATATAAAAAACTCGTATTTTGGGAATTAGAAATTGAGCAATCTGGCGATAATACAATGGACGAGGTAATAAAATTGCAGAAAGATGAAGCAAACCACTCTTTTGCAAAATTTATAAAGCGAAACTATGCAGGATGGTTTACAAAAGAATTTGGGGAGCGTCCGCTGTTACCAATTGATATTTTTAAAAAGAAAATATTTCCTGCATTAG
The DNA here is from genome assembly GCA_002084525.1 of Bacteroidetes bacterium 4572_117. Lineage (GTDB taxonomy): Bacteria > Bacteroidota > Bacteroidia > Bacteroidales > NBLH01 > NBLH01. The sequence goes on along the minus strand of NBLH01000001.1, from coordinate 27,229 downwards.
AAAACGAGCAGGTAGTAATGATTATTATCGACAATTTGCGCTTTGACCAATGGAAAATCCTTCAGCCTGTAATTCGTGAATTTTATCAGCTTGAGGAAGAAACAATTTATTCAAGCATTTTGCCAACAGCTACACAGTATGCCAGAAATGCCATGTTTGCCGGGTTAATGCCTTCGGATATTGTAAAACATTACCCCGATCTATGGATTTCGGATGAAGAAGAAGGTAGTAAAAACCTTAATGAAGAGTTGCTTTTAGAGAATCAAATAAAGCGGCTTGGGATGAAATATAAATTTTATTACGACAAAATATTGAACAACAAAGCCGGGGAGAAGCTTGTTGAAAACCTCTCATCGGTTTTAGAGAATCAGTTGGCGGTTATTGTTTTTAATTTTGTTGATATGCTTTCGCACGCACGAACCGAAATGCAAATGATAAGGGAACTAACAAACGACGAAGCGGCATATCGTTCGTTAACTTTAACGTGGTTCGAGCACTCATCATTACTCAGTTTGTTAAAAGAGCTAAGCAACAGAAAAATAAAAGTTGTTATAACCACAGACCACGGAACAATACGTGTAAGCAACCCAATTAAAATAGTTGGTGATAAAAAGATAACAACAAACCTAAGGTATAAGCAAGGGAAAAACCTTAATTACAAACAAAAAGAAGTTTGTGAGATTAATAATCCGGAAGATATAATGTTGCCTAAATCCTTTTTAAGCTCAAAATACGTATTTGCAACCAATAAAGATTTTTTTGCATACCCAAACAACTATAATTATTATGTTAATTATTTCAAAAACACTTTTCAACATGGTGGAATATCACTTGAAGAAATGCTTATCCCACTTATAGTTTTAAACCCAAAACCCTTATAAATGAAGTTTATTATTGAATCGTTAAACAAACTGCCGGAAGCAGCAAATACAATAATTAAGCATTTAAAGCTAAAACCGGAAATGCAAACAAATAATTGTATTGCTTTTTATGGTGAAATGGGTGCAGGAAAAACTACTTTAATTAAGGCAATTTGCAATGAAATGGGGATTACCGACATTACCAGTAGCCCAAGTTTTTCATTAATAAACGAATATTTGGATCCTGAAGGTAAAAGTATTTTTCATTTTGATTTTTACCGGATCGATAATATTGAAGAAGCTTTTGATATTGGTTATGAAGACTATTTTTATAGCAATTCTTTATGCCTGATCGAGTGGCCCGAGAAAATTAAAACTTTATTGCCCGGAAATCATATTATGGTCAATATCAGTACATTAAACACAGATAGTAGGCAGGTAGAGATATTGCCAAAAGTTATTAAATGATAGAATAAATTTGAAATAAGCTAAAGAAAGCTTAATTTTGGATAAATTAGACTGCTAAACACTTTTTAGTATGGCCCAACTACATGATTCGTCACAATTTTCAATAAGTAAACAGCAACTTTTCCCACAGGAAGAGATGTTGGAAATAAAAAAGAAAAGGAAAGAGCTAACAATAGGTATCCCAAAAGAAAACTGGGAATTTGAAAACAGGGTTTGTATAACACCACAAGCTGTTCAGCTTTTATCTGACAACGGCCATAAAATATTGTTTGAATCTGGGGCCGGTGATGGTTCAAATTACAGTGATTTGGAGTATAGCGAGGTGGGTGCAGAAATTATTTCTGATAAAAAAAGGATTTTTAAATCGGAAATAGTATTAAAAGTTTCGCCTTTCAACAATAAAGAAATTGAACTACTTGACGATAACCGGACAGTTATATCTGCATTGCATATATCAAGTCAATCAAAAGAACAAATTTATGGGTTGATGAAAAAAAGGGTAAAAGCAATAGCATTTGAATATATTAAAAATGAATCATCACACTACCCCATTGTACGATCAATGAGTGAAATTGCCGGAAAGCTATCAATTAACATTGCCTCGGAATATTTAAGCAAACAACATGGTGGTAAAGGTGTACTTTTGGGGGGTATTACAGGTATTTCACCAGCCGAGGTTGTTATTATTGGCGCCGGAACCACAGCAGAACATGCTGCATATGCCGCACATGGCTTGGGTGCAATGATTAAAGTTTTTGATTACTCAATATATAAATTAAGGGATTTTCAGCGCAATATGAGGCAGCAGGTATTTACCTCGGTTATTCAACCCCAGGCGCTCGCAAAAGCATTAAAATCTGCCGATGTAGTTATTGGTGCAATGGATATCGATGAAAAAACAGATAAGTTTGTGATAACTGAAAACATGGTGCAACAAATGAAAAAAGGCACCATAATTATTGATCTGAATTCTGACAGCGGTAGTTGTTTTGAAAGTTCAAAACCAACCACATATAAAAACCCGGCCTATATAAAATTTGGGGTTGTACACTATTGTGTGCGTAATATTGCCTCGCGTACTGCACGTACAGCTTCAATAGCCTTAAGTAATGTTTTAACCCCAATTTTACTGAAAATTGGCGATGAAGGTGGCATAACCAAATTATTAAAGACTGACAGGGGGATAAGGAATGGAGCCTACATATTTAATGGGATACTTACAAGTCAATCATTGGGGATTAAATTTGGGATTAGGTCGAAAGATATTAATTTATTAATGGCAGCATTTTGATTTGAAACTTATTTTAACGCAGTCAGGTTGTTTAGTAGATTGGTTCCCCATAGGGTTTTCAGAGCTTTTCATATACTTCTGCAAATTTTATCGTATTATCCCGATAGTACTTCTAAAATTTCCATCGTCTATGAAAAACTCTGAAAATCTTACTGTAAATTAATTATTAGAGGTGGCCTTAATAATAACCTAATATTAATCTAACCCTTAACCCTGTTTTAATTCCCTAACATTTTTGTCAATTTGTTTTAGTTCTTTCAATTCTTTTTTTTCTGATTTTATACCTAGTTCCTCCATTTTTTTTAACCCAGGCAATATGCGTCCTTCCCACGATCCAATTGACTGGTTGTAAGTTTTGACCAAACTATTTAAACTTAGCCCTATTTTATTAAGAAATCCGTTAAAAGCAGCAATACGTTCTTGCAACTCCTGGCTACTTTGAATAATTTTTTGTGCATTTTCGCCTGCTTTTTGTTGTTTCCAGGTGAAAGCAACTGTTTGCAGCAAACTAATTAAAGTAGTGGGTGTTGCATAAACTATCCTATTTTTTAATCCTTCGGTAATTAAATGGTGGTTTTCGTTTAATGCAGCAGAAAAAGCCGATTCAACCTCAATGTATAAAACTACAAAATCAATTGAATTGTCAAACTGCGACCAATAAGCTTTTGCTGATAAATCTTTTGTGTGATTTTTCACTGCTTTGGCATGTTCACGTAAAAATTGCTTTTTCTCAGCATCGTTTTCTGCCTCAAGTGCGTTTAAATATGCATTTAACGGTAATTTTGAATCAACAACGATTTTCCGGTTTTCTGGTAAATTAACTATCATGTCCGGTCGTAACTGGCCATCTTCTGTATTAGTACTAACTTGTTCGTTAAAATCGCAATAATGCGACATGCCAGAGAATTCAACTATCCTTTTTAAGCCAATTTCGCCCCAACGGCCACGTACTTTTGGGCTTTTTAACGCACTTACCAAGGCTCCTGTTTCTTTTTCTAAACTTTTTTGGCTTTTGCCTAGCTCTTCAAGATAGGTTTTTAAATTGCCTATTGCCATATTATTACCTTTCTGAAAATCAACAACCAATTTTTCATGCTTATCTAAGCTTTCTTTCAATGGCTTAACTATCTGATTAATAGATTCGCTACGTCGAGAATAATCTTCCTCGGCTTTAACAATAAGTCCAGTTAAAGTTTCTTTTGCTAATTCGATAAAAGTTTGGTTGTTTGATCTGCTCACTTTGGTTGCCAGGGTTTCAAAAGTGTTTTTTAATTGATCGTTCACTAGTTTATTTAATTGCTTTTCTGTATTTAAATCAGATTGTAACTGGGCATAATTTAATTTCTCTTCATTCCATTGGTTTTCTAGCTGGCGTAATTGTTTTTGGTATTTCAATTTCAATTGGCTCTCTATCCAAAACTTCCCAAAAAGAAAACCAATAATTAATCCAATAATCAAGTATAGAATAAACTCCATAAAAATTTAATTTATAATAATTGCCAAAGTTACTATTTTTTTGTTTTTGTCAGTGAAAATTTAAATTGCAAAATAAATACACTTACACTGTAGCTTTTTCAAGTATATTTACGATAGTTGTCCTGTTGTCCATGGTTGCTCCAATACAACAATTTTGTTATTTTTTATGAATAAAGCAGACTAATTGTATATCTTTACGGCATATTTTATTACCTTTTAATTATATGATGAATTTGAAGCTGAAAACAATTGATTTATACATAATTAAAAAATTCCTTGGAACTTTTTCTTTTGCGTTGATTATGATTATGGCGGTTGTAATTGTTTTTGATGTTGCAGAGAAGGTTGATGATTTTATGGAAAAGGAAGTTGGTTGGTACGAAATTGTTTTTGTATATTATATGAATTTTATTCCATATTTTGCCAATTTTTTTTCTCCGCTGTTTGTTTTTATTTCAGTAATTTTTTTTACTTCAAAATTAACCAGCGATTCAGAAATTGTTGCGATACTCACTAGTGGGGTTAGTTATCGGCGATTAATGCTACCTTATTTTATTTCTGCATTTTTCTTGGCTGTCGGATCTTTCTTTTTAACAGGTTACATTATTCCTGAAGCAAATAAAAAACGCATTGGGTTTGAGTTAGAATACATTTATAATAAACAAGGCTTTTATGACCGTAATGTTCATAAACAAATTGAACCTGGTGTATTTGCTTATATAGAAAGTTATGATAATTCACGCGATATTGGTCATAGGTTTTCATTAGAGAAATTTCATGGGAAAAAGCTTGTATCTAAACTTGTTGCAGATAGAGTTTTATGGGATTCTACTAAACAAAAATGGAGTGTTAGGAATTATTATATCAGGGATTATATTGGAAGTAATGAAAAAATATCATCAGGGAACAGTTTAGATACGCTTATTAATTTAAATCCCGAAGATTTTAAGAGGGCTCTAAAGTCCATCGAAACATTAAATTCAAAAGAATTAGGGGTCTTTATTGAAACCCAAAGGATGAGGGGCGACGAAAAAATAGAAGCATACAAGGTTGAAGAATACCGTCGTATGGCGTTCCCGTTTTCTACTTTTATCCTTACCCTTATCGGAGTTAGTTTATCTACCCAAAAACGACGTGGAGGGACAGGTATTAATATTGGTATTGGGCTTACACTCAGTTTTTTATATATTTTGTTTATGCAGATTTTTACTGAGCTTGCAAAAGCAAATACAATTCCTTCGTTGCTGGCAGTTTGGCTACCCAATTTAATGTTTCTGACAATTGGGGGGTTTTTATACTATATTGCACCTAAATAATTACAATACTTCGTTAAATTTAATAAATTTTTATTAAACTAACTTTTTGTGTAGTGATAGGAGGGAAGCTTTTCACTTCATAAACAGTCTCACCTTCTTATGCTTTATTTTTAAATGTTGATTTCATAAACTGTTAAATTATTCGAGTGATACTAAAAACGGCTTTAATTTGAGCCTAGTTGAAAAACCTTTTTATAAACTCCGTCGAAAGTACTATCAGTATCAGGTTTATTTTTAAATAATCCAAACAAAGCTGAACCACTGCCCGACATAGAGGCATAATCGGCACCCAGTTTATATAATTTTGTTTTTATCGCACTTAGTTCCGGGTACTTTTGAAATAATGGGGCTTCAAAATCGTTTTTAATCTGATTTTTCCATGAATCAACAGGTTGTTTAATTAGCTCTTTAAGGCTTGTTTTTGGCATAGTTGGTTTAATACCCTTAAAAGCTTCAGCAGTATTTATTGAAAAATTTGGCTTTACAATCAAAATATAATACCCTGTTAAATCAAGGTTTATGTGTTCAAACTTATTCCCAGTTCCGCTTGCAAAAACTGCTTTATTGGTTATAAAAAAAGGACAATCTGCACCAAGCTTTGATGCATAATCCATTAATTTATTTTCACTAATATTCAACTTAAATTGATCACTTAACTGTTTTAAAAAAAAACTAGCATCAGAAGAACCACCCCCTAAACCTGCACCATTGGGTATTAATTTATGCAAGTATACTTGTAATTTTGGTAAATTATAATCAGCGGCTAACAAATCATATGCTTTTATACAAATATTTTGCTCATTTAAAATATCTAATTTTGTTCCGCTTATTTCAATTATTGTTTTTTTTATTGTTTTTTCGGGTACAATAAATTCAAGGATATCTTTTAAAGGAACGGGATAAAAAACAGTTTCAAGGTTGTGATAGCCATCATTTCGTTTTGAAACAATATTTAATCCTATATTAATTTTTGCATTAGGAAAACAAATCATTAAACGAAAGTAAAGAATTTTATCAACAAGATTTATCATTTTGGGTAGAAATTTGTAAATTTGCAGCCCAAACTATTTTTATAAACAATAATCTTATGATTTTATTAGATTTTGAAGAAAAAATTGGTGAACTGCTTGAACAGCTTGAAAAGGCCAAGGAAATTGGTGAACAAAGCCAGGTTGATGTTAGTATTACCATAAAAGAATTAGAAGAAAGAATTGTAGAAGCAAAAAAAGAAATATATTCCAATCTTACATCATGGCAAAGGGTTCAAGTATCAAGACATCCGGAGCGCCCATACACTTTAAGCTATATTGAAGCAATTACCGGCGGTGATTTTATCGAATTACACGGAGACCGGAACGTAAAAGACGATAAAGCAATGGTTGGTGGTTTTGGCTCAATTGATGGGCAAACAATTATGTTTATTGGTCAGCAAAAAGGGATCAATACCAAAATGAGGCAGTACCGCAATTTTGGGATGGCAAATCCCGAGGGTTATAGAAAAGCCATGCGTTTGATGCGTTTAGCTGAAAAGTTTAATAAACCAATAGTAACACTTATCGATACACCTGGTGCATACCCCGGTCTTGAGGCAGAGGAAAGGGGGCAAGGTGAAGCTATAGCAAGGAATATATACGGAATGTTTAACATAAAGGTACCAATAATTTGCATAGTTATTGGCGAAGGTGCCTCAGGTGGAGCTATCGGGATAGGAGTAGGAGATAGGGTCTTGATGCTTGAAAATACCTGGTACTCAGTTATTTCACCTGAATCGTGTTCATCTATTTTATGGCGAAGTTGGGATCATAAGATAGAAGCTGCTGAGGCTTTAAAGCTAACACCACAGGATATGCTAAAAAACGGTTTAATCGATGGTATTATCGGCGAACCTCTTGGTGGGGCGCACACAAACCCGGAAGCAACATTTGAAACAGTAAAAAATGAAATAAAAAAACAACTTTCAGAATTAAAAAAAGTTAATGAAAAAGAAAGGTTTCAGAAAAGGATTGATAAATTTACCGCTATGGGTGAATATGCTGAATAAATATTACTTTAAGCGAAAATAATATAAAAAAAAGAGGACAAAGCGCCTCTTTTTTTGGCACAAAATAAAAATATCAATGGCAACAAAGAAAAAACCTTATAAAGAAAAGGTAGAAAATTCTGAGTTAGGAAAGATACCACCACAGGCCTTAGATCTTGAAGAAGCGGTACTTGGGGCGATAATGCTTGAAAAAAATGCTGCCTTGGAAATTCTTGATTTGTTAATTCCTGAAAGCTTTTATGTTGATGCGCATCAAAAAATATTTAAGGCAATCGCAGATTTATCTATTGATTATAAGCCTGTTGATATGCTCACAGTTACCGAGGAGCTACGAAAAAAAAACCAACTGGATGAGGTTGGTGGGGCATATTATATCTCTAAGCTTACAAGTAATATTGGTTCAGCCGTACACGTTGAGTTTCATGCACGAATTATTGCGCAAAAATATATCCAGCGCGAGTTAATCCGTGTAGCATCTGATATCCAAAAACAAGCATATGATGATGGCGTGGACATTTTAGATTTACTGAATTATTCTGAGAGTTCTATTTTTCAACTTGCCGAAGGGAATATTAAAAGTGAAACTGTTAAAATTTCGCAGGTTATTAATGCTGCCATCGAAAAAATTGAAGAAGCTTCGCAAAGAGAGGATAACCTTAGTGGTGTACCATCCGGGTTTACCAGTTTAGACCGGGTTACTTCTGGTTGGCAACCTTCTGACCTGGTAATTATTGCAGCCAGGCCATCAATGGGTAAAACGGCATTTATATTATCTATGGCAAGGAATATGGCTGTAAATCACAAAGTCCCAATTGCTGTGTTTTCGCTTGAAATGTCTATACTTCAGCTTGTTAATCGTTTAATTGCTGCCGAAACAGAACTTTCAAGTGAAAAATTAAGGAGTGGGAGATTAGAAGAGTTTGAATGGCAACAACTTGAAATGAAGGTTAAAAATTTGAACGATGCACCTATATTTATTGACGATACCCCGGCAATAACTTTGTTTGAATTACGAGCTAAATGTAGGCGGTTGAAAACGCAAAATGATATCAAAATGATTATCATCGATTACCTTCAGCTAATGTCTGGCACACCTGAAACAAAAGGTAACAGGGAACAAGAAGTAAGTACCATTTCAAGGGGGTTAAAAGCTATTGCAAAAGAACTTGATGTGCCAATTATGGCATTATCGCAGCTTAACAGGTCTGTTGAAATGCGTTCGGGCGATAAAAGGCCGCAACTTTCCGATTTACGTGAATCGGGGGCTATTGAGCAGGACGCCGACCTTGTTATTTTTATACACAGGCCGGAAAAATATGGTATTACCGAAGATGCCGAGGGTAATTCAACAAAAGGTTTAGCTGAAATTATTATTGCTAAACATAGAAACGGGGCAATTACCGATGTTCAATTAAAGTTTAGGGATGAATTAGCTAAATTTGAAGAGCTTGAGGCAAGCGAATTGCTGCCTCTTGGCGAAAATGATTTTTCAAGTGTAGGTAATGGGATGGTTATGAGTTCGAAAATGAACGATGACCTTAAAGATAAAGGACAAAATGACGATTTTTCAGGTTTCCCGGCAAATAACGAGGAAACACCGTTTTAAACTTGGGTATCAATAATTAACACTTCGTTAAATTTGAGATTAAAAATATTTGATTAAGCTTTTAACAACCAGTACTTTAAAACAATAAAACGTGTTCCGGTAACCGACTAATAGGCAGGTCGTTACAGGGATTTAAAAACTGTTGAGAAATATAATGCGTGTAATTTTTATAACCATATTAATTTTATTTCAGCAACTGGCTTTTGCTTCTTATATACTTATTCCTATGGACGAAAACCAAAAGAACCATTTAAAGGCTTATGGAATTGCGTATTGGTCTCTCCAAAATGATATTGAAGTTAGTTGGTTATTAAATTACAAGGGTGGGAGTTTTATTACCACATATCTGCGTGAAGTTGAAGAAGAATGCATGATTAGGGGGGTTAGCTATAATGTTATTGCTGATTTTCAGGCAAAAAACATTTTTAGCGATATTGCACGCCCCGATATTAATATGGACAGGATAAAATTAGAAAAGGCACCTAAAATTGCAGTTTATTCACCCAAAAGCAAATTACCATGGGACGATGCGGTAACAATGGTTTTAACCTATTCTGAAATCCCATACGATATTATTTATGATAAAGAAATTGTTGAAGGGGATTTATCGAAATACGATTGGTTACATTTGCACCATGAGGATTTTACCGGACAGTATGGTAAATTTTATGGAAACTACCGAAATACTGCATGGTATGTGGCAAATAAAAGGGACTTGGAAGCTTTGGCAGCAGATCTTGGGTTTGCAAAAGTCTCTAAAATGAAAAAATTTGTAGTCCAAACAATTAGGGATTATGTAACACGTGGCGGATTTTTGTTTGCAATGTGTTCAGCAACAGATACATACGATATTGCTTTAGCTGCTACTGATATTGATATTTGTGGGCCGATGTTCGATGGGGATGCCTATGATCAAGATGCACAAAACAAACTTGATTTTACAAAAACATTTGCTTTTAAAGATTTTACAATAAGCATGGACCCGTTTGAATATGAGTTTTCGAATATTGATGTAACAAATTACAGGAAAGTGCCAAAAACAAAAGATTATTTTAATTTATTTGAGTTTTCGGCAAAATGGGATCCTGTACCAACAATGTTATGCCAAAACCACGAAACGATGATTCAGGGTTTTATGGGCCAAACTACTTCGTTTAATAAAGATTTGATTAAATCGAATGTATTAATAATGGGAGAATACAAAGCTGCCAACGAAGCCAGATACATCCATGGCGAATATGGCAAAGGTACCTGGACATTTTATGGTGGGCACGACCCTGCTGATTATCAGCATTTTGTGGGCGATCCAAAAACAAACCTCGATTTACATCCTAATTCATCGGGTTATAGGCTTATCCTGAACAATATTTTATTCCCGGCGGCTAAGAAAAAGAAAATGAAGACTTAGGAACTTTGCCTAACGGACACGACTAATTGTGGCGTTTGTTTTTCAGTTCGTTATCTTTATCGAATATTTTGTTACTTAACTCTTTTGCTGTTGGTAATTTTCCTTTTAGTTTTTCGGGTAATTCTTTTGTTAATTTGTATTCGGCTACGCCTATTGGTTTGTGAAAAATATTTAACGCAAATTCAACTTCGCTTTTGTCTTTTGTCGGACAAAGAATTATACCTATTGATGGATTATCATCTTCTTGTTTTAATTGTTCATCTACAAGTGCTAAATAAATATCCATTTTTCCTGCAAAAATTGGGTCAAATTCAACCGTTTTAAGTTCAATTACTACAAGGCATTTTAATATTCTGTGATAAAAAAGTAAATCAACGAAATATTCTTTTGTGTTAAGTGTTATTTTATATTGATTGCCGATAAAACAAAACCCGTATCCAAGTTCAAGTAAGAAATCTTTTATTTGACTTATTAATAAATTCTCTAATTCTCGTTCCTTTATTGGTTTTACAATTCCAAGAAAATCAAGATTATATCCACTTTTTAAAGCTTCATTTGCTTGTTCTGATAAATGTTCCGGTAAAGCTCTTTTGTAATTACTTTGTTTAGGTAATTTTTTTTGATATTCATAAGCATTTGCCTTTATTTGATTTAACAAAACGGCTCTACTCCATGCCATTTCTTCTGTTGCTTTCAAATAATATTCACGTTGTTTGTCATCTTTTATTTTTTGAATTATTAGAATATTATGGCTCCATGGAACGGATAAACTCAATTCAAATAAATTCTCCTTGTCCTTATACTCCAAATAAAACTGTCGCATATTCCAAAGATTTTGAGATGAATAACCTTTTCGCCATCAATTATTTTTTTCAAATCTTTTGACAATCTTTCCACTATTGACTTTCCCCAACCAAATTCTTTTTGACGCTCAATAATAATTTTACCTAATGTGAAATTTTGATTTATTTGGCTATAATTCATCGATTTAAAAGCATCGTATCTTGCTTGCTCAATAGTTGCAATAATTTCGTTGAAAAAAACTTTGTAATTTTGTGTTTCTTGTGGTTTCATATATTGTTTTTAATTCTCCAACAGCAGTTGGAGAATTCTGTTTAATCGCTACTGTCAACCAATTTCGCATTATATAACACGACAAATAAATCACTTGTCAAATATACTATTTCCCAACTCTAATACCATTTAAAAATTTCTCAAATTTCATGTGCCTATTTTTAATTGTTTTTATTTACCACTACCTGTTCCACCCAAGTGGAATGGTGCTTCCATAATAGTCATTACCTCGAGTGGCAAAGCCTTTACAATTGATGTTTTATGCATTTATTTTATTATTTTTGAATAACGCTAACTATTATAACTCATTCCCTAATCATTCCTTAAAGTTTCCTCAACATCATAATTCCATCCCTAACGGGTAAAATCACGTTTTCAACCCTATTGTCGGTTTTAACAAAATCATTAAATGCCAATATGCCTTTTGTATATTCATCATTTCCTGCTAGGGGCGTAACTACTTTATTACCCCATAAAACATTGTCGGCCAGAATAATGCCACCGGGTCTTAATTTATCGATTATCAAGTGGTAATAATCTAAATAAATCCTCTTATCTGCATCAATAAAAACTAAATCAATATTATTGGGTAGTTTTTGAATAATTTCTAAGGCATCGCCTATATGAAGGTGTAAGTGGTTTTTATATTCTGATTGCTCGAAATATTTTAAAACAAAAGTTTCCAACTCGTCATTAATTTCAATTGTATGTAGCTTACCATCAGCACTTAAGCCTTCAGCTAGGCAAAGGGCAGAATAGCCGGTATATGTACCTATTTCTAAAATTAATTTAGGTTTAAGCATGTTGCTTATCATGGATAGTATCCTACCTTGTAATTGTCCAGAAAGCATCCTAGGCATTAGTACTTTGGCATGTGTTTCCCTATTAATTTCTGCTAAAAGTGCATTTTCTGGGACTAAATTTTTTATTATGTATTCGTCAATTTCAGGGCTAAGCTCCATAATATTGGTGGGGTTTTATGGTATTATGATTTAGAAACAGGTAAAAATACATCGAATTTTGAACCTTTTCCTCTTTCACTGTCTAATTTGATATAGCCTTTATGTTCCTCTATTATTTTTTTCACATAACTAAGGCCTAATCCAAAACCTTTAACATCGTGCAAATTCCCGGTTGGTACGCGGTAAAATTTTTCAAATATTTTTTTCTGGTTTTCTTTCTTTATACCAATCCCATTATCTTTGATAGAAATAATAACGTGGCCGTTAAGGTTTTTGGTATTAACTTCGATCTCAGGTATGTTTTTGCAATATTTTATAGCATTATCAAGTAGGTTTCCAAATACGTTTGAAATATGTAATTCATCGGCAAATATTTCAATATCAGTAGCTTCAAATTCATTTGCTAGAATACCGTTACGATCTTTTATTTTTAGGTTTGCATTTATTAATATGTGGTTAAGCAAACTGTGGATGTTTAATTTTTTACGTTTCAGCTCTATCCCCCCCCTGTCAATTATAGCCATTTGCAGAACTTTTTCAACATGGAAACCAAGCCGTTTGCTTTCATTTTCTATAATTTCTGATATCTGGCCAAAGTCTTTTGACTCTATAGGTATGCTATTATCTTTTAACATTTGCGATGCTAGTGAAATTGTTGATATCGGGGTTTTAAGCTCATGCGTCATGTTATTGATAAAATCATTTTTTATTTCTGAAAGCTGTTTTTGTCTGAAAATGATATAGATAGTAAGAACAAAAATACCAATTATTATTAAAGTTAATAATGCTGATGTAAGCGCTACAGAAGGTAATGGGTTTAATATAGCCTTATCTTTATGGAAGTATAAAATAAGGACATATGAGTTTGAAACTATTTTATTTGCTAAAATATCATTTGGGAACAGAGCTTTTTGATATGTATGAGGATTTTTACTAAGGTTAAAACCAGTTGATTTAAAATAATGGTTGTCGCTTTCTTTTACAACTGCATATTCATATTCTGTTTCAATGTTATTGTTATCAAATGCAGAATTGACAATTTTTTCGAGTGTTTTTTTATCAATCCGGTCTTCAATATTGATTTCTTTACGGATTAATTTGTTTACTATATTTTCAACAAAAATAGTTTTGTTTTCGATATTGTTTACCAATTTTGTCCTTAATTCTTCTTTTGTGTATAATTTTTGCTCGCTTGAATCATCAGTCTCGCTTTCATTTTTTAGTTTGAAAAATAACGAGTCTTGAGAAATTACCATAAGAGGTTTTGTGAGCTTTTGTGTTGCACTATCAAACAATTTATTTTCATTGTCATCAGAAAAATGTGAGATTTCGCCGCTTTGGTTAATAGAAACTGTTTCTTTTTGTATATTAAGTACCGTTTCGTGTTCTGCTATTTTATCAACTATTTCAGATAAACTTTTTTCAACTAAAAAATCGAACCTTTTCTCTTTTATTATTATTGCTGATTTTATCCAAAGGTATTGCATCACGATTAAACCAATCAAAGCAACTGACATTAAACTAATTAAAAACCAAATGTATTTTTTTTTCACGTGCTAGGTATTTTTATTTAGTTTCCTAAATGTTAATCTGTTAAAATATAAACAAGATTTTATACTCCCCGTAGCAAAAATACTATATTGAATGTTATATATTAAGTATTTAACAAATTTTAACTCTGCAATTTAATTATTTAACTATTTTGCACATGATTTTAATTTTGTATGTTAATAATAAAAAATGTAGGTGTTTTTATTTACAGGGACTTACACCAAATTATGAACATGCACAAATAAAATAGTAAATATAAAGCTTGAAAACATGAAACATTCATTGCAAAGGCATTGCCACCCAAGGGGATGACTATTATGAATGTTCCATCCCGCTAAGGCGGGACAGGTAGTGGCAAATGAAAGCAATTAAAAAATAAACACATGAAAGGATTTGTAATAATTTTAATAATTTTAAGTATGTTTAGCTCATCAAATATACACTCACAAATAGCGGGTACGTGGGTTGAAAAAAGAATTAATGCACAAATGGTTTTAACTGCCGATGGTTTCTTCAAATATATTGGGCAAGATGGGCAATTTCAGGGCAAATATAGTATACAAAACAACATATTCCTTATGCAAGATTTAAACGGCAATCATTATCGGTTTGATATTCAGGTATTTACGGAAAACAGGCTTGTGTTGTCAAATCAAAATGGTGCAGTTTACAATTACGAAAGACATATAAATACAGGCAAAACCATTGGCAATAAAAATTATCCGTGGCAACAAAATAAATACAACAAAATAATAGCAACGCGAAACAACTTGCAGTGGAAAGAATCGCAAACGCAGATATATGTCAACTTTTTGGAGTTGCTTGTGGGGCAAAAAATCACATTAGCCGAAGTAAATAAAATCCGCCAAAGCAACCTGTCAGACTTTAAGGATAGCCCAAAACTATTATTTGCCGATGTTAAAGATGTTGAGGCAAGCCTAAAAAAAATATACTTGTTAAATAGGCCTGAGGCAATTGCTATGGTAAGGGAAGAATTATTTAACATTATTTATTTGACAACTAAAAAACAACCAGACTTAAAAAATAGTGTGTTCATAAAAATCTTAAATTCTTATATACAAGTTTTAAAGCACGACGCCTCTACTAATTTATCTATTAGTAACCAAGATGTTGATGCTTATGTTAAGTATTTGCAATTTCAAAACATGATAATGGGCAGGCAATATGAAATTACAAAACAAAACAGGGCAATACTGCAAATGCAAATAGTAAATAATTTTACAACTTACCCACTTGAGCAGAAAAAAACATTAGCTTATGCATATTTTTTATGGAATGTTATTAGCAAACAATGGTCGAAATTAAATGTTAGCCAACAGAAAGAATATCTTAATGGGGTACAAAATCAATTAAATGTACAAAACAATAAAGGCGGTTCACAGCACGAGGTTCAAAAATTTTGGAATAATACAAACAAACAGACTGAAATAAACATTAATGAAATTAAAGGCAAATATAAAAAAGAAGCAGCAACAAAAGGTATGACTTTAAAGCAATACCTAAAATATAAACAAAAAAACATGGCTGTTAACAATCAGATTTTTAATACAATGCAAAACACAATGAATGAAAATAATGCACTGATGCTAAATATAACCAACAATATTGGAGGTAATGGCGGTTATTACTATGTTGATTATAATGATTAGCTTAAAAACGGGTTCGATATCCGTTCGTGCCCAATTGTTGTTGTAGAACCATGCCCTGAGTACACTTCCATGTCGTCACCTAAGGGGAATAGTTTGTTTTTGATGCTGTCGATTAAAACATCATAGTTTCCACCGGGTAAATCGGTACGGCCAATGCCCTCGTTAAATAAAACATCGCCAACAACCATAAATTTTTCTTTTGTATTATAAAACACCAAGCTTCCAGGTGAGTGACCGGGCGCATGTATTATATCTAAAACAGAATTCCCAAATTGAATTTGCATGCCTTCATCCAAATATTTTCCAGGCATGGGCGGTTTATCTGTTTTTATGCCAAAAACAGCACCTTGGTCTTTTGCCCGTTCTATTAATGGCACATCGGCTTTGTGCGATTGTAAACTTAGTTTGAATTGTTTTGCAACAAATTGATTACCAAGAATATGGTCAATATGCGAATGCGTATTTAAAAGATGTTTCAGCTTAATATTGTTTTCTTTGATGAAGCTTAGCAAACTTTCTTCTTCCGATTTTGCATAGCATCCCGGGTCAATAATAACAGCTTCGCCGGTTTCGTCGTATAATAGATAGGTGTTCTCTTGGAAAGGGTTAAATACAAATGTTTTAATTTTTATCATATTAGTATATTGTTTTATTGCTGTATTGTTATACTGTTGTTTAAATTTCCTTAACCATATAACAGTATAGCAATTTATTATTAATTATTTGTTTTTCCTTCAAGCATTGGCACAAACATAAAGTTGCCCAGCTCAGTTTTTCTAAATTCTGTTTTCGACACCCTTATTACTGAATACATTAATTGCTTTTCAGAATCACCAACCGGGATTACCAAAATACCCCCAACTTTAAGTTGCCCTTTCAAATCTTCGGGGATGTATGGTGCGCCCGCAGTTACAATTATTTTATCGTAAGGTCCGTAGGTTGGTTTCCCTTTATAGCCATCGCCGTAAAAAAAATGGGCTTCGTAATTTAAAGATGCCAATAATACCCGTGATTTTTGAAATAGCTCTTTTTGTCTTTCAATTGTATATACCCTGGCCCCTAATTCTAGTAACACAGCAGTTTGATAACCCGAACCTGTACCAATTTCAAGCACTTTGTCGCCTTTTTTTATATTTAGCAACTGTGTTTGAAAAGCTACGGTATATGGTTGCGATATTGTTTGCCCTGCACCAATAGGGAAAGCTTTATTTTGGTAAGCCAATTTATCAAAACCGATATCCATAAAAAAATGGCGTGGTATTTTTAAAATGGCAGCCAAAACCCTTTCATCATCAATCCCCTTTTTTTTTAGCTCCCCGGTAAGCTTTTTTCTTTGCCCTTTGTGTTTATATGTATCCTGCATTATTAAATTTGAAATCTAATTCCTAAAATCTAAGATTTGTTCACCCTAATATCATACCTACAATAGTAGCCGACATTAACGACGCTAATGTTCCGGCAAGTAATGCACGCAAACCAAATTGCGAAAGCAAAACCCTTTTTCCTGGTGCAAGCGAGCCAATTCCACCAATTTGTATACCTATTGAGGCAAAATTAGCAAATCCACAAAGCATGTATGTTGCCATAATAATTGATTTTTGCTCGGCAAAGGCACCTGCTGATTTTAAATCGCCAAGGCTCACATATCCTATAAATTCAGTCAGGATTAGTTTTTCGCCAAGCACCCTTCCTACCAAAGTAATATCTTCGCCCGATACACCAATCAGCCACATAAGCGGGGCAAAGGTATATCCTAAAATAAATTGTAACGAAAGTTCATTGTACTGCCCATCGGTAAAATTTGAAATTACTGCGTTTAGCGATGTCCAATTACCGATTTTTATGAAAACGAAGTTAAATAAGGCAATAAACGAAATAAATACCAAAAGCATTGCGGCAACATTTACAGCTAGTTTTAAGCCTTCGCTTGTTCCGTTTGCAATGGCATCAAGTACGTTTTTACCTATTTTATCGCTACTTATTTTAACATCGGTATCAATTTTTTCGGTTTGCGGCACCAAAATTTTTGAAATTACAATTACCCCGGGAGCTGCCATAACCGATGCTGCCAAAAGGTGCTTTGCAAAAATAAGCCGTTGTACGGGATCGCTGCCGCCAAGTACACCAATATAAACAGCTAGTACACCTCCTGCCAAAGTAGCCATACCACCTGCCATTACAAGCAATATTTCAGATTTGTTCATTTTTTCGAGGTAGGCCTTAATCATTAATGGCGATTCTGTTTGCCCCAGAAAAATATTTCCTGCCACTGAAAGGCTCTCAGCACCAGACAGTTTTAGTATTTTTGTCATTATCCATGCCATTCCGTAAACTATTTTTTGAATAATACCATAGTAAAAAAGGACACTTGTTAAGGCAGAGAAAAATATTATTGTTGGTAATATAGTAATTGCAAAATTAATTAAAGGTTGTTCAATTTCGCCACTGATAAATGATTTGAAAAGGAATTTTGTCCCTTCCATGGTGAAATCGAGAATCAGCACGAATATTTTACCAATAAACTCGAAAAATTGCTGAATTGGGGGAACGGTTAATACACCAAAAGCCAATATAAGCTGTATAGCCAAACCTGTTAGGACAACTTTCCACGAAATGGCACTTCTGTTTGTACTAAATATCCATGCAATAAATATTAATACCAGCATACCAAGTATCCCCCTGAAAAGGCTGTTCATACTAAATCCTGCTGATTCTAGTGAAACCACTTTTTTTGATACTATTTTTGTTTTATTTAAGAATGAAAAAGTGATACCCTTTTCTACAAGTATTAAAGAGTCGTTTGTGCATTTTATGATTGTATAAATCCTGGTTAGTGAAGCACTGTCAATATTTTGTTCTGTGATTGAATCTATATTTGTTTGCCCTACCTGCGGATTTAAATAAAAAAATAATTCCTTACCCTTTAGCTCCCAGTTTCCTGAAGCTTGCATTTGTTTTGTTTTTAACTCGTATTTAAATTCTTTTTCTTTATTTAAGCTTAAATAATCGGTACTATCAATAGTTATTAGTGTGTCGCCGGCTGTGTTAATTATTGAAATAGGCTTCCATTTTGCTGAGGTTATTAAGCTTAGTGTATCGCTCTGATTTTGAGCAGTTAACATGAAAAAAGAAAATAAAAACACAGTGTTAATTATTATCTTTAGTTTAGAAATTTTTATCATAAAACAAATATTTAGGAATGGTTATTAAATAACAAACACATTTAACTTATGTACTACAATTACAGAGAGCATAATAAAAAAATGATTGGCTAAAATAATTGAAATGCCTGAGATAGAAAAATTATTCCCTTTCATTTATTTCATCTCTTATTTTTGAAGCAAATTCATAATCCTCATTATTGATGGCTTTTGAAAGTAGTTTTTCTAGTTCGCTAATTGATTTTGAACTTAAATTGTAATTTTCAGATTTTGAGAGAACTGGTTCATCTTCTGGGCTTTCAACATTGCCGTATTCTGTGGGTGATATACCTGCATTTTGTAAAACTTCTTCGCTTGCATAAATAGAGCATTTAAACCTAATAGCCAATGCTACGGCATCCGATGTCCGCGAATCAATTTTTATTTTGTTTGATAGGCTGTCGCATAATAATTCTGAATAGAAAATACCTTCTTCAAGTTTTGTAATCAGCACTTCGTTAAGGTTAATGCTGAACGCTGATGCAAAATTAACAAAAAGGTCGTGTGTTAACGGGCGTGGCGGTTTCATCCCCTCTAAAGCAATGGCAATTGCCTGCGCTTCGGCAGAACCAATAACAATCGGTAGTTTCCTGTCTCCATTTTCTTCAATCAGCACAAGCACATATGCACCAGATTGTGTTTGACTATATACGAGGCTTTCAATGTTAAGTCTTATTTTTTTCATCCAAGTGAAGTATACTAATAATCGAAACAAAAGTAATAAAATTGTTGGTTATTTTCAATAATCAAATAATTCTTTTGTATTAGAAATAAATTTATCTACTTTTGCAGTCCAAAATAAGTTCAAGGGGTAAACTAAGTGATAGTCTGTTTTGTAAATAAGCACTATAGGTTACCGCCCCTGAAATAAAAATAATAATTATGTATGCAATTGTAGAAATAGCTGGACAACAGTTTAAAGTAGAAAAAGACAAAAAGATTTTTGTTCACCGATTAGAACAAAAAGAGGGAGAAACAGTAGATTTTGAAAGTGTTTTGCTAATTGACGATAACGGCGAAGTAAAAGTTGGTACTCCTAATATTGAAGGTGCTAAAATTACCGCTAAAGTTATAAAAGACGATGTTAGGGGCGATAAAGTAAAAGTTTTCAAAAAGAAAAGACGTAAAGGTTACCAAAAAGAAAACGGGCATCGTCAAAATTTTACTCAAATAGAAATTGAAGCAATTTCTTTATAATTATTAATTTAGTTTAGAACAATAAAAATTTAAGATATGGCACATAAGAAAGGAGCCGGTAGTTCAAGAAACGGTAGGGAATCGGAAAGTAAAAGGCTAGGGGTGAAAATTTTTGGTGGACAATTTGCAAAAGCAGGTAATATACTTGTAAGGCAAAGAGGTACCAAACATTTTGCAAATGAAAATGTTGGAATGGGAAAAGATCATACCTTATTTGCATTGATTGATGGTTTTGTTGAGTTCAAAAAGACAAGGAATAACAAATCATTGGTTTCTGTAATAGCTGCTGCAGAAGAAGAAGAAAGCAAATAAAAAAATATCGGAAGTTTTAATAATTTCCATAATATCTCAAAATCTCCCTTAATTATTAATTTAAATTGATAATTTTGTGGAGATTTTTTTGTTAACCAGTAAGAACTTTTTTATTAAATATTTCACTTTAGATAACTTATTATGCTCACAATTAAATTTTTACGCGAAAATACTGAAGATATTGTTAATCGACTGAAAATCAAAAACTTTGATGCACAGCCAGTTGTTGATAAAATTATAAGTGTTGATGATTCGAGGAAGGAAACCCAGAATAAACTAGATAATTGCCTGGCAGAATCAAACAGTATTTCTAAACAAATAGGGATGCTGTTTAAAGAAGGAAAAGTTGAAGAAGCTAATAAAGCAAAAGAAAAAACAGGTAGCTTAAAAACCGAGTCGAAAGAGCTGAATGATAAGCTAAATAGTTTAGAAAATGAATTAATTGAATTAATTGTACAGTTGCCAAATATACCCCACAATTTGGTGCCGGCAGGGAAAAGCGAAGACGATAACGAAACTATTAAAGAAGGGGGTGTTTTTCCTGAATTGAAAGCAAATTTACCACATTGGGAATTAGCAAAAAAGTACGATTTAATTGATTTTGAACTCGGGAATAAAATAACAGGTGCCGGGTTTCCGGTTTACAAAGGAAAAGGTGCAAAATTACAAAGGGCAATAATAAGCTATTTTCTTGATAAAGCCACAGAAAACGGATATAATGAAGTTATCCCGCCATTATTGGTTAATGAGGCTTCGGGCTTTGGTACGGGACAACTTCCTGACAAAGAAGGGCAGATGTATCATGCTACAGTAGATAATTTTTATTTAATCCCTACGGCAGAGGTTCCTGTTACAAATATTTTCAGGGATGTTATTTTAAACGCCAACGATTTCCCTATTAAAACAGTAGCTTATACTCCTTGTTTTAGGCGCGAGGCCGGCTCTTATGGTAAAGATGTTCGCGGATTAAACCGGTTGCACCAGTTCGATAAGGTCGAGATTGTACAAGTACGGCACCCTAAAGAGTCGTATGAGGCTCTTGATGAGATGGTTAGCTATGTTGAGACCTTAGTGCAAAGTTTAAATTTACCATACCGTATTTTACGTTTATGTGGTGGCGATTTAAGTTTCACATCGGCTTTAACCTACGATTTTGAGGTGTATTCAGCAGCACAGGAAAAATGGCTCGAGGTTAGTTCTGTATCTAATTTTATCGATTACCAAGCAAACCGGTTAAAGCTTCGTTTTAAAGAAAAAGGCGAGAAAAAAACCAAATTGGCACATACTTTAAATGGCAGTGCTTTGGCTTTACCACGTATAGTTGCTGCATTATTAGAAAATAACCAAACTGAAAATGGTATAAAAATTCCTGATGTCTTAATTCCATATACCGGTTTTGAGGTGATTGAATAAATAAGGAAACCCATTATTTTATAAAAAAGGCTTAACCCCGGGTAAAATGTTGATAGAATTGTTTTATTGCTAAATTGTTGTTATTTAAAAAGATAAAGTAAAAGTTGGAAATGTTTTAATTAATGATAACCAAACTTCTGCATCATGAAAAAATTAACGATTATATTTATTCTGCTATCGAATTCAATATTTGCGCAAATTAATTTCGACGATTATTTTTTGCTAAAAACCCTACGTTTTGATTATACACGGGCAGGAAATTCTGAGGCTTCTTTTGTTTACTTTGAACAATTAAAAGAGGAGGCTTTTTGGGGTGGTTCAAAAATAAACCTTATTGATAAATTCAATTTTGGCGATTACCGTATAATGCTTTACGATTCTACCGGGAAAAAATTGATTTATTCAAGGGGTTATTCTACCCTTTTTCGTGAATGGATAGATACTGATGAGGCAAAAATGGTATCAAGAAGTTATTACGAATCGGTAGTTATGCCATTTCCGAAATACAAAGTTGTGCTAAAATTGCAAAACAGGGATCGCAAAAATGTTTTCCATACGGTTTTCGAACATAAAATTGACCCGGCAAACTATTTTATCGTAAAAGATAAAACAGATAAATATGCTACCGAAAAACTACATGGTAGCGGTAATGCGGCAACAAGCCTTGATATTGTAGTTTTACCTGATGGGTACACCAAGCAGGAAATGGTAAAATTCAAGAAAGATGTTGCTCGTTTTATGGGTTATTTTTTTAAGGTATCGCCATTTAAAGAGAATAAAAGCAAAATTAATTTCTGGATAGTTAATGCTGCTTCTGAAGAATCGGGAACCGATATCCCTGGAACAGATACTTGGAAAAATACGGTTTTAAATACTCACTTTTTCACATTTAACAGCGAGCGATATTTAACAACCCGTGATGTTAAACAAATTAGGGATTTGGCTGCCTATGTACCTTATGATCAGATATATATATTGGTGAATTCGGGCAAGTATGGTGGGGGTGGCATATATAATTATTATAACCTGTGTACAAGCGATAATGAGTATGCCGAACAAGTATTTACCCATGAATTTGGCCACGCCTTTGCCGCTTTGGCAGATGAATACCACTATGGCGTTGATAATGCTGAAGATATCTATGATTTAAGCGTTGAACCGTGGCAAGTAAACATAACAACATTAGTTGATTTTGACAGCAAATGGGGAAAAATGGTCGATAAAAAAACACCCATCCCAACACCTGATACCGAGAAATACAAAAATAAAGTTGGTGCTTTTGAAGGTGCCGGTTATGTCAGCAAAAAAATATATCGCCCGGTATACGATTGTAAAATGCGTTCAAACCAGATTAATGAATTTTGCCCGGTATGTTTAAAAGCAGTTACAGATATGCTGAAGTTTTATAGCGAATGAGATTTATGGTTATCTTAAAAAAACTATCTAAAACAGATGTTGCCCCCTTCTATATGCTGAGCGGTCATAAACTGCGTTTTGCTATACTGTATAAACGAATAATAATCAATACGTTAAATATAGTGCCAAATCTCAAATTATGACCAGTCGAAGTATATAAATGGATAAATGACAATGATGTGATAAAATATTCATTATCGTTATTCGAGAAAATTAGTACAAAAAGAGAAATCGACAACTGGTTTGAGGAATTAATAAATGAAAAAATTAAATTTTATTAGAATAATAGCAATTACAGTTTTTGCAATGTCAATTAGTGTTTTTGATTTTGATAATTTAAGCTGGCTTAACAACAGTAAAGCTTATACTGGTATATTGTTATCAATAGTGCTTATTGTGTTTAGTTATCGAATTAATAAATTAAAAAAATAAAATCATGGAAATAAATTTCATAAATATTTTTTCGTCATTTATGGTATTATTTGCAGTAATCGATATTACCGGATCAATACCTATTATACTTGATTTAAAAAAGAAAGGCGGAAGGATACAATCAGAAAAGGCAACAATAGTGGCTTTTGTTTTTATGTTGCTATTTCTTTTTATTGGAGAAAGGCTGTTGGGTGTATTTGGTGTGGATATTTCGTCGTTTGCCATTGCAGGGGCGTTCATTTTATTTTTTCTGTCCCTGGAAATGGTGCTTGGGATTAGCCTTTTTAAAGATAATGCCACCGAGAGTTCATCAATTGTACCACTGGCTTTTCCATTAATTGCCGGTGCCGGTTCAATGACGACTTTGCTATCGTTACGCGCAGAATACCCTTTAACAGATATTATTATTGCACTGGTTTTAAATATAATAGTAGTATATATTGTTTTAAGGTTAACACATGTTTTTGAAAAGGTTTTGGGGCAGAGCGGAATAATGATATTAAGAAAAATGTTTGGTATTATTTTACTTGCAATTGCAATAAAATTATTTATGTCAAATCTTGCAATTTCAATAAGAAATTTTTTCCCAGGTTTGGTAGATTTGTAAGTTTCGTGGTAATTATAATTATTGGATTATTTCCTTATCCTTTTATACGCTCGCACTGCTAAGTTATGCTGGTTATAACCACATAAACAAATCAACAAATAACCATTTTAAATTTATATCAAAATTACTTTATGGTTAAGCACACCTACTAAAATGTTAGTATAACCAACAAAAATAAATGTACAATTAAAGACATATACAAAGAGACAGGAAAAAATGATTCCGATAGGTTTTTTTACTACGTTTGGTAAATAATTGAACGATTAACCATAAATAGTAGGCTAAACGCCTATAGCGTATTGAAAATTTAGCGATTACAGCGATAGGCCTAGTCGTTTTAAAGTGCATTTTGATGGTGGGTTAATCTAAAATTTATAATCGATAATCTAAAATTTAACGAAGTGTTAAACCTTATGAAAGCTTTATTATTTCTTATGATGATACCCCTAGTTCCAATTTCGTGTTTTAAAAGCAGGGTTTATTACAATTACGACGAGTTTGAGAATAAGCATAAAATGATGATGGAACAAATGTATACTGCCCGAAAAGATTTTAAAAAAAAGGAAAGTGTAAGGATAAAGTATTATAAAGAATTCGACCAATCGGGTTTACTCTCTTTATCAGGAAAAATTAATTTCCATACTTCCCCTAGCGATGGCAAACTGGGGACAAAACTATCGATAAAAGTTAAAAATGAAGTGTTTGATGCAATTTTTTATGATGGCAATACAGAAAAAATAAGCAGCACTACTACAAAAAGCCAACACACAATAGATTACAAAGAAAAAGAATCGGAAAACGATAAAGACGACGATAAAGAAATTAGTAGTGAAACTCACACAAACACCTCAACAACAAATACTTATATTAACAATATCAGCTATTTTAACTTCGATAAAAAAATTATAGACAAGTTGCTTGCCGATAAGGACATATCTTTCAGGTTTTATGTTGGTAAAGAGGGGGTTACTGTATATCTGTCGAAAAGGCAACTTAACAGCATGCTGGAATTTATCCAATCGACCAGTACTAAATCCCGCAGAACTTTTTTTTAATTTTATGTATAAAAACTTATCTTTGTCGGTTCGAGAAAAAAAAAAAACACAAAATAAAATTAATTTGGATAAAAGGCCATGCTAATATAAAAGAGAATGAACGTTGCGACCGGCTAGCTGTTGAAGCTTCTTTAAAACCCAACCTACCCGATGATAGGGGCTATTTGGCTGAAAGCAGTTAATGGCATATTAATTTTAGTTTGCATAAAATCAATGGTTTATTTATTTCAGGTTATTTTATTGTTTTCCGACACCGCAGCCTTGATTTTAAAGACACAGTATCTAATTAAACAAAAGCCTTGTCTTTCAATAGCTCGGTATATTTTTAAAATGGACTGATAATCAGCAGATTAGGACACTATAATAAACGACATATTTTTATGCGGAACATATCCGTACTACCGCTCAAAGCGGTCGGACGGGTGTATACTTTCCATATTTATTTAAGACGTTTATTATATTAGGTGATTGTGTAAATTGCTAATTATTAGTCCGTTACCTTTTTATTCGTGCATTCGTGGCAAAAATATAACGAAGTATTAACTTTATAAACAGATAATTATAACCGTTGTTCAATTTTATGGATAGCATCGGTCATTAAGTTCATAAATATTTTAAAACTTTCGTCTGCGCTTAATTTTTCTTTTATCAGGTTTTCAAATGCCCGTTCACGTATTTTGTACAAAGTTTCTATTTTTTGGTTAAGCTTCTGTGTATCAGTCGTTTCCATTATGCTGCAATCAATTTCAAGTACTTGCTCATAGTAAACATCTATCCTATCTTTTTTTCTTTGTTTGCTCCAGTTCCTGTACGAACTGATAATACCCGATAAAAGTATCACAATCGATAAAACCAAGGCAATAACTTCTGCATACCGCTCTAAAAACGATGGTTTGTTTCGGTCAAGAAACATGTGTACCCCCCTATGTAAAGGATAATAGAGTGTTTCATGTAAATTATTTTCTGATACCTGGTTAATAACGGGGTTCTCTTTTATCAATATCGATTTGTTTTTTACTATAGTCTCTGTTATATCATGTATAAATTCTGTATCAAGGTTTTTTTTGCACAAAAGCGATGTAAAAACAGAAACCGTTAAAATAGGTTCCTCAGGCTTGGAATAGTAGCTGTTTTTTGGGATAACAAGTGGTTTTGCAGTCCATAATTTTTTACAGATCCCATCAACCGCCGAGCCGCCAAATGCTTTTTCTGCATCGTCGAGGCTAAATAAACGGGTATTCTTATTTTTTAGCATATTTACTATCCTGTTGCTATTAAATGAAGTAAATGAGCAACTTACATCAATTGAGTTATTGCAGACATTATCTTTGTTTTTTCCATAAACTGCTGTATATTCTGAGTAATCAATACCAAGCTCTTTAAATATATTTTGTGTAAACATAGCTGTCCCACCTTCTTCTACCCCTAAGCCTATTCTCCTTCCCCGTATTAAGTCGCCTATATTCTTTGGTTTTAATGAATCGGGGTAAATAATGAACAAATTTTGGTTATACAAAGGTGTAATAGTCGAAAGAAGCTTAATATGTTCAGAGGAACCACTAGTTTGGTCAACAATTTCAAACTTGATATTTAGTTCTTTTTCAAGAAGTTTAACTAGGGGTATCCCAACCTGATTAAGTGATGTAGAAGGGTCGGAAATAGCGATTTTATAAGTTTTATCAGAATTATTGCATGAAAAAAGTGCCGGTAACAGCATCAAAAAAATAAACAATTGTATTCTACTAAAATTATCTATGATTATTTTCATCTTATTTGTAAGTTTTAGTTTTTGCATTTTAAACTATAGGCTACTTCTATTAATTATACGAAAAAAATGAATTTTAACCTAATGAAGTCTGCATTTTTCTTATTTT
>NBLH01000177.1 GCA_002084525.1 Bacteroidetes bacterium 4572_117 | reverse complement strand
GGGCAAATCCAATAATTTTTACCCTGAAAATCTAACTGTACCAAAGGTATTTCCATATCTGTTTTTTCACAGAATAAACAAGCTTTTTTTTCAGACATAATTATAATTTTATATGATTTGTTATTAAAATATATTCAGATACAAAAGTCGGCAATAAAATAAGAACTGGCAAACTTTATTTTAATAATTTCAAACTACATTAAAAGTGGCTTAGGAACTGTAAGGGGGTTTTTAAGGAATAAATTCCAATTCTGATAAATTAGTTTGTTATTTTACTGCTTCAAAAAAACGCTTAAACACTTATTGTTAATGGGTTAATCTTAAATATTTCGCCTAGGGCAAGCCGAGGGTATTAATTTAAAATTTAGCAAAATCTCTTTATTTCCTAGCCAAAATCTAACTTAAACCCCATTACTAAAACATCATCTAATTGAGAGCCCTCGCCTTTCCAATTATCAAAAGTTTTACTTAAAACCTCTTTCTGGTCTGTTGCTTTTAATTTTTGATTCTCAACAAACAGTTTTTTTAGGTTTTTTGTATAGTATTTTTTATTTTTAGGTCCCCCCATCTGATCAGGGAAACCATCTGAAAACATATATAAAGTAGTGTCTTTGTTCATTGCAATTATATGGTTTGTAAATTCAGGAATGTCATCACCGATTAATTCATCAGCAATAGAAAAATCATCACCCTCAATTTCTTCAACATTTCCATTACTAACAACAAAAGCTGTATGGTTTGCACAAGCTAGCTGAACCTCTTTTGCAGATTTTTCGAACCTGCAAAGCGTTATATCCATACCATCGCTCTTATCATTGTCATCTGACATACTCTGACTTAAAGCTCTATTAACACCAATATGTAGCTCTTTTAATATTTCTGAAGGTTTATATATCCCTTTTTCATTAACAATATTATTAAGTAACGAATTACCAATAAGCGACATAAAAGCACCGGGGACTCCATGTCCCGTACAATCAACAGCTGCCACAAATAATTTATCGTCCTGAACAGAAAACCAATAAAAATCACCGCTTACAACATCCTTTGGGTTAAAAAACACAAAAAAATCTGAGAAAAAATGATTTAATAGTTTATCAGATGGGAGAATTGCATCCTGTATACGTTTCCCATAATTAATACTGTCCATTATTTGATTGTGCTGTTTATTCAGTTTTATGTTTTTTTCATTAATTTCAATATTATTAGATTTTAGCAGTGTGTTTTTAGTTACAATCAGATTGTTTTGCTCTTCTAACTTTTTATTTTGTTCTTCCAAAACAAGGTTCATCCGTTTTTTTGCTTGGTAATGTCTGAATATTACCACCAACAATATCACTACCAAAATTAATCCAAGTATAACACTATAAAGTATCAAGTTTTTCTTTTGAAGTTCAAGGTTTTTAAGCAAGATTTCCTTCCTGGCATTTTCGATTTCCTCAGCAACAAGGTCCATGTCCTGTTCAATAAGGAATAATTGGGCTTCGCGCTGTTCAATCATTAAACTATCCTCACGGGTTTTTGCCTTTAACCTATCTATTTTTAGTTGTGCCCTTGCCAATCCTACAAGTTCCATCCTTAATGAAAGCCGGTTTTGTTTTAAATCAAGACTATCTGTAGCAGACTTATTTTGTCTCTTTTTTAGTTCTTCAATTCGCTTTTCAACATTTTTAATATCCTTCCTGTTTTTAAACTGGCCTTTATTCACTGATAAATCTGTAAAATCCTTATTGGAAATATCCGAGGTAACATTGCTCAGTTCTTTTAACCTGTTAATTGAATCCTTCTTTGATTCCCGTAAAATCCTAACAGCTTTTTTATTGGCCAAATCTAATATGCTGTCAGCCTTCCTTTTTGCATCAATAATAATTTTGTTTTCCTGATTTTGGGGTAACCCAATATTATTCAATTCGACTTTCTGTTGGTTAATAACTTCTTTTTGTGACAATAATTCGCTTTCAAGGGATTTTATACGCTTTACAAGTAATTTCACATTACTTGTGGGTTTATTGCTTATTTTTTCTGTGGCAAAATCAGCTGTTTTTATATCAAAAAAATATTTCATAACAGGTAAACCGGCAGCTGAACGGCTATCACCTTGTCCTTCAAAATCTAATTTTATGATATTAAACCGATCGTAAAATTTTGAGATGTAGTTAATTGGAATTTTTGTATTGACACTTATTAGTTTAGTTGTATATGCTTTTTTTGAAAACTCTACCATATACATTTTATTCATCTCAAACTTTATTGTAAAAGCCCCGTTAGAAGTAGTTAAAGTAGTATCTATTAGTTTACCGTTCTCATACAACTTATACAACACGTGTACTAATTTATCTTTGTGTGGCGATATTATCCTACCCCTTAATTGAAAATATCCTTTCTGAGAAACAGCACTGTTGGAAAAATTGATTAATAGTAGTAAAATAAATATTTTATTAGAGATTATCCTCATTTGAAAAACTAATTTAAAAGTTGATATTCACAAATGTAAGTATTTGCATTCTAAATACATTATCTACCTTCATAAAATTTTATTTTTTTGCCATACACATACAAGCTTTACGGATATTGCCTCTTATACAAATCTCCATATATTATTATGTTGTGAACGACACAGTCCTCACCGTAGGTAAACTTTGCTAAAAAAACAAAGTTTTACGAAATTCGATTAGTATTCGTGTGTTTTAAGCTAAATAAAAATCAGTGTGAATCCGTTAAATCAGTGTTATCAGCGTTCCTGTTTTTTGTTTGTAGCAAATCTACGCTAAGTATCAAAGTACAACAAACAACCAATTTTATCTGAAAAGGTATTAATCAACACCTATTCTAATTATTTCAAACTGACTAATACCTTTTCCTTTAAGATATTCCCCAACCTGTTCAGCAGAATATTCTTCACTAAATTTTCCTAAATAGTAATTTATTTTTCCGGAGGAGCTTTTTTCCACCCTCATCAATTCAGCTAAACTACTATCTTTCAACAAAATATCAGAATTGCTTTTAATAAATATCCTTAAGGTGTAATAAACTTCACCTTTATCCTCATGCTTTGTTTTACTATCAATCACCGAATAAA
Organism: Bacteroidetes bacterium 4572_117; assembly: GCA_002084525.1. Taxonomy (GTDB): domain Bacteria; phylum Bacteroidota; class Bacteroidia; order Bacteroidales; family NBLH01; genus NBLH01. The sequence goes on along the minus strand of NBLH01000177.1, from coordinate 2,918 downwards.
AATCTTCTGTTGTTAGCAAAGAATCTACTACCTTATCAGAAATGTCCTGATTTTGTATATCTGCAATATTTGTTTTCAATTCAAAAATCCCATCGCTGGCTTCAATAATTTCATATTTTCCTGATTTAGTGGCAATTTCACCTAAACTATCAGATACATCATCTACATAGATTTCCCCTATCTTTAAAAGGCTATCAATTTTAACCTCATCAATATTTTTAATTATTGTGTCAAATGGTCTAAGTGCATAAATACCGTCCCCTACTTCTTCAACAACAAAATACGGATTTTCATCAACAATACTAACATCTTCATTGCCATTATTAACAGAATCTTGTTTTGCAGTTAAATCTGTATCAATTAATAAAGAATCAGTATCGGAAACATAGCTTGAGCTATCGCTTACATGCACGTTATCTGAAAAATCATCATTTATCAAACTATCTGTTTTTATCGGATCATTTTTTACAAGAATATCCAAAGGCGGTTTATCTAAACTATCAGAAGGTGTTTTTTTGACCTTAATAAATTTATAAGTAAGAGAAATTTCATGGATAGTGTTAAAAATATTTGCGTATTTTTTAGTTGCTATTTCCGCTGCATAGTTTAAATTCAAATTCGCAAAAGAAAACCCGGTAGATAAAACCACACCAGGCCTGTTTAAATACCCAACACCTAAGTTAAACTTTTCACGCCAGTTTGCTGTTATACCTGCGCTGTATATCAAAGGTATATTTGGTTTATAAATGATTTGCACATTAGGTTTCAATAATAATTTATTATCTAAAGCACGAGTACTATAAAATAAATTTGTTGCAAAATTTGGCTTAAATTTTTTATTTATATCAAATAAACGTGGTGCTGAAAAACTTAGTTCAACATTTTTCCAATTATAAACAATTCCCGCTGCACTCTCAAAAGCTGTTCCAAGAATATACGTAGAGGCTGTTTCAATAATTGCAGTGGGGTCTGTTGCAATTATTTTTGAATTATCAAGCTGTATGGATTTAAGCCCGATTGATATACCAAACCTTAATCTTTGCTCATAACCCAAATTTACATTATATGAGTAATCAATAAAACCCGTAAGCGAATTAAATAAACCCTCTGTTTGGTTCTCAATCTTGCCCCCAAGCCCCATTTTTTCAAAAACCGGTAAATGAAAGCCAAACATCAGTTGTTTTGGTGCCCCTTGAATCGACAAAGAAGCATTCCTGTAACTCAATATAGCAGACAAATATTCTTCTGAGCCTGCATAAGCAGGGTTTAACATATATTTATTGTAGGTATACAGGTTGCCCTGATAAACAGTTTGTGATTTCACCAACTGTTCACCTACAAAAAATATTACAAATATTAAATATATATAAAAAGATCTCAATAAATTATTTTTAACTATAAGCCCAGTCCTAAAACTGAATTTTGTTGATATAGATGCTTTGCCGATTCATTAACACACTGTAACACAACTTAATGATTTCAACAATTTATGATACAAATTAGTTACTAATGACATTAATAAAACCATAATATGTTTTTCCACTTAATGAACTGGTTAACGAGTAATAGTAAGTACCTGTTGGCAAAACATTATTATTGTAAGTGCCATCCCAATTATTTTCGTAGTTTAACACCTTATAAACTACCTGGCCGGTCCCTGTCCTTATTACAAGTTCATAATCTTTATAAAGATGCACGTTCTGTACTATCCAATATCCATTTCTATCGTCGTTTGGTGTAAAAATATTATTAGCCACAAAATCTTCACATGATTTAACAACATTTATTGTAATAATACATTGCGATGCCAGAGGTTCAACGCCATCATCTACAACCTCCACAACAAGCTGATATTCAGGGTTTTTCTCATAATTCAATATACCAGAAGAAACTAGGCTTATGCCACCATCCAGTTGGTTAATAGCAAATGCATCATCAATATTTCCTGAAATTATACTAAAACTCAATATATCATTATCTTCATCCGACGCAACAACTGTTCCAATAAGTTTTCCTGCTTCATCAGTTTCGTTTACATCAAATTCCTGATTATTTACAACCGGAGCATGATTACTTTGCCTGTATTCTACTGTAAAAATATTTGAAATTAAATTACCATTGCCGGCAAAATCATTTGCTATATTTGCCTCAACAAAAATATTTATTGTACCGGGGGCAATCGGATTAATTATTCCCGACCATTGTTTGTTTTGCACGTCTTGTGTAAAATCTGAAATATCCCCATTCGAAATTGTAACATCAGTCTGAACAAAATCCTGGACAAACTCAGAAAATTCAATAGTAAAGGGAATATTGCTTAACTCGGTAATCCCCGATTCCGATGAACTTATTACCACGCTTGGTCTCCCTGTATCGTAAACAACTTCATTATCCGCATTTGTCGAGGCTGAATTTACGTTCCCTGCAATATCTGTACAAACAGCACCAGGTATGGTAACAATCACAGTGCCGTCGTTTGCCATGCCGCTCACCGCTACATTAAATTCTGGCGAACTACCTGTTACATCGACAGTTGTGGGGTTGGCGGTGCCGCTTAAGTCTATATCATCACCTGTAAAACCTGTTACCTCTTCACTAAAGGTTGCGATAAAGTTTATCATGCCAATGTTGGTTGGGTCTGTTTGACCTAAGGCTTGAGTAATTTCTACTGTTGGCTGGATTACATCATAAATAGTCAACGCCCGACTTGCAGCGATATTGTCATTATTTGCTGCATCAATAGCTACGGCAGCAGCCACGTCAATTGTGATATTGCCATTTCCATCTGGTGTGATATCGGCTGTATAAGTATTTCCGTCTACTGCCACAAAATTAGATGCTGCACCATTGCCAACAGTGATATCGTCAATTACAAAACCTGTAACATCCTCACTGAATTCAAAACTTAGGTTGTAAGC
>NBLH01000176.1 GCA_002084525.1 Bacteroidetes bacterium 4572_117 | reverse complement strand
GGAACAGATATGCAGTCGCAAAAGCCACATTTTTTCTCTATACAAAAAGGTATATGTATATAGACTGACACAGGTTTAAGCGTATTGTCATTTATTATGTTTTTATAAATGTTTTCCCAAACTTGTTTCCCCGTACCTTCAAATCCTTTATTTTTCCAGGATGGCAAAGGCATATTATGCATAGATACAGAATATACATCCTTTATTGAATTTCTTGCAACCTTTATATTCTCCCGAAATTCACCAGGTATTTCCTTGATAAATTTGTTAAACTTTTCTTCTTCATTCGTCATGGTCAGGATAATTCGGTTGAGTCGCTTTTTTCATATAAGGTGAGCGGTCATAATCTTTGTTTTCACCAATAATACGCATAATTTCCCCAAAGTAAAGAGATGGTGATATAAGCGGTCCTGGTTGCGAAAAATCCAGATATCCCGGATCGGCCAACCCATCGTTATCCGAATCCTTAACCCCACTTACATATTCATTTTCAAATTTCCCATAAACTGTAGGTAGTTTATCCACCAAATCAGGGAAACTATCGCCATCCCAATCATAAGCAACTGGGATTAGAAAATAACTATATTTATCACTATCTACAAAGCCGTCATAATTTTCATCATAAGTATTTACCTCATAGAAATCTATGGTTTTAGGAATATCGGCCCCAAATCGTGAAAAATAGAACCATTCCCGTTCATTAATAATTTGTAAAATAGGTGTACCAGAAAAATAAAAATAATAGGGACGATAGTATTGTTGACCATTATACGTATAATGCACCTCTATCCTGACTATGGGGGCCTTCTTCATATCCCGTTCCAAAATAAGTTTATTCCCCTTAGTTGATATAGCTTCCATTTTGGGAAAACATCCCGGAAAATGATCTGGTTTAATTTGCACCTTAACATTTCTTAAATAGGTTACCTTTAGCTCATTAATTTTAACATTCTCACCAGTAAAATATATTTCAGATCGGTTTTCCATAGCTATCAGGTTGATTTTACGTGCATCAATATTTCCGGTCACCTGTATTTTATTCCATGGAACAAGATCTAATTTATCAGGGATACCATCATCATCACTATCATGTCCCTGAATAGGACTGCTTAAAAAGTAATCGTCATCTTTATCAATTATTCCATCATGGTCGGCATCAAAACAATGTGATCCGAAGGCATTTTTTGTCAACCCTTTTACGAGGGCATTTTAATGGCAGGGGTAAAAGATATAATGTCAATATTAGGTTTTATCCTTCCTGTTTCCATCAGGCAATCAATCCAATTAAAAAAAGTATGATGTTTATAATGTAAACTTTTAAGGTTCAGGCTATGTACATCAATATAAACCGGAATTGCTTGAATATGCAAATTTCCTTGGCTTTCTTTTTTAATTAGATAAGATAATTGATTTAGTCTTTGTTCAATTTTCAACTTTTTATCAGAAGTAAGCTGATTTTCATTTTCAAATAGAACAATATAGGCATATCTTAAAGTATCTCCATAATGTCTTTGAGCCTGATATTGTGCTTTGCATTTGTGTATTGTTAGTATAAATAACAGTAGAAAGATACTTTTAGCTAATCTCATTTTTAATGACTTTAAATTCAATTTTAGGCCACTTCTAATAATTAATTTACAGCAACAAAGTAATTAATAGAGGTGGCATTTAATAAAACTCCTTTTTGTGTCTCTATGGACACTTAAAGAAATGGAAGAATTTCATTTAATACTTATTCCAGATACCGGATAGTGTTAAAATAAGAAAAATCTTGCCATTTTTCTTTCATGCAGGTTTCCGTAATAGATCTTGATTTCTGTAAAATAAATTTTGCCATGTCCTTATAGTGACCCATTACATCATTAATCCGGGCACATCCTGCCACACTCCCATCGGGATTTACTGTTAAACCACCGGAAAAGGCTCCACAATTATAGCTAAAACCGCAGCAGTTTGGCCCATGCGCCGATTCAATATTAAGTTTACGAGTATATTTTTCATAATTATACTTGAATTCTTTCCATTCATAATAATCCAACATTTGATCCACATTACCAATATATGGGGTTACATTGTTAAAAAATGAGTTTGTTTCTTTTGCGATATCAATAATGCTTTTATAACAGTGTTTATTAAATTGCGAAACCGTATAACTGACCCAATGTTTTAGGTTGTTATCTTGTAATAGGTGTAATGCCTCAAGAACTTTTTTATAAACACCATTACCCCGTATTACATCATTGGTATCTTCATCGCCGTCCAACGAAATTTGAACACAGAGTTTTTCTTTATATGGTATCAGATCATTAATATATTTTTTTACTAATATCCCGTTTGTTAAGATTGAGACCCTGTCAAATTGGGCAAAACAATATTCCAGAAAATCAAAGAACTGAGGATGTAATAGCGGTTCGCCTCCGCTTAAATAAATAACAGACATTTTATGATCAACTTTCTGAATTTGCTTGATAGTTTCCAAAACATCCTTGAACTCTGGAAAGCTTAACATTTGACTTCGATTGTGATCACTAGCATAGCAAGAGGAACAGCTTAAATTACATTTTTCTAACAATCTTATATGAAACCACATATTATTATCTCTTAATTTATTTTAATTCGTGGCAGGTAATGTTTTGGAAAAAATCAATAAATTCTGATTTTGTTTTAAATTCTTTTATATATCCAGCTTTTTCAAGGATAGCTGCCAGGCCTAACCATTTTTCTTTTATGCAATCTGGCTGCTGTATGTTGCTGTAATGATCTGTCATAGAACAAATATCAGGGCAACCATGTGAGCAGTGAAATTGATTAAAGCAATGCGTACATTCATTTAGCTCCGAATTATAAATTTTAATTATCTCCTTCATTTTTTTACTGTCATATTCCAATTGATTCGTTTCTGTATTGAATTTCCCATATAGAAACAAATTGTCTTGATTATCATAATTTTGAGTATGATGGAAGCAATTAGTTAGAAAACCATCTGGGGTAATTGTAAGATTATCCTGAAGGATCGAACAAAATCTGTTATGAAAATCTTTCAGCCTTGAACCTGAAAATATCACTTTAAGTCCATTGGCGAGGCCATATTTTCTGGCTTTATGAAAATTATACACAAAAGTTTGTGGTTCTGGTATTAATTTATCCGAAAAAGGATGATCTCTATTCCTGAATACAGGATAAAACACAACTATTTTCGCTCCAATCCCATGAAAGTACCTGGCGATTTCCTCCATTTTATCAACCGATAAACTAGTTACAGTGCATCGGATTATAAAAATATCGGAGTTTTTTTTGTGCTCGGCGAATATTCTGGCAGTCCGTTCGACATGTTGGCTAGTTTTATTATTTGAAATATCCTTACGAAAAGCATCATGAATCTCGGCAGGCCCGTCCCATGATAAGGATATCCCGTAAAATTTTTTTGCCGCCCAATAAGCTGTATCCTCACTAATAACACCATTAGTTGTACAGAAAGGCAAAAATTTCAAATCATTATCAATTGCAACCGAATTGCATATTGCTAGATATTTCTCAAGCTTTTCAGGATGCAATAATGGTTCATTGCCCCCATGGAAACCAACAGTAAATGGTATTTTTTGTTTTACGCAATTATTTGCTACTATTTTGGCACCTGATTCTACCACTGACAGGTCGATAAATTCATTAGGATAAGTTTCCTTTTTTGGTATATAACAATACGTACAATCCAAATTACAGTGGTGACTAGCATAAATTGTAAGGCATATTGGGTTAAAATCGGAGATATGGGCATCCCTAATACCTAATCGACCAGAAAACAGGCTAAGTTTTTTTTTTGGTAGCAGAAATAATGCCTGCTTTTTCCCATTAACAATTATTTGACTTTTTAATGGTTCATAAATGATTTCACCACCCTGAAATATTATTTGGTATCTATGACTATGTGAATTGTTATCCATTATATTTTTGTAATCTTGTACACTTTAGGAATAGCTTTAATTCCAAGCTTTGGTAATATAGTTACCAGATATGCATTACCAGTATTTTTATTGTACTGGTCTGGGTGCATAAAACGAGCATGGTCAATATTATGGTAATCCTTTAAGGTTTCCTTTGTAGCGATGTCTTCTTTTTCAGAAATATAAATAGTTTCAAGAAACCCATCCTTAGTTAGTTTTTCGTGATTTTCTTTGAGCAATGCTCCCATAGTTTTTCTGCGACCAAGCATTTGATGCTCTTTCTTTATAAGCGAGCAGCTATTTATCTTAATTTGAAAATCATTTTTTTCGCAATCATTTTTGATTCGTTCTGTATTAGAAAGACTATTTTTATGATATTGCATTTTCATATCATAATTCATAACAAACTGTTCTTTAGGAGCTTTCTGAGTGTTAAGGTCATTAGGGACTAATATGTACTCATGGAGGTTTAAATATTCTACACCTAAGTCATTTAAAACAGGTAAAACCTGCTTTAATCGTTCATAATCTTCTGGGATAGAAGGAATCTCAACAGTAACATGCTTAAATATTTTTGTAGCATAAGCAAGGTTTTGTAATACTCCTGCATCATTGTATCCTGTAGCAGCAATGTTAAAACGTAGTTCATCTAAACCCGCATCATCTAATTTGCGCAGTAGCATATTGTTCATTTTAATACCATTAGTATAGGCCCAATAATATAGCTCAGGTTTATTGTTCTTAAATAAGGTTAACCAATTTAGTAACCTGTCAAAAACCATAAAACATTCACCACCGGAAAAGCTAACTCCTTCAAAAGGGTATTGTTTTAAATAGTTAAGTATCAAATCAGGCTTATTCCCAAAAGCACTATTCACAATATCCTTATTCCGAATTGGGGCAGGACAAAAAGAACAGGATGCATTGCAGAGGTAGGTAAGGTATATACATAACCATTTCCCTTTTTGACATGCCTGACATCCTTTAGAATGATTATCTTCAAAATTCATTTAGATTTAGTTTATTTGAATTAAAAACTTTTGTTTTTAACGCATTGTCATCTGTTCAATATTACTTAAAATTAAAAAATAGCACTTCATTTTATCATTATATATTAAAACAAAGCCATTTTCAATATTGTCAGGTTCTGAGCCATTCCATTTTGCCCTGATTAAGGTACAGCCTTCTTAGAATTAGCTTTTCATTGTTTTCATGTATATGTTTACGCTGTATTAGAAGAAAAATTGCAACTAAGCATGAAATTAAAGTTTTCCATATGTTTATTTTGCATTTTTCAAAATACTCCAATAATAAGTTAACAAATATAGCAAATATTTTACAAAAGGGACATCAATCCCGCAAAACAAAGTTTTTCTCAGTAATTATCATTATCGGTTATACTGCCATTGAAAGGTTATTAACCTCTTTGACCTTTTCCACCAGCATTCCCAACCAATCCTTTCCTTACTTTTTCCCAGATATCATTTCTACGGATGTTATCCTTTTCTTTTGCATAATACTCCAAATAGTCAAATTGTTAAGTTGGTTTTACGGATTTAAGGCCATCGTGTAATATCATTTGTAAACACTCAGTTTGCTTTTCGATTATGTGAAAAATAAATTCACATTCCATATTAATAATTTGTCAAAATAACTTAGAACACATACTTTTACCACCAAAATAAAAGCAAATCGGAAAATTAACCAGAAATATCACTATTTTTCACATCTATCAGAAAAAATGAAAGTACTAAAATTTGGGGGGACTTCGGTAGCCTCACCTGAAAACATCCTTAAAGTTGTAGGGATTGTAAAAAGCCAAGGCAAAAAAAACCAATTAATAATTGTTGCTTCTGCCATGGGTGGTGTTACAAACCTACTGGTAAAATCCGGCGAATTAGCTAGCAACGGCAACGAAGGGTATAAACAGATACTATCTGAAATTGAGGAGAAACATTTTGATGCCATTGATAAGCTTCTCCCCATTGAAAAACAAGCCACGGTAAAAGCAAATATTAAATTAATTTTGAACGAACTTGATGATATTTGTAATGGGATTTTTCTGTTAAGGGAAATTTTTTCTAAAACAAAAGATTTTCTAATGAGTTTTGGTGAAAGGTTATCAGCAATAATTATTTCAGAAAGCTTTAACACAAATTTGATAGACACAAAATTAATCGATGCACGCGATTTAATTGTTACCGATGAAAATTATGGCAACGCCAACGTAAATTTTAAGTTAACTAATGAAAATGTTAAGCAAAAACTGAAAAACATCAAAGTACGAAGAAGCCATGGAATTGTCCCACTTTGGGGCAAAAGTTATTTATTCGCCAACAATCAACCCTGTTCTACGTAAGGGTATCCCAGTACTTATTAAAAACACTTTCAACCCAGGTGCAAAGGGGACTTTAATATGTAAAGAAGTCAGCAAAAATGGGAGATCTGTTAAAGGTTTATCAAGAATAAACAAAATTTCACTGATTACCCTTACGGGTGGCGGCATGGTTGGTGTAACAGGTGTTGCCGCACGTTTGTTTTCGGCACTTTCTTTAAGTAAAGTCAATGTCATTTTTATTACACAGGCATCATCAGAACATACAATTACAATTGGGATTGATATTGATGAAGAAGATTTGGCAAAAGAAGCAATCACTAACGAATTTGAGAACGAAATTGAACTAAAAAAAATTAAGCCCCTCGAAATTGAACGTAACCTTTCTATAGTTGCATTAGTTGGCGACAACATGAAGGAATCAATAGGGCTTAGCGGCAAATCATTTAGCATACTTGGCAAAAACGGAATAAATGTCAGGGCAATTGCACAGGGTTCAACCGAACGTAATATCTCAATTGTAATTAACAGAAGGGATGTGCACAAAGCATTGAATGTTCTCCATGAACGGTTTTTCTTATCGAAGCTTAAAAAAATACATCTTTTTTTAATAGGTGTGGGTAATGTTGGCAATACATTTATTTCGCAAATCAAAGAGCAGTATGAATATTTAAAAAAAGAACATAAAATAGAGATAAAAATTGTTGCAATGGCAAATAGCCGTAAAATGATTTTTAATCAAAATGGCATTGATCTGAGTGTTTGGCAAGAAAAATTGAATAATGAAGCCGAGCCAATGAACAGCCTTGAATTTATTGAGCAAATGCAAAAACTAAACCTGCGGAACAGTGTTTTTGTTGATAATACTGCCGACAAAACTATTGCAGCCCTATATTCAAAAATTTTAGACAAAAGCATTTCTGTTGTAGCTTCAAATAAAATTGCTGCCTCATCAAATTACTCTAATTATTTTGATTTAAACCTGTTAGCAAAACAAAAAAATGTAAAATTCTTATACGAAACAAATGTAGGTGCGGGCTTGCCAATACTAAAAACCATAAAAGATATGGTGAAAAGTGGCGATAAAATTGTGAAAATACAGGCTGTATTATCAGGAAGCCTCAATTTCATTTTTAACAGCTTTACAAAAAACACAACATTTTCAACAGTTGTTAAGCAAGCCATGGACGAAGCTTATACCGAACCCGATCCGCGCATTGATTTAAGCGGCAAGGATGTTGCTAGAAAAATCCTTATTTTAGCACGTGAAGCTGGTTACGAATTAGAGATGGAAGCTATTGAAAACAACAGTTTTATGCCACCTGAACTAATGGAAAAAGAAAGCGTGGAAGATTTTCTTGGCTCATTGGAAAATTTCAATGCATTTTTTGATAATATAAGAAAAGAGGCTGAACAAGAGGGCAAAAAATTAAGATATGTTGCAGAGTTCAATCAGGGAAAAGCAAAGGTTGGATTGAAAAAAGCTGATAGCTTACAACCTTATTATCAATTAGATGGAAAAGACAATATTGTGTTGATTTATTCAAACAGGTACAAAGAACAGCCATTGGTAGTAAAAGGGGCCGGAGCCGGGGCAGAGGTAACTGCATCGGGTGTATTTGCTGATATTATTTCAATTGCGAACCAATAAAACAAAAAAACTCCCGTCAATCCCCTGCTCATTATTCGTCATAGCGATTGCCCTAAGCTATCCCCCAATGTATGCTATGCAATTAGTTTGTTGTAAATGGTTGCGTAGCTTAATTGTAAGGGATTGCCACAGGCTACGCCTTCGCAATGACGTACTTTGTTCTTTTATAAAGATTCAACTAAATAATTTTATCATTATTAAAGAATTAAGTAGTTTTGGTGTTTTATTGAATAACAACAATAGTTATAAAATTTAACTCCAATTAGATGGAACAAGATTCTCAAAAAAAAACCAATAGTACCACACTTGAAGTAAGTTTAAATGCGCTTGCCCATAACCTAGGGCATTTTAGGTCGTTTTTAAAACCTGGTACAAAAACAATGGCAATGGTTAAGGCATTTTCATACGGAAGTGGCGATTACGAAGTCGCAAAATGGCTTAATCGCCTAGGGGTTAATTATTTAGGGGTTGCAGTTACCGACGAAGGGGTTGATTTGCGAATATCTGGGATTACAACACCTATAATGATTATGAGCCCAAGTTTTGACAGTTATCACGATTTAATTAAATATAAGCTGGAACCCGAATTATATAATTTCAGTACACTGCAAAAATTTAGCGAATTTATTCAACAATCAGGTATTGATAAATATCCTGTGCATATAAAAATTGATACGGGGATGAGGCGGCTTGGTTTTGTAAACGAAGATATTGATGAATTGGTTGACAAATTAAAAGAGGTGAAAAATTTAAAAGTGGAATCTGTTTTTTCTCATCTTGCTGCATCCGATGATAGTTTTCATGATGATTTTACAAACCAACAAATCAGCGACTTTAAAAAAGCAACAGAACGCATTCAAGATATTCTCCCATACAAATTTATGCGGCATATCGTAAATTCATCAGGCATTGAACGTTTCCCCCATGCACATTTCGATATGGTGCGCCTTGGGATAGGCCTTTATGGGATTAGCCCAACTTATCAGGATAAACTGCAACATATCAGCACCTTAAAAACAAAAATTTCGCAAATTAAAAAAGTTAAAGCAAACCAAACAGTTGGTTACAGCCGAAAAGGTAAAACCCCGCATGACATAAAAATTGCGATATTACCAATTGGTTATGCCGATGGTTTCAACCGAAAATTCAGCAACGGGGTAGGCAAAGTGCTCATTAACGGCAAGTTGGCACCAATTATTGGCAACATTTGTATGGATTTATGTATGGTCAACCTTACCGGCATTGACGCAAAAGAAGGGGATGATGCAATTATTTTTAGCGAACAAAACCCTATTTCAAAACTCGCCGAACAAATTGGTACAATCCCATACGAAATTTTAACAAGCGTTGCAAGAAGGGTAAAGCGGGTTTATTTACATTAAATTATGGAAAACAATATTTTAAACCCGAATGCCCTGCCAATTGCCTTGGACAAGTGAGAGCGTGGCTTTACTTTTAAAATATTTGCCAGATCTGAAAAATAATTTCATCTTTGCATCCTTATTTAGAATGAATAAAAATAAGGAATTAAAATCAAAAATAAATAAATTAATATGAATTATTCTATAGATCAGGTACTTGATGCCCTGAAAGAGGTTCAATATCCGGAAAAAAACCAGGATATAGTAAGCCTAAAAATGGTGGATGCCATTAAAATAGATGGCAATTCAATAAAATTTGCCGTTTATCTACCTTCTTTTAACAGCCCATTTAAAAAATCAATTGAAAAAGCTTGTAAAAAAGCAATTCATAGCAAATTAAGCGAAACCATTGATGTAAAAGTAACCATGACATCAAAAGTAACTGTTGGTAGGGTTGACAAAACTAAAGAACATGAAAAAACTTTACCTGGAGTTAAAAACATTATTGCCGTAGCTTCTGGTAAAGGCGGTGTTGGGAAATCAACTGTAGCAGTTAACCTTGCTATTTCATTAGCAAAACTAGGTTCAAAAGTAGGATTGATCGATGCTGATATTTTTGGCCCATCGGTACCAAAAATGTTTGGTGTGGAAGGTATTGTGCCAGGCATTAAAAAAATTGCCGGAAAAGACAGGATAATACCTGTTGAAAAATATGGTGTAAAAATGCTTTCAATAGGCTTTTTTGTTAAACCCGAAGATGCCCTTATTTGGCGTGGGGCAATGGCTACAGGTGCATTAAAGCAACTAATAAATGATGGGTTATGGGGCGAACTGGACTATTTACTTATTGACTTACCTCCAGGAACCAGTGACATCCATTTAACTATGGTACAGACAGTTCCGGTTACAGCAGCTGTTATTGTAAGTACACCGCAAGATGTTGCGCTTGCAGATGCTATTAAAGGATTAAATATGTTTAAAACTGAAGCAATTAATGTCCCCGTTATTGGCTTAATTGAAAACATGGCATGGTTTACACCTGAAGAACTTCCTGAAAATAAATACTATATTTTTGGTAAAGATGGTGTTAAAAAACTAGCTGAGAAAATGGACATCCCCATGTTGGGGCAAATACCAATTGTTCAGTCAATAAGGGAAAATGGTGACAAGGGTACACCTTCTGCATTAGAAAATACAACTTTGGGTAGTTCATTTATTGAACTTGGTGAAAGTGTTGCTAAAAAAGTCGAAGAACGTAATAATGAAATGGCACCAACGCTTAAGGTTGAAATTGACCCTAACGCAAGTTGTGCATCAAACTAGCAGCAAGTCAAGCATGGTGTTTTGGGTTAATAAGATTGGTCATTAAATTCGTCATTAGTCATCAGTCATTAGCTAGTTGACGACGTTGACCAATGACTAATTAACTAACGACCAATCAACTAATGGCTATTAACCCAAAACATCACAATTCTTTCAGGCTATATTTGAACCAAAACATCTAACAATCCGGAAATGACAAATAGCAAAAAGAAGAAAATAGAAAGTAAAATCAATAAGGCAATTGAAAGTGTACGCCCTTATCTTCAAATGGATGGCGGTGATATCAGCTTTGTTGAATTAACCGATGAAAATATCGTAAAAGTAAAACTTCTAGGTGCATGTCATGCCTGCCCTATGAGTATACAAACCCTTAAACTTGGAGTTGAAAAAGCAATTAAAAACATAGTACCTGAAATTAAAGAGGTAGTTGCGGTAGATTATGGTTTGGAAGACACTTTCCCTGAGGGCATATAGACCAAACTTCTGATCTCAAAAAAAAATCAACCTATAAAAACAAATCGCAAGTTTACCCTGTAATAAAATGTATCAGGGTATGTTGAAATATACTGTGAGCAAGGCTAAATTGCTTCATTGTTAAATTGCTAAGTAACAACAACATAATAATTTAACAATTCAATAATTTACCTCAAACATTAACGACTGTTTGCAATTTGAAATCATAGCCTGCCACTTTAGTCAAGTCTTTTAAAAAACTCACCAAGTCTAGGTGTGTATCAACTTAGTAAGTTTTTTCAATTCCGAAAAAGCGGAACAGGCATTGCTAAGTTTTGTTGAAATTAAGAAAAAGCCCAACTTTATGGACAGAATTAGGTAATTGCGTTTCCAATTCGTATCTTTGAACCTTAACAAATTGTAGGGTATGCTGAAAATTAAATTCATATATTACATAATTTTCCTCATTTCTTCTATCATTCTTGGTTTTGTAATAATTATCCCAGATATTATCCCATCATGGGAAATAGTGCAGCAAGCTATATTCGGTTTATTATATACAATAAATATAGTACTGGCATATATTATTATACGATTAAGCCCAACAATTTTCAACAATAATCTTTCAAAAAAACACAGTTACATATTAAAGTCTGCCACAACTGTATTTTTATCTTTGATCCTTTTATTTTCTTTTGTTGCAACTTCTTTTGGGCTTGGGCAAGGTTTTATGGGGCCAAAACTCGAAAAAGAAATTAAATACCCTGATTATAAAGCAACTGTGTATATCTTCGATGCCGGTTTTATTGACCCTGCCACCTCAGTTAAAATAAAAAAAGGCCGCTTACCATTTATGAAGGAGCTTGTTTTTTTGGGAAATTGGATACCATATCAGGTAGAAGAAACCCTCAATGATAGTATAGTACAATTTTCTTACGAAAACGACACAATCGGAATTGATTTAAAAACAGGTAAATTGATAACAGAATAGTAGTTTTTTATCAATCATTAACTATTTTCATGCTTTTTTTACAATATTGGATGTATTTTCGCTAATTGTTTTATTTTTGCACAATCCTTATAATAATACTTCGTTATATTTTTGCCGCGAATGCACGAATAAAAAGGTAACGGACTAATAATCAGCAATATATAC
>NBLH01000175.1 GCA_002084525.1 Bacteroidetes bacterium 4572_117 | reverse complement strand
GAAAAAATATAAAAAGAATCACCATTTTTAAATTCAATAACATGCTTCGAGAAAGGTTTATCCTGATTAAAAGAAACCCCAATAGGCATCCTATCTGCCTTATGTTCAATTAATTCGTTATTGCGGAATTGATAAAGCGAATTAAATGCGCCTGCATATTCAATTACTGATTTATCGTAATCAATAATGCAAATGGCGATATCCATCCCATCCTTTGTTTCATTTTCGCGACCTGTTTGGTGCAACGAACTAATTACCTGATAACGTAACTGGTCCAAAATTATATTTGCATTTGGTATGTCTTTCTCTTTGCCAATAATCTGGCCAAGGAAAGCTGTACCAAGCATGCTCATAAAAGCACCGGGTACACCATGCCCTGTACAATCGGCAGCCACTAAAATTGCCCTGTCCCCTTTTTGGTGCATCCAATAATAATCGCCACTTACAATATCGCGGGGTAAATATAATACAAAATGCTTTGGAAAAGCTTTTGAAATAGCCGCTTTTGGCGGTAAAATTGCGGTTTGGATCCTACTGGCATATAAAATACTATCTGTAATCTCTTTCTTCTGTTGGATAATTTCATCCCTTTGTGCCTCTGCTTCGTCCTTTTGTTTCACAATTTCATCTCTTTGGGCAAGTATTTCTTCTTTTTGTTGATACAACTCTTCGTTTTTTTCTAGAATTTCTACCGTCCTTGCTTTAACAATCCGTTCCAGCTCTTCGTTTTGTTTTTGCAGGGCCATATTCCGCCACTTTACAAACCCAAAAATTAGTAAAACCATAGTTATTATAACAGAAATAATAAACCACCATTCTTCCCAAATAGGTTTTTCAATCTTAAATTCGACTTGCTTATAGTAGCTCCAAATACCATCGTTGCCTTTTGTCCTATAATTAAAAACATATTTACCCGATGGTAGGTTGGTATAATGTGCAATATGGTTTTTTCCCCTTGAGGCGGTATAATCATTTTCAAGCCCTTTCATAAAAAACTCATACTCTATTGATTTTTCATCTTTAAAGGATAAGCCCGTTAATTCAAACGAAAGGTTATTTTCATTAGACTTAAGGCCTTTGAGCAAATAATCAATAGCTATTTCTTTTCCGTTTAAAGTAACCCTTTCTATCCTTCCTTCCGGCGAATATTTAATTTCTTTATTCTTTTTTATATCAAAGGTAGAAATACCGTGATATGAACCAACCCACAATAAGCCCCTTTTATCGATAAATAACCCGTCGATAGTAATTTCATTACCTTGTAAGCCATCCTTTGAGTCAATCGACAGTTCAACCTTATTGGTATTCTTGTTGAAATATGCAAAGCCTCCATTTGTACCCAACCAAAGGTGGTTGATGTCGTTTTCTTTTTTTATAGCATTAATAACATTATTAGGTAAATTAACTTTGACATTCTCATATTCATCATCTTCATATTTACCTAGTCCATTATCGGTACCTACCCATAAAATGTCATCATCGGGGCATAAGGACCAAACTATATCGCCAATATCTTGTAATTTGTCAAAATCTTTCCCTGTAAAATATACTAATCCTGTTTTATTACCACCAACAATCATATCATCGTATTCAACTAATTGGGATACTAATGAAGTGGCATTATTTGACAAAGTAACCGGTTCTGATTTGAAATTTTTCAAATAATATATGTTTCCAATTATACCTGTTAAAAGAAAAATTTCACCCTGTGATGAGATAAAGATATTTTCAAGGTGTTGCAAAGGTTTTTGAAAAATATTTCTGTTTATTATTTTCAAGTTTTCAACATCTATTTCATACAAAGCCATATTGTTTGCAATAATAATATTCCCGTTCGGGAGTTTACCTATAACATACGATTTTTCATTTACATTGAAGGTTTTAGTAAAATTTTCGAGTTTATCTTTTAAAACATATACATTTTTGTTCATGCTTAGCCAAATACGGCCTTTACGATCTTCAATAATGGAGCTAATATATGAATTTACCTTATCAGGATATAAAAGCCGCAGGCTTTTATTTGTTAGTTTTTGGATTCCGCCGGCATAACCAATCCAAATATTTTCTTCTTTATCTTTGGCAAAAGATAATATCCTTTGTTGCTCCAGCCCTACTTTTTCATCGTAAATAATTGGTTTTTGCTGCAATGTAATTAACTGGTATATTTTATCGTCTGAAACAAACCAAACTGCCCCATCTTTTGTTTGGCTAATTGATTTTACCAGTGTGTTATCAGGTATATTCAGCTGCTGGTTAATTTTTTTTCCAATTCCTTGATTATTATACCCTTTAATATTAATAACATATATCCCATTAATTGTAGAAAGCCACATTTGTTTATCTTCATCGATAAAAACACTATAACACGGAGCATTAGATATTTGATGTACCTTAAACTGGTTATTTAAGCTAAAAAAGCCTTGTTTCGAAGCAATATATGTAATACCCTTTTTGCTCATAGTTATCGAGTATACCTTTTCAGGCAGGTTAAGGTTTTCTTTGTTCAAAATCCTTTTTTTCCCGTCAGCTGAATATTTGGCAATCCCGCGGTCGCCAAAAAACCATTTATTGTTTTCAAAATCAATGTATACTTTCCTGAACGAATAACCCTTGAAAATATTAGTTACTTTATCATCTTTAAAAATAGAAACGCCATCAAGCGTCGAAAAAAACATGGTCCCATCTTTATCTTGTGCAATATCAAAAATCGAATTTGAATTAAACCCATTATTCTTGTCTATCACCTTCATCTCTCTTCCGTTATATTTAACAGCACCCGCATGAGTCCCAAACCACATGTAATTGTCTTTATCCTGAAAAATTGTAAGTATATCTTCTTGTGGGAGCCCTTCTTTTGTACCGTAAAATACAAAGGGGAAAACACCTGGTTGATAGGTTTCCTGCAAAACAGTCAGATAATTTTCAGTAGATTTAAACTTCATCCCTGTTTGAAGCCTAAAATATTTATCAAGTATGCCCACTCTTTTTGCAGAATCAAGAAATTCTAAAATTTTCCTACGTAATTTGGGTTGGTTTTTCTTAATAGCCCAACCATCTTTACCTACCTGGCCGATAACAAATTTAGCTTCAAGCTCTGAAAATTCATTAATTCTGAATACAGCATCGCTACCAATTGCATAATCGGCTTTGCCTGAATTAATATCATCTAAAAAGTTATTGCTTTCTGAATAATAATAGTTATTGATATTATTATTTATAAGGATATCTTCTTGTGCAGACCCCTTTGACGTTACTCCTTTAAAACTCCTTAAATCATTTAATGTATTAATATTTAGATTTTTACGTCCAATTACTACCTGTGCATATGGGATAAAAGGGATGAGGTTGACCTTCTTTTTCCTCCATTCCAGAGGGACAATTATTTCACACGCAACATCAAAATTATTGAACCATTCGGGTGTATACGAGCTATCTTTTAATATTTCCCCATTTGCATTTTCAAAATATTTAGAAAAATAAGGTGTAATCCGCACTTCTAATTCAACATTAAGATATTTTGCGAATTCTTCGGCCAAGTATGTGTTGAATTGCTTATTGTTTTTGTTATATACCATTAAACGATCCCGAAGTGCTACGACAAGTTTTCCTGATTCAATTATCTCGTCTAAATCGCGTTGATTACTTTTACCACCCTGCATTTGTGAATACGAACTGATAATTTCGTAATACGTATTGTAATCCATGTCGTAATGTGCAGTAAATAAATCATTTAATCGGCCATTACCTTTTATTGTTTCAAAAAAATTATTTATTTCTTCTTCAAGTTCGGTATTTCCTTTTTTAACTGCCCACCCTGCTTTTTTTATTGGGGCAACAGGAAATGCTATTTTAAAATCGGTACTTTCTTTAATTGTTTCAAGGGCATTGTAGGCAATAGTGATATACCCGTCAACCTCACCGTTTTTAAGCAAGTTTATTGATTGTTGCTCCGATTTTGTTTTCACAATGTTAATCCCTCCCCCTATCCTATCATTAATAGCCTCAATATGAGTCTCATAACTTGATTTTTCAAGAATAGCTATTGTAAACCCATCTAATTCTTCATATGATTTAAGGCTTTTTGATGTACTTGGCACAATGAGCAAATCGCTAAGTTCAAGAATACCTGCATAATCAAAGAATTTTTTACGCCATTCGTACAGGTATATTGTCCCACAAATTAAATCAGCTTTTCGTAGCGCATCGGGTACATAATTAATTTTTGCTGTTGTCTGGTAATTTTCAAGTATAACACCATTATTAGAGAAAGTTTCGTCCCATTTAACAGGAACAACCTCCATTTTTACATTTAAAAATTTTGCGAACTCAAGGGCAAATTTTTGATTAACACTGCGTAAGCCACTTTCAGTAAAGGCTACACGAATTTTGCCATTTTCTTTTATTTGTTGTAACGATTGGCTTACAGCAAGCTGGTTACTAAACAACAATAACAAGGCAAATAAAATAAATTTATTTATTTCAAATTTTATGTTTGTTTTTATATTCAATTTTAATCTAGTATTAAATTAAGCCTAACAACTAACTGCAACAATATTTGTACCACCAAACTTTTATATTTGCCATAAAGTTGAAATTTTTCTTTAGCCATGCAAAACTTACACCGAAAACCCAAAAACAAGAATATCGTCAACCTGCTCCCTATTTTCTTTCCACTCATTTAGCGCTGTAATTAACCTTATTCTTTGCTCTGCCATTGGCAAATCATGAACTTTGAATAAAAGTTGCTTAAACTTGCTAATCAAAAATTTTCGGCCATGCAGCCCACCAAACTGATCTAGGTAGCCATCGGAAAACATATAAAATTTATCTGACCTATTTATTTCAATTATATGGTTTGTAAACGATTCTTTTTCCTTAAAATGTATGCCAATCGGCATTTTATCGCCTTTATATTCCGTTAAAAAATAATCATTATTACTGTCTTTTTTTATAATAACAAGTGGGTTATATGCACCTGCAAATTGAAGTTTGTTAGATGATTTATCAATAACACATAAAGCTAAATCAATACCGTCTTTTGCTTCGGTTTTGTTCCCTTTTTGATTTAACGAACTTTTAAGCTTGTTTCTTAATTTATTCAAAATTCCAGCGGCATCTATTTTATCAGTTTTGTTAACTATTTCATTTAAAAAAGAAATCCCCAATAGGCTCATAAACGCACCAGGAACACCATGCCCTGTTGAATCCGCAACTGCAATAATAATTTTATTCTCAAATGTTTTTAGCCAAACAAAATCGCCGCTAACTATATCTTTTGGTAAATTAAGTAATAAATGTTCAGAAAATACCTTAGTAATTTGTTCTTTGGGTGGTAATATAGCTTGCTGTATCCTTAAAGCATATTGTATGCTATCAGTAATTTTTTGATTTTGAAAGGCTATTTTATCCCTGTGGTTCGTTACCATATCTTTTTGGACCTGCAAGTTTTCTTTTTGGCTTATTAATTCTTCTTGGTACAATTGCAATTCCTCATTTTTTTGTGATATTTGGTCTTTCTGCACCTTTAAAAGCAAATTATCCTTCTTTTTAGTTCTGTATGCACGGTAAGCTAAAAATACTATTATAACTAAAGTAGATAATCCCCCCATTAGCGAATAACTAATTATTTTATGCCTGTTAAGCTCTTTAATTGTATTAAGTTTTTCTTTTTGTCTTTCAATTTCTAACTCTTTTTGATGTTTCTCGAATTCGAATTGTAATTGAAGTTCAACTATTTTATTGCTACTGTTTTCATTAATCAGGCTATCTTTCATTTTTTCGTAAAGTAACCTGAATTCAAAGGCTTTTCGATATTTCAGCCACGAAAAATAAGTAATGCTAAGGTCTTTATAAATTTCTTTTTGGTTTAATCTATCAGGCTTTGTTGATAGTAGCTATTTGCGTCGCTATATTTATTTAGCTTGTGATAAAGTTCGCCAATATTTAAAGTGGTAGAAGCAATACCTTTTTTTGCACCATATTTTTTTCTGATTTCCAATGCCTGGAAATAATATTCCATAGCTTTTGTGTATTCTTGTTTGCTGCTAAGTATAAAACCAATATTGTGCAATACATTTGATGTTTTTAGCTTATTTTGAATCTCAACATATAGAATTAGTGCTTTTTGGTAATTTTTTAGCGCATTATCAAACTCATTTTGTTTTTCGTATAATGCACCTATATTATTGTAAACATCGGCGATACCTGTTTTGTCGTTTAACTCTTCTCGTATTTTTAGAACATCAATATAATATTCAATTGCCTGGTTGTAGTTACCTTGTTTTTGAAAAACATTGCCAAGGTTGGTCAAACTACTGGCAATCCCGCTTTTATTATTTGTTTTTCTATCGTTCTCAAGCGACTTTTTATAAAATTCAACAGCCTGGATGAAGTTACCCTTAAGTTCAGATATCATCCCAAGATTATTGTTGCATCCTGAAACCCCTTTGTTATCATTTATTTCATTAAATATATCTAATGCTTTTAAGTGGAACTCTTCTGCTTTGTTGTAATCTGCAGTAAAAAGGTGTATCACGCCTATATTTTTTAGTGCAACCCCCTGTTGTTTTTGGTTTTTGGTTTTAATGGCCAGGTTTAGTGCCTTTTCGCCGTACACAAATGCGTTTTTACTATCCGAAGATTTTAAATCCCAGCATAAATCAAGTAAAATTTTAATCCGGTTACTATCAGGCTGGGTTTTGTTAAGTTCAAGCTTAAGGCTATCTGAATTCAATTGGGCATTAACAGCTACTATTAATGGGTTTATAAGTTGTAATAAACTGAATATAAATAATATAACAATTTTTCGCATTTCGTTCGTTAGATAATATAGATATATTGGCTAAAATAGCTAATTCTACTCAGAATATGCAAAAAAGAATTAAATTAAAACGAAATTTTATTTATTTCAATTCCGGTATCAATAATAAAATCATCAATATCTTCTTCCATATCTACATCATTTTCATCAAAATGCCAGTTAACCACTACTTCTCCACCATCGTCTTCATAGTCTTTTAAAATATTCATAATATCTAAAATACTTCTTGATGTACTGGTATTAAAATAAGAAAGTTTTATGATAAAGGCAATAGGTCTTTTCACAACATTAATATACTGGTCTAGCCAATCAATTAGAATGCTATAAAAATCAATTGTATCTTCCAAAAAAGACTCCCCTGAAATTTCACAAATTCCTGTTTTAGCATTAAAGCTTACTTCAGGAATAAAGAAATTCTTATGGGTGCCTTCAATTTCAAGATTTTCCATTATTATCCAAAATATTATTTATCAATTTTAACTGCAATCGAGAAAAACGAATAATCGTCATCAATTGGGTTTACCTCGATATCCAAAGGGTGGGCTGAAGTAAGCGCAACCTGAATTAAACCTATATGCGCCCCACCTTTCTGCCCTACTGGTAATTTGCGTTGTTCCCGTTTATATTCTCTTAGTTCTTCTCTATTTAATGAATTAATTATCTCGCTTTTTTCAATTATTGTTACTATATCGTCATTTTTCACTAAATTCCCTGTTACAAAAATATAGTGGTTAATGCTGTCGCTAATTAAAACCATACCCGTGCCAATTTCTTCATTATTTCGGATAATACTTTTTTCAGCCGAGTAATAAGATATATTTTGTGCCAGTTCAATAAATATTTTAAATACTTTTCTTCCGGCCTTAGGGCTCTCTTTTAATAATCCTTCAAGGTATGAACCTATAACCTGTAAAATCCTTGTATCAATTGGCCCTTTATACGATAAAAGCGTATTTTCATCCAACGATCCATAAAAATCTAATATGTTTATATCCCGTTTGTAGTGCATAATTTTATTATGGCCAACTCAAATAAACAATAATTTAATGCTATTCAGGTACTAAATTAATTTTCATATTAGTTTCAATCACAAAATCCTCAATTTCCTCTAATTCATCTTCAATATCCTCTTCCTCAGCATCATAATACCAATATACTTCGGCAGTACCACCATCGTCTTTATATTTTTTCAGGATATTTAAAATGTCGATAATACATTTAGATGAACTGGTATTAAAATATCTTAACCTAAAATTAAAAGTAATGGGCTTATTAATTTCTACGCAATATTCCTTTAGCCATTTAAATAGCGGTGAATAAAATTCAATAGTATCCTCTAAATACGATTCGCCCTCAATTTCGCAAATCCCTGTATCTGCATTAAAGTTAACAGTTGGAATAAAATTAACCCCATGTTTTCCTGCTATTTGAATATTTTCCATTACAGCTAATATTAATTTTTATTTACCCTAATATTTATAATATAAAATGAATTGTCATCGTTAACTGGTATAACACTGTATTCCAAAGGGTAATCAGCAGTAAGTGCCACTTGTATAAGGCCAATATTACCGCTGCCTGGCTCACCTGAAGGCATATTTCTCAATTTCCTTTTATATTGTCTCAGTTTTTCCCTATCAAGTAAATTAATGGTTTCGCATTTTTGAAGTACCGGCAAAACTTGTTTTCTTTCAATTAAATTCCCGGTTGAAAAACTGTAATGGTTTTCAAATTCACGAAGCATTATAATCCCAACTCCAAATAAAATACCTTCACTATTTTCTTGCTTTTCAGCCGAATAGTAGGATATGTTCTGTGCCAGCTCAATAAATATTTTAAACAGTTTTTTGCTTACCCTAGGGTTATCCGATAGCGAATACTCAATATTTTCAGCTATAATCGACAACACTTGTGCATCAAAAGGACCATTATATGAAATTATTGTGCTATCTATTAATTCAGTATACACTTGATAAGCATTTTCAGCGACATTCATTTAACTAATCTTATTAAACTTTTAACATCGTAGTACTATTTTCATGCCATAATGCATGTAAATAATTATAATCTAACAACAAACCATAAACTACTTTAAGTACAATAATATATATTTATTTTATGATTTGATTAAAATTTTGTGAAAAATAGATTTTTTTTCTGTAAAATTAACAAAAATCGAAAAACTGCCATAAATAATATTATAAAATTTAACATTTTTTGAAATTTTAACACAATATATGAAAGTTATAGTATAATTTTGTGCCCTTTTAAAATTTATTTAATGCAGAACAATATTAGAAATATCGCAATAATTGCCCATGTTGACCATGGCAAAACTACTTTGGTAGATAAAATGTTAATAGCCACAGGGCAATTCAAGGATCATGAAAAGCCAGGTTCGTTAATAATGGATAATAATGACCTTGAAAAAGAAAGAGGTATCACCATCCTTTCAAAAAACGCATCGGCAACGTATAAAGGTGTTAAAATTAATATTATTGATACGCCTGGTCACGCAGATTTTGGCGGGGAGGTAGAAAGGGTATTAAATATGGCCGATGGGGTTTTGTTGCTCGTTGATGCCTTTGAAGGCCCAATGCCACAAACACGGTTTGTTTTAAAAAAAGCCATTGCATTAGGCTTAAAACCTATTGTAGTTATTAATAAAGTTGATAAACAAAATTGCAACCCTGAATTGGTACAGGAACAAGTATTCGATTTAATGTTTAATCTTGAAGCCTCTGAAGACCAGTTAGATTTCCCAACTATTTTTGGTTCGGCTAAAAATGGTTGGATGTCGGAAGATTGGAAAAACGTTGGTGATAACATAACACCATTGCTTGATGCAATTCTAGAACACATACCACCACCAAAATACAATAAAGGTACAGCCCAATTATTGATTACGGCGCTTTCGTATTCAAGCTATGTTGGGCGTATTGCCATTGGCAGGTTGCACAGGGGGGAACTAACTGTTGGCATGCAAATTTTATTGATGAAAAAAGATGGTTCCACTTTCAGGTCTAAACTCAAAGAACTATTTGTGTATGAGGGACTTACAAGGAAAAGTGTAAAGCAGGTAGGTTCAGGTGAGATTTGTGGCGTTGTAGGTGTTGAAGGTTTTGATATTGGCGACACTGTTTCTGATTTTGAAAACCCAGAAGCCCTTGATCCAATAGCTATTGACGAGCCAACCATGAGTATGGTATTTACCATTAACGATTCACCATTTTTTGGACAGGATGGCAAATTTGTAACTTCAAGGCATTTAAAAGACCGTTTAAATAAGGAATTAGAAAAAAACCTTGCACTAAGGGTTAAAGAAACTGAATCGGCAGATAAATTCACTGTTTACGGAAGGGGCGTATTGCATTTATCGGTACTGATAGAAACAATGCGCCGCGAAGGTTACGAGCTACAGGTTGGGCAGCCACAGGTTTTGTTTAAAGATATTGAAGGGATAAGAAGCGAACCCATTGAAGAAATGACCGTTGATGTTGCTGAACAATTTTCAGGAAAAGTTATTGATTTGGTTACTTTACGAAAAGGTAAAATGCTAAGCATGGAAACTAAATCGGATCGTATACACTTAGAGTTCAAAGTGCCTTCAAGAGGTATTATTGGCCTAAGGACTAGAATGTTAACAGCAACTAATGGCGAAGCAGTAATGTCGCATCGTTTTATCGGGTACGAAGCTTTTAAGGGCGATATTCCAAAAAGGCAAAATGGATCCCTAATAGCTATGGAAACAGGGCAGGTTTTTGCTTATGCACTTGACAAATTACAGGATAGGGGCAAATTTTTTATCGTACCTACCCAAAAAGTTTATGCTGGACAGGTTATTGGCGAAAATTCAAAAAGTGGAGATATAGTGGCCAATGTTTGTAAAGCAAAAAAACAAACCAATATGCGTGCTTCAGGTGCCGATGATAAAACAAGGATTACACCACCAATAATTTTTAGCCTCGAAGAAGCATTGGAATATATACAAGCTGATGAATATGTGGAAATTACACCAGCAACTTTCCGTATACGTAAAATACTTTTAAGCGAAGTTGAACGCAAAAGGCAGAGCAAAATAATTGAATAAAAACAGGCTAATGTCTAATGATTAATGGCTAATAAGTTTAAGCCCTGAATAGGCAAGATTGTGTCCATTCAGGGCTTTGAATATTATGTCATTTCAAAATAGTAAAATACTGACATTATATAGGCTAATTGTAACAACAGCCCAACTAACACTTGCAACACTCTAATTATCAGGGATTTACAGAAACGAATTTCGTCATTTTAAAATATTGATGAGTCCAGTCTAAAAAGGGTAAAAAAACACAATCTGAAAATCAAAATTTACCCCTAACCCTAAAGGGTGTCCTGATTTTCAGCGACTTCGCCCTTTAGGGTTGGGGTAATAAGTTGCAGAAAATCTCGTATTAAGGCTTTT
>NBLH01000174.1 GCA_002084525.1 Bacteroidetes bacterium 4572_117 | reverse complement strand
GCCTTAATAAACCCATGATTTTTACTTATGGCATACAATACGCTTGGTATACCATGCCCTACCCTTTGTTTTAATATAAATTTTATAAAAAAAACAGAAAGTGCAATACCGATAACTGGATAGATTAAATATAAATAGTTAAAATATTGTTTTGAAAAGCCCGATTGAAGTACTGATTGAATAAAATGGACCAAATTATATATTGTTACAGCTGCTAAACCAGAACCAATACCGGTAAACAAACTTAAAATCATTATATAAGGTTGCATGGGCAAATGCCTTATCCGCCATATAAGGAACCGTTTCAGCAGAGGATTCTTTTTCATTGAGTCTATAAAAGAGTAGTAATAATATTTAAAACTGCAAAAGAGTAGTAATAATATTTAAAACTGCGAAAGTATAAGCTATGTTTTAATAATCCAAATAAACATGACGTAGCTCAGGGCAAACGCATGAAAACAAGAAGCTTTATTTAAGATAATAAAACATCCCTATTTTACAAAAACTAATATAGCAACTTACTATTTGTCTGATTGTGAGCAATATAATCTGACTAGGATTTGTGAATTTTAATAAGGTAATAAGCTTGGAGTTATTACACAATATTATTTCTACTAAAGTTAAGGTCTTAAAAATAAGGTTTTTACAGCATTGAAAAAACCTTATTTTTCTTGTTAAAACCTTAATAGAAAAAACCGGACAAAACAATGAATCTTATTACGCACTGACTATCACCGCATTACACGAAATACTGATTTTTAAATAAAGTTTAACTACTGTGAGGACTTAGCCGTTCACAACACAATAGTTGTTTAAAATAGATTATAAAATAATTATCTGTACTATAAAGTAAAAATTATTCTTTATTCAGGAAAAACTTAGCAAGTTGGAAAAACTTACTAAGATAGCACTCAACTTTCTAAGTTTTGCCAGCTCCAATAATTCATACGGAATATTATCACCCCTCGCCTGGGCTGTTAAGAATACGGTGTTTTCGTAAATTTTTCTTCTTTCCAATTGGCTAACACAGTGCATATCTCAGAGTTTTAAGATGAATAATGAATATCTAACAAGGAATTTAGAATTTAGAAGTAAATCCTTGATACATTGCAGAAAAAAGACAATTGATGTTTTCATAAAATCAAAATGCAATTTTAAAATTTAAAAAACAATAATGACAACTATCTTACAAACAACGCATTACACTTTTATTCTTCGGTATTCAACATTCCTTATTCGATATTTTCTTAACCCTCTCAAAATTAGCAAATTTTATCAACTTTAACAATAAAAAAAAATTACATATCCCTACTTTTTCACACCCCACCCCTCTCCTCACCTACTGATTTGCAAAAAACCTCCTCAAAGCTAAGGGAAATGCATCAAGCAAAACCGCATTTTCAGGGTCATCGGGGTCATAAACAAGTTTTTCTACATCTTCATCTTCCAAACGCTCGTACAAGTGGGTTTTTGCAATTGCCTGATACACTTTATTATCTTTAGCTGTAAATTCAAATGTGTATTTATATACCCTTCGTTTATTTACTGTTGTATTTGTTGGCTCCTTATTTAAAAACTTTCCGTATGCAATTTCACCAATTTTTAAAACATAAATTGCATTTATCGCTTTTTTTGTGCTAAAATACAACATTGCAGCCCCAACCAGCGGGAAAATCAAAACAAAAAAGCTAATCCAAATCGGGAAACTACTTGTCCTAAGGTTTTTTGCTTTTGATATTTCCTGTTGGTTACGTTTATATATAATTTCAACCTGTGCATCTACTTCATAAATACACCCTGTTGAATAACCAACACCTTCATAATTGCCACCATCAGGAGGATTATAGGCAAAAACATATTCATAAACACTTTGGTCATTAATGCTAGCCCCGGTTCTATTAACTTCTATTATTTTCCCTTCAATAATAGGGTCGGTATCAGAAAAACCCGGCGAAAAAACGCTTGAAAAAGGAATAAAAGCGAACATTGCCGGAAGCCCCAATAATAAAAAGCCGCCACCAATTATCGTCAATACGTCTGACATCCATATTTTAAGCTTTAAGCCTATTGAGATGTTTCTTTCTGAGCTGTATCTTCTGCTAATATTTCGTTTGAATTTTTGCTTACGTTTAATTTCTCTCATAGCTTTTTTATTAAATATTATAACTCATTTATTCATTTACAACTCCAGGGGGTTTCCTTTTATGCTTTTTTTCAGATTTCAGTTTTTTATTTTTTAAACGTTTTTCGATTATTGATTTTGGGATCCTTGTTTTTTTTCGTTTTTTTTCAACTTTTAAGGCATTTTCAATAAGCGAATTAAGTTTTTCTATTGCTTTTTCTTTGTTTTGTAATTGAGTACGCTCAGATTGTGCAACCACTATCAATTCACCCAATTTATTAATTTTATTTGCCAATTTTTCAAACAAAAGGTTTTTCTCATCATCGGAAAGTAAATTTGAGCCCTCAATATTAAGCCGAACCTCTACTTTTGTATTTACTTTATTCACATTTTGTCCGCCCGGGCCGCTACTCCTCGATGCGGATATGCTTAACTCATCGGTAAAATCTTTTATTTTGTCTTTATTTGGCATTTGGAAACTCTATTTTTTGGTTATATAGCATACTGACATTGCTTAATTTTGCAAATCCCCGTTTTTTTCAGGAACCAGTTTAGAATCATCAATTGAGGGTTTAAGTTTAAAAAGCAAAATATTTACTTTACGTTCTGCTTCATCATCAATTTCCTCATTATTGGTTTTTTGGTTTGAAAAAAACTCACCATGAACTTTTTTCAGTATTTTATCTTTGCTTATACCTGCTTGTTTAGCAATAACATTTTTAACGTAATCTATCCTTTTTCCGGCCAATTTATAGTTGGTCTCTAATGTCCCCCTGTTATCGGTAAAACCATTCAGCACAATAAAATCAAATTCGTTTTCCTTAATAAAATCAATAATGTCAGTTATTTTATCTTTACCTACTTTATATTTATTGGTTTTAAAATTAATAGTAAACAATTTTACTTGTTCAGCCTGATTGTAAAGATAATTCAAATTTTGATTTTTATTTGCACCAATAATAAATGCAAATTTTGCGCTTTCATTAGCCAAAATATTTTTTTTCCACCTGATTAAAACCGCCGGATTTTTATTGAAAATACTATCAGTATATTTCGCTTTTATTTTTAGGTTTTTTAAAAAATGCCAATCGCCAATTGAAACTGATTTTGGCTTTTCGCTACCTGATACCCAAACAAGTAACTTTAAGCCGACTTCACCTGCCTTATCGCTGATATTCAGCTGTTTAAAAACCTTACTGCCAGCATAAGTTGTGTTAAACCCAGATAAACGCCCATTGGTTTTTAGTATTAAACTATCGGCAACAATAGCCGAAAGATCCAAAAATTGTTTAAGGCTAAAACCAGCCTTGTATTTGCCGAGGTTTTTAATGGTATACTCACAGCGGAAAAACATGGCACTATCCATTTCTGTTTTCACTAATTTTTCATTTAGTGGTATCAAGCTTTGTTTAATTTCAAAACCATCAGATTCATAGCTTAATTCATTTTTTTTGTCGGTTTCAATATCTGCATACTGTTTCCCTTTTAAATATTTTGCTTTTGTAATACCATTATTGTTGCTATAATATTTTTTATTATGATACAATTGAAAGTAAGAAGTTGAATACGGAAAAGGATACCCAAAAGTTACCGCTTTATTTTCAGATCCAATCGTAAAACGACCATCGAAACTAACTTTTTCTGGCCTTTTTAAAACAACCAAATTTGTTTTCACATTTGCTATTTCCTTACCATTATCTAGCATCTGCAAATAATAAGTAGTTGACTTTTTAGGATTAACTGTAGTTTTGCCACGGTTGCGTTGTTTTGTTTTTGGTTTTGACGATATGTATATAGCAGCATTTAAAGGGTTTTCAGTCTTCCAGTTTAATTGTGCTGACTGCCCTTCGAATATCGTATCGGGGCTTACCGTTAATTCAGGGTTCAATTGCCTTAAACGTTTACCATCCTTTTTGGTCCCGGTAAAATTTGTACCGGTCGGCACTAATTCCAACACCCCCTTGTTATACAAACCAAATATTGTTGAATAAGAAAACTGTTCACCTGGTTTCAATGGCTTTGTTTTCCATTTTAGGATAACCGCACTATCGAAATATCTTTTACCTACCTTAATTTCAGGGACATCCCAAAGTACAGAAAAAAAAACGGGCCAGGATCCAATGTGTATTTCATCAGGATCGGTCAGCAAACGAAAATCACCGGTTAAATCACCGGTGCGCTTTTTATTGCGGTAAACTAATATTCTCTGTAGGTGGTCAGCCTTATTATACTTCGCATATTTACCCCGTAACCTTCTTTGTTCCGATGAAACTTTTCCTATAAGATCTGTTTTAAACGCATCCATTTGGGCAGCATCATTATCATCTATCATCATATCAAACAATACCAAAACACCGGCATCTATGGTTTTAGTCGAATCGTTTTTTATAATATAATCAACCTGATAATAACGTGTGCTATCGTTTGGTTTGCTTGCTTCAAGATTCTGGTTAAGTGGGCTAAGCTTTTGTGTGATCAATAAGCCATTAAAACGGTATGTGATTTCTGAGTGCATTGAGTTGCTTTCGTCGAAGCGTACTAAAAGGGTATCGTTTAAATAGCAGACATTTTTATATGATTTTAAACGAATTTTTTTCTTCTTTTTTTTCCTTTTAAATATTTGGAATATTTTAGCAAAAAAACTTTTTTTTGCCAGATAATCAGTTATTTGCAAATCTCTTTGTATTAAAAACCTTGGCGAATTACTGGCCATGCCCTTGTCTGCTTTTAGAACAAAATGCGATGTTGAATTCGGATACGGGTATCCATACATCAACCTTCTTCCACGTACACCTAATGTATATCTGCCATCATTATCTGAAATCTTATAAACAGCTTTTTTTTCATCAGGGTTAATGTTGTTAATCCTGTGATTTAAAATATTAGCTAATTTAAATTCGTTGGTAACGGTTTTTCCATAACTGTAAAGTTGCTCTTCGGTTTTGCCACCTGTAACAGAATACCCTGTTTTTGTTACCGGGTCAAAAAAAAGTATAAATGGATATTCTTTTATTTTTAGTTTTTCAGTTGTAAGGTTTGAATAGTTAATCTGTCCGAAAAAAATACCACAAACAAAGTTTTTATTATAAAATTCGCCAATAACAGGCTTATTAAACACATTGTTTTCCATCCACCAACTTTCGTTGTTGTTATTTGACAGGAACAAAAAAATAGGTTTATTTTCTTGTTCGGCTTTTTCGATTAAATCTTCAAAAGGAATTTGGTAGAAATTTATTTGTGCACGGATATAAACACCAGTTTGCAAAATAAACAATAAAGCAATTTTTAAAAATAAATTATTCATTAACAACACTTAGTTAAGTTTTGGAATTTAGATCTACATAATTAGATTTGTCTATAAGCCCGACTTCTGCGTTATTATTCAAAATCTAAATCCTCAAATACATTAGTATTCTGCGGTTTAGATTTATCGCACGCCTTAAATTCAAACTTTCTAGCTCAAACTCTCGACTTTATGGACAGGCACTAATTAAAGCGAATTATTTAAATACAGCTCCAAAGATCTTAACCCAACAAAAACTTAACCATTTTGACATAAATGTTGGGCTATTTATTATCCCGTGCGCCAAACAAAATACTGCCAATGCGCACCATGGTGCTCCCTGCCTGCACGGCGATTTTATAATCCTGCGACATTCCAATGGAGAGTTCCTTGAAATCTGCTTTATCCTTAAAAAAATCAGCTTTAAGCCTGTTAAAACAATTTCGCACAACTTCAAACTCATTTGTAACTTGCTGCTCGTTTGTTGTATTTGTGGCCATTGCCATAAGACCGGTCAAATTAACATTTTTTAGCGATAAAAACTCATCTGATTTAATAATGTCAGCAATTTCATTGCACGACATACCAAATTTTGCACTTTCAGTTGCTACATGCATTTGGAATAAATAATTAATAACCCGTTTGTTTTTAACTGCCTCTTTATTAATAACTTTCAGCAACTTAATACTATCCACTGCATGAATTAATTCAACAAAAGGGGCTATGTACTTTACCTTATTTGATTGAAGGTGACCAATCATGTGCCACTTAAGTTCATTAGGTTTTGTTTTTGAAACAGCAACCAACTCAATACCATCTGGCAGGTTTTTAAGTACCTTTTCAAAATTATTTTCCATCTCCATTTTTAACTTTTTCCTTTTTTTTGTTTCTACTAATAGTAAAAGTATAGGCCAAATTAATAAACAAACTTTGGTTCATTGTCTGAAAAATGTTAGCAGGGTCACGCTCCAACATATTAAATAAACCCTGCGCATACAATACTTCCAGTTGTAGGCTTCCTGAACTAAACGCAAATTTATAAGAAACTCCACCCCTAATACCATAATCCAATTTTTTATACGAACTTGCTAATGAATCGTAATTAAAAGTTAAACTGTTGCCGGTTCCTTTTTCGTAATAATCTCCAGCAAAAGAATAAGCAACATATGGCCCAAATTTTACAAAAATTCCATTTTCTTTTTTTTTATTTAGTTTGAATAATGACAAAAAATTGAATTGCACAAAATCCATTTTAAACTGCATGCTCC
>NBLH01000173.1 GCA_002084525.1 Bacteroidetes bacterium 4572_117 | reverse complement strand
ACAGTCCTTCGATCTGTTTCCTTATCAACTACCAAACTTGTAGCATCCCATAAATAATGGTCGCTGGTTGCAAATGCAAAATCAACAACATTATCGGCTTTGAAGTGCCAGCTACGCAAATTTGTTTTTACGGTTTTTAATGTGTTTTTGTTTAAATCTTCTGGTTTAAGAATAAAATTCATGTAATCCATCATACGGAACTTCGTCCCAGCCAAAAACATCATCAAATACTGCTATTTGAGGATACCAATAGCCAATGAACCAAGTGTTTTCATCATATTTACCTGTCCTTAACTGTGTTGTTTTTTGTATGTTAAATTCCCATTCAATAGTTAAGCTGGTTTCCTTATTTGTTTTCAGTGAATTAGGTAGAGCCAAATAGAGATGTGTGCCTTCAAAAAAACAATCCTTGCCATTTGGGTTGATTTCCAAATTGTCAATCTCAATTCTTGAAATGACAATACCTTCGTGAAGATCACCCAGATCAACAGGTTTGTCTCGAGTACTTCCTTTTTTATACAAGTTTGGGTAAAGGTTAATTACCAGTGTATTTAGAGTATACGGACTTAGGTTAATATAATTGATGGCTTCTTTACCTTTTAAGAAACCTGTTTTGGGGTTAAAGTCGGCTTTAATTATATATTTAATTTTGTTTTGCCAGTATTTTTTTCCCAGTTCACCATTGTCAGTTCTGGTTTTATTATTTATTGCCCTTTGGTTTTCGTTGGGGACAAATAGTTTTTCTTGGGTGAAAAGAGAAAATTGAAAAAGAAGTATCAGAAATAGCAAAACGGGTTTTTTTATCATGTTTGGTAATTTTGTTTCGTTAGAGATATACAAGGGTCATTGAAAAGAACGTTAATTAAGTAGTGCAATTCCTAATTAATATATCAAATTTGCAAACCTTTTTCCTTTATGCTGCGTTAAAATTATTAACCGTAGCCACGGCTATGCTAAAGAATTTTGTCTTACCTAAAGAAAAAATCTAAAACAAATTTATGCTACGTTAATTAAAAAACGCACTACTAGTGTGTGTTTATAAATGATATTTATCTTACGCCCATTCAGGGCTTTTGTAACATGCTGATTTTCAACCCTGCGCTACGCACAGGGCTAATGCTTAACGCCCACTTTGGGGCTAAATAAAAAAATGCCAACTTTATGGACACACATTAACTAATCCTGATACCAAAAATTATTACATCATCAATTTGGTCGGCACTGTTTTTCCATTCATCAAATTTTTCTTCCAATATTGTTTTTTGTTGGTTAAGTGGTTTTTTGTGTATTTCAAGTAAATATTTGTTGAAATTTTTTGACATTAGTTTTTCACCCGTAATACCACTAAACTGGTCAATATATCCATCGGATGTAAGGTATAACATGTCGCCTTTTTGTAACTGTATCTGGTGGTTGGTAAAGGGTTTTGTTTTTTTATAGTATATACCAATAGGCATCCTGTCTACTTTTGTCCTTGTAAGTTCGCCGTCCCTAATCAGATAAAGCGGGTTATAAGCCCCGGCCATTTCCATTATTAGTGTTTTTTTATCAATAGAACAAAGTACCATGTCCATGCCGTCCTGGGCTTCGCCTTTTTTGCCTTGTTGTTTTAAATGTTTGATAACCGAAGCTTTCATTTCATCAAGTATAAGGCTAGCTTTTGTTATATTTTTTTTATTTACAATTTCTTCTAAAATGGTGATACCCAACATACTCATAAACGCCCCCGGCACCCCATGCCCTGTACAGTCAACTGCTGCAATAATTAGTTTGCCTGATTTTTCGGTAGCCCAATAGTAATCGCCGCTAACAATATTTCGGGGCCTAAAAAATATGAAATATTCGGCAATTATTTTATTTAGGTACGATTCTTCGGGAAGCATTGCATCTTGTATCCTTTTGGCATACCTAATACTATCAGTAATGTTCTTGTTTTTTATTTCTAATTCTTTATTTTTATTTGTTACCTCAATTGTTCTTTCAGTAACTTTTTCTTCTAGTATTTTTTTCTCAATAAGCAGGTTCCTTTCCCTTATTTTAATATATGCGAAAATTATAAGCATACTAATAAAACCAAGTATTAAATAAAACCAAACCGATTTCCAAATAGGGGGTTTTATAGTGAAAGAAAAACTGTTTGGTTCAGGACTCCATATACCTGAACTGTTTTTTGCGGTAACCAAAAAAGTGTAATCCCCGGCAGGTAAACCTGAATAATTAACCATAGTTTGCCCTGTTTCTGGCCGCCAGTCTTTATCTGCACCCTCAAGTTTTACTTTGTATGTAACAGCCTTAGGGTCAGTAAAATATATGCTAATGTAATTAAATATTATTGAGTTTTCGGTGTAATCAAGTATGAGCCCATGCTGAATGTCCCTGTCTTTCATATTAACACGCAGCCTATTAATTTCAACATGTGGGGCAGTATTTTTTTTCTGCCCGGCTATATTGTTTAGGCGAAAAGCACCTTTTACGGTACCAAACCAGATATTACCGGCATTATCGACAGATGTTGAGTTGTTTTTGACTTCAATACCTGTAAACCCTGTTTTTTCGGTATATCTTGTTATGATTTTGCTTTTAATATTGAACTGGTTCAAACCCCTGCTTGTACCTATGTATACATTGCCTTGGTTATCGGTATTTACTGCTGTAATAAAATCTGCCAGTAAACCATCTTTCATTTTGTACTGTGCATAAAACGATAAGTTTTTGAATACTAAAACCCCCTGGGCTTGTGTGCCAACCCAAATTGACCCATCTGATGCTTGCGAAATAGATGTAGGGGTGAAAATAAAATCTGTTTTAATTGTTGTAAATAATGTATAAACATTGTTGTAAACTGTTAATCCCCCCATCATTGCACCTATCCACAGCAAATTTTCAGAATCGGTAAATAAAGTTTGAATATTATTGCCGGAAAGTCCATGGTGTTTTGTAATACGAGCCACTTTATCGTTATTAATATCATAATATATCAGGCCATCTAAAGTCCCAACCCAGAGGTTGTTATATTTATCAATTTCGAGTGCGGTAATCATACCTCCTTGGGTTATGTTGCCATTGATAAGGAGATTATAATCGAATTTGTTTTTTTTACTCAGGTATTGGAAAACACCTGAATTAATAGTCCCAATCCAAATATCACCATTTTCGTCTTCTTTAATAGAACTGATATGGTCATCGGAAAACTTTCTGTTGGATTGGTTAAAATAAAGGGTTTTGTTTTTCTTAATCAAGGTAATCCCTTTATCTGTTCCAAACCACGAGTTGCCTTTTGTGTCGTGCAGAATAGAATTTATTTGCTTCCCGTTGATACCTTCGGGCTCGGAATATGAAGTAAAGTAATCGCCCTTGTAAATATATAAACCATGTTCGTTAGTGCCTATTAAAATGTTGCCTTCCTTATCTTCATTAATGCTCCATATTTTGTGATCAATAAGCCCGTTTGTGTTGTTAAAGGTTTGTAAATCAGTACCATGTATTTTTGTGATGCCCCCGCCCCAAGTACCTACCCATATATTGTTTTGACTATCTTCGGTAATTGTTGTTACCCAATTATTAGCCAAGCCATCTTTAACCATTATTATTTGATAGCCGCCATTTTTATCCGATTTATACAGGCCACCATTGTATGTGCCAAACCAAAAATTGCCATTGTTGTCTTCAAACATCGAGGTAAATTGAAAGAAAAACGAAAGGCCTTCAGGAGCATAATTAATAAATGTGTTTGAGCTTTTGTCAAAAGTTTTAATTGTCTGATCAACTAAAAAGTATATGGTGCTATCGCTAGCCTGCATCATAAAAAAAACATTTTTACCCAGCTTATTTTCTTCTATATCGAATTGTTCAAATTCAAGCTTTTTAATATTTGCTGTTTTGGGGTTTTTAATTAAGTATGCCCCGGAACCTACAGTGCCAAGCCAAATGTTGCCATTATTTTGTTCTAACATGCAAATTATATCAGAATTAAGGCTGTCAATTTTAAACGATTGGATTTTATCTTCATAAATCCTGCTTATGCCCCCTCCCTTGTGCCCAAACCACAAATTGCCGTTTTTATCTTCCAAAATAGCTTTTACCCCATTTTGTGCCAGGCTATCTTCTGTATTATAGTTTATGAAATTAATACCATCAAAGCGCGAAACCCCAGCTTCGGTACCTAACCAAAGGTATCCTTTGGAATCTTGATGAGTCGTGAAAACTTTCGATTGGGCTAAACCTTCTTTCACGTTATAGTTATCGAAAAAATAGGTTTGGCTTTTTAGTTCAATATGGGAAAAAATAAGAATAAAAACTATGAAAAGAAATGATTTAATAGAACGGATAAATGAATTGGATAAGTGCATTGTGGGTTTTTAATTAGCTATTGGTTTATTGTTAGTGTTATGTCAAATAAAACCTGGCAGGTTTGAATTAATTTGCTGTTCTGCAATTAGCAATGTTACAGTATAGTTTAACAAATAAAAACCTGCCAGGTTTACCTTATATCCTGAAATAA
The DNA here is from genome assembly GCA_002084525.1 of Bacteroidetes bacterium 4572_117. Classification (GTDB taxonomy): domain Bacteria; phylum Bacteroidota; class Bacteroidia; order Bacteroidales; family NBLH01; genus NBLH01. Next base: position 1,844 of record NBLH01000173.1, on the reverse strand, counting down.
CAAGAATTTATTTTTTAATAAAAAAGAAAGTGCCGTTTTCATCTTCAAACCCTGCAATTTTACCAAATTTTGGCCTTTGTTTACTGTTCTTTTGAACAGCAGCGGAAACTTTAGTTACTATGTTTTCGATAGGGATACAAGAATTGTCGTTATAATTTAATGAGTTGGCAAAAGTTTTAGTAAACTGCGATTTGTCCGCTGCCTGTTCATATCCTGCCGAGGTAAATACCTGCGAAGATTTGAATTTGGTTGCGCTTTTATCGCCACAGTCCCTTTCCTTTGGAATTGATCGCATTGCCATATAAAAAGTTGGCCCTGATTCACATGCATCGGTAACAATAAGCGTATGCGTGATGTTTTTTGTGTACGATTGCATTGATGCTTTTAGCGAGTTAATATTGAAGTAGCTGAATTCGTCGTCCCTTTTCGAGTCAACCGGGATCCAATACCCTGTTTCATTTATAAATTTACCGTGCCCAGCATACCATACCAATATTGAATTTACATGGTTGCTCCTGATTAAATCCCTTAGTTCAATTGCAAAAAACCTTTCCAATTGCCTTTTTGTCATGTTGCGTTTATGAATAATGTTATGTATCCTATATTTTGATAATGCGCTTTTCATAAGCGAAACGTCTTTTTTAGGGCCTGCAAGGCTTGTAAACGACTTGTAATTAGAGTTTTCGATAAAAACCACCCATGTTTTACCCATTGGGTTGTCTGCTAATAATTCTGCACCGCTACGGTTAAATTTATATAGGTGTTTTTTTGAATTATTATAAATATCTGTAACAATTACCGATAGTTCGTTCTGATTGGTAATATTGATGTTGGCCGAAAACTTTGGGTTTAGCAGGTTGGGGTTAAAACTAGCGGTAAGCCCATTTATCATAATAGATTTTATTTTGCTTTCATCCGAAACTTTTCCTTCTACATAAAGGTTTGGGTTAAGCGAACTTAAATAAATTTCGCCATTGTCCGAAGCATAAGGCGAAATTAATTCTGCTTTTGGTGGGGTAGTTTCCGTCCTTACCAATGTGTAGTTTACTACCCCATTGTTCCCGTATACATCAATTGCTTCAATTTGCAATTTGTTTAAACCTTTAGTGTTAATTTTAACGTAAAAACCTGATGTTAATGAATCGGGCGAAAAAGTAATAGCTTTACTGTTAGCGAAAATTTTGTCTATTTTACTATCATCAACAACAGTAAGCTTAATACTTGTTTGGTCGGTATTCCCCGGAATTTCTAATTTGCCTATATTCCTGGGTGCAGGATACTTGATAGTTATAACTGGGGGTTTTTTTTCTCGGTTAAGTTCAAAAAGTCTTGTCTGAGCCTCTGATAATAATTTTTCTGAATCCGGGTCGTTTTGCTTTAACTCTAGTAGTTTTTCATAATCATTGATTGCTTTTTTAAAATCGCTGATTTGTTCATAAGCATTTGCCCTTTTGTGAATTGCTTCAGAATTTTTTGGGTTAAAACCAATAACTTTACTGAAATCGTTAATTGCGTTTTGGAATTGATTAAATTCATGATATGTATTACCCCTCAAAAGGAAAGTTTCTTCATCGTTGGGGTATAAGAGGGTCAATTTTGATAAATCGTTGATTGCAGCCGGGTAATCAATTTTTTTTTTTTGTTTAACTTATTAAGATCAATTTGAACATAGCCTAAATCTATAAAAGATTTAATGAATTTTGGATTTAAAGTGGTTGATTTAATGAAATTTGACTCTGCAACAGCTTTATTATTAAGTTTTACGTTAATAAACCCTAAATTATAATAATTATCGGCAGTAGGATTTAATTCTATTGCAAGTTTACACTGGGCAAAAGCTGTTT
>NBLH01000172.1 GCA_002084525.1 Bacteroidetes bacterium 4572_117 | reverse complement strand
ACCGTTAAAATATTCCTTTTACTTTTTGTAATTATCTTTCTAATGGGCATTATAAACAGTTATTTTCCCATTGATAAAGTAAGAAATTATCTTTCTCGTAATAAATTATATGGTTTTGAATATCTTATGGCAAGTCTGTTTGGCGTGGTAACACCATTTTGCTCTTGTTCATCAATCCCCTTGTTTATAGGCTTTGTAAAAGGAGGTATTCCGCTTGGAGTAACCTTTGCTTTTTTAATTACTTCACCGTTAGTTAATGAAGTTGCGATTGGCTTATTTCTTGGATTATTCGGACTTAAAACAACGATAATTTATGTATTAAGCGGAATTATTTTGGGTGTTTTCTCAGGTATAATCTTACAAAAATTAAAATTAGAACGATTTTTAACACCTTGGGTAAAAGAAATATTAGAAAATGCAGAAAAAGAGCAAGATAAATATATTGCGGAAAAACAAACTTTTTCTCAACGCTTACCAATTATTTGGAGCGAAGTTCTGAAAATACTTAAAGGAGTGTTACCTTATGTTGTAATAGGTATTGCTATTGGTGGATTAATGCACGGTTATATTCCAGAAGGATTTTTCGAACAATATATGAGTAAAGACAATTTATTTGCAGTACCAATTTCTACAATTTTAGCAGTACCAATGTATTCTAATGCATCGGGAATTTTACCAGTAGTGCAAGTGCTTGTATCAAAGGGTATTCCGTTAGGAACTGCAATTGCATTTATGATGGCGGTCGTGGGATTGTCCTTGCCCGAAGCTATGCTTTTAAAAAAAGTAATGAGCTTTAAATTAATAGGTATTTTTTTTGGAGTAGTAACGCTTTGCATTATTATTTCTGGCTATATATTTAATATTATTTTTTAACCTTTAAATTTTTTGAAATGAAACAAATTAGAATTTTTACAATCTTAGCATTAAGCTTAATGTTATTTTCTTGTAATGGGAATGCTCAAAATGAGCGAAAAGCAAAAAATACTTCACAAAATAAAATTGAAGTAATTGATTTTCACTCAACACATAGGTGTATGACCTGTAATGCTATTGAAGCAAATACAAAATATACACTTGATAATTATTTTGCTAACGAATTAAAGAGTGGAAAAATTACTTTCCAGTCAGTAAATGTAGATAAAGACGAAAATTATGAAATGGCAGAAAAATATGAAGCATCAGGCACTTCTTTATTTCTTAATGTTGTAATAAATGGGAAAGAAACAATAATTAATTTAACCGATTTTGCTTTCTCAAAAGGAAGAGATAAAGAGGCATTTTCTAAGTCATTAAAAACAAAATTAGAAGAACAATTAAAAAAACTTTAAATGGAATTTTTACAATCTCTAATTGATAATTATAATATTCCGCTATTATCAGCATTTATACTTGGGCTAATGACAGCAATTAGTCCTTGTCCTTTGGCAACCAATATAACTGCAACTGCATTTATTTCTAAAAATATTACGAGTAAAAAAAAGGTGTTCTTAAGTGGATTAATCTATTCTCTTGGGAGAGCATTTAGTTATACCACAATAGGGCTAATTTTATATTTTGGAGCAAGTAAATTTCATATTGCACGTTTTTTTAATCAAAACGGAGAAAAATATCTTGGACCTTTGCTGTAATTTTTGCATTTGGAACAGGGTTGCCAGTAATTTTGTTTACATACTTATTAGCCTATACAGCAGGAACTGTTGGAGTATTTTATAATAAAATTACGAAAATTGAGAAAGTTATGCGAATGATTGCAGGTGTAGTGTTTATCCTGATAGGTTTATATTATATTTCTATCTTTGTAGATATATAAATTTAGCCAACTCTAAAAGCCATACACATTGCCAAGTCGCACGAAAAGTCCACCGCTAGACTAAAACTTGTCAAAGAGTATGTCTTTTGCCAACGCACTGGGAGAAATGAAAATCGTAGCAAATTTGAAAGAGAATATATGGAAATGATAGAATGCCAGTGCCTAAACATCTAAGCATATAAAAACACCGTAGTGCGGTAGCAACTACGGTGGTTTATATGCATTGTTGAATCGATCGGCCAAGGCAAGCCCGGCAGGTGCTGTTTTTCATAATACATGTTTTTGTTAGTAAAACATGGTATACGCATTAGGCTATGTGAAGGGTTTTAGCTACTTTTGGTTTTGTTCAACAAAGGCTATACGTAATTTTGGTAACGTACTGATATTGATGATTATAACATTAAATTAGCTTAGTAGTAAATTGAAAATTAATCGTTTCAAAATCCCAAACTACGCATAGCCAAACCGTTAGCGGTTATTTGAAAAAATGAACTTAATTTCTAAATTAAAATAGTATAATCAAATGCTTAAATTTCTTAATCGCCCTTATCCTTTTACTTTTATACCTTCGAGAAGAATCAAGCAAATAATACCAATTGGTTTTTGCGTATTTTTATTTCTGATACTCTTTAAACCATTTGGGCTTGGAAACAATCCAGATTATATCATATTTTCCGCCTATATGGTTACTTGTGCTGCTTTTGCAGGTCTTTTAACTACGGTTTTAATTCCCTTAGCTTTTCCAAAGTATTTCGAAGAAAGTAAATGGACACTGAAAAGAAACCTACTTTGGGTTATTGGGATTAATATCATATTTGTTATTATAATGTTTCCTGCATTAAATGTTTTTCTAATTCTCAAATACAATACTTTTCAAGAATTTACCTTTAAGAATTTCTTGTGGTGGTTCTATATTCAGTTAATACTTGGAGTTTCTTTGGGTATAATTATAAATTTATTCAATCAAAATTATCTTCTAAGAAAACACCTTAAAATTGCTGGAGACATAAACAGCATAGTACAAAAAGAAAAATATAAGAAAATAGAATTAAATAATGAGAATGCTGTTACAAACAATGAAAAAAATCAAATAGAATTTGAAATTGATAAGTTTAATAAAGTAAGGTTTGATGTGGACACCCTAATTTATATTGAAGCTTTGGGAAATTATATTAATATTGCATATCACTCAAAGGAAAACAGGAAAATAACTGTTCGAGAAACTATTAGCAAAGTTGAAAAGAAAACAAGTAGTTCAAAAATAATTTATAAACCACATCGGTCATATTTGGTAAACTTACAATTCATAGAAAATATTACTGGAGATTCACAAGGTTTAAAAATTCATTTAAAAGGTTTTGAAAAAGTTATTCCTGTTTCAAGAAACAAAATAAAAGAGTTTCGAAAACTTGCAACTGATATTGAACGCTTATAATTCAATTCATCACATATTCTTACATCTCATCACTTAAAGTTTTTGTTCTGAAATTTGTATCTTAAGTTTGCCAAAACATTATTTATATGCAAAACTTAATACATTTTTATATGGCACATAAATTAAAAATCTTAATCACATTTTCATTAATTATTGTATCTACTATAGTTTTTGTTTTTGCAAAAACGGTAAACCCAAGCTATACTGTTTCTGATACTACGGGATTTGTTAATGAAAAAAGGGAATATTTAGAGCATTTTATTAAAGAAAATAATATTGATGGACTGGCAATAGCATTTTTCACAAAAAACGAAATAATATGGAAAGAGTGTCTTGGAAAGTCAACATATAACAAACCAATTAATGATTCAACTTTATTTGGAATCTGTTCTGTATCAAAAAACATTACTGCTTTAACAGTAATGTTTGCCGTTCAAGAGAGATTGGTTGATTTAGATACTCCGATTATAAAATACCTTCCTGATTTCACTGTAAACAGCTGTTATGAAGAATCGCCTGCGGAAAAAATCACACTGCGAATGATGCTTTCCCATACAGCCGGATTTTCTCATGAAGCACCAATAGGAAATAATATAGATTATAGATGCAATTCGAAACAAGAGCATTGGAATAGTATAAATGACACTTGGTTGAAATTTCCTGTAAATACAAAATGGGCATATTCAGGAAATGGGTTTGATTTAGCTTCTAAAATAATTGAAAAGGTAAGCGGAATAAGTTTTGAAACTTATGTAAAGGAAAAAATATTTTTCCCTCTCGATATGAAATATTCAACCTTTAGCGATAATGAGGTAATAAATAATGACAACAGAACAGAGGGTGTTGTAAATCCCTATGTAAAAATAAATCATAAGAAAATACCTGTGATTGGCGCTGGAGGAGCATATTCCAATATTGAGGATATGGTTAAATATGTGCAGTTTCAAATGAATCTTGGAGAATTAGACAATAAGCAGCTACTTGAAAAGAAGTACCTTTTCCAAATGTACACCATAAATAAGAATTTCTACGGATTAGGAACTTGGATAGTAAGACCTAATGATAATGACATACTTAAAACATTTTATTTGTCTCATAGTGGTGAAGGATTTGGGTATGGTTCAACTATGTTATGGTTTCCTGAGTATGGTATAGGTTGTGTAATACTAGGTGCTAAACCTTTTAATTATAATGATATAGCTGAAAACATCACAACCGAATACATTCTTAATAATGACACTATTCTAAACAATAAGAATTTAAATATTGGTTATACTCCTGTCTTTAATCCTGATGAAAAATTTAATCAAAAATTTGATTTTGTATATCCCAAAAATGAGAAAAAGAGCATAGCATATAAAAAAGAAAGTATCATTGGAAAATATGAGCTTATTTTGGATAATACACAAGGAAAATGGTTTACCAAAATTGTAGCATTTTTAGGAATTAAAGTTGTTACTGTAAAAGTTTCCCAAAAAGAAGGTAAATTATTGGTAGATGGAATGTTGGGAAATTATAAATTAGAAGAATATATACCAGGTCTTTATTTTAGTGATGATGGTGAAGTTTTTGACATTCGTAATAGTGTACCTACATTTAAAAATATTAAATTAAGAAAGTATTCTGATAAATAATAAACTCAATGCCCAACAAAAATTTTATAACATGAAAAATCTTATAACAAAAAATAATTATTCATACATCTATCTATTGATAGGCTTTGTATTCCTTTTCTTTTCCAACGGACGATGGGCTATACCGCTTGCAACATTTATAGCTCCAATATTTCTAATTCGTTTTCTTAGATTTCATAAACCTTTAAAAGGATTTGTATTCCTGATCTTTGCCGGATTTATTTCCAATATCTTCATCTGGAAAGGACAAATGCCAGCGCCAGGCTTTGTTTATTATATTATGTGTTTTATGATGAGTTTACCCACAGCATTGGTTTTTTTCATCGACAGGATTTATTCACAGCGATTGAAAGGTTTTATTTCAACTCTTGTTCTTCCCTCTGCTTTTGTATTAATGGATTATATTTCTGTTTCAACGAATCCGGGCGGAACTTTTGGAGCTTTTGCGACCACACAATCATCTCTGCCTCTATTGCAGCTTCTTTCCATTACTGGTATTTGGGGAATAACATTTATCATTATCTGGACAGCTTCTACTATTAATTGGCTTTGGGATAAGTCTTTTAAATGGGAACAGGTTAAAACAGGCTTGTTAATTTACAGTATAACTATTCTAACAATAATTATTTTCGGGCAGGTTCGCCTATCAATAAATAATGATCACAATACTGTTAGAATTGCTTCAATAAATATTAATAAAGCAGAATGGGAAAATAGCAAAAATGGCAGGGATGACTCGACAAGTGAAAAGGTAAACAATGATTTTTTAGCTGCTTGTGATATTGCAGCTGCGTCAAAGGCAAAAATAATTTTTGGGACAGAAACAATCATACACCTTCATTTCGACAAGGAAAACGAATTTATTGAACGTGCAAAAGTTATAGCTAAAAAAAATAGTATTTATTTAGGTCTCCCAATGATAGTATTTCCAAAAGCTTATCCGGATGTCAAATGGATGAATAAAATTGTATGGATTTCTCCAACAGGGCAAATTCTATTTACATATCATAAAGCAAAACCTACACCTGGCGATGGTAGTTATGGCGATGGGGTTATTAAATATTTTGATACCCCTTATGGTCGGATAAGCACTGCGATTTGTTTCGATATGGATTTTCCATCACTTATAAATCAAATAAGTAATATGAACATTGACATCATGTTGGTACCCGGTAACGACTGGAAAGACATAAGCCCTTATCATACTTATGCAGCTTCTTTCAGGGCTATCGAGCAAGGATTTAATCTGGTTCGAGCCGTAAGTCAGGGATTTTCTGCTTCGTTTAATTATAAAGGACAGGTTCTATCTTCGCAAGATTTTTTCAATACCGATGATGTAATTTTATACTCTGATGTACCTACAAAAGGGCAAAAAACAATTTATTCTCAATTAGGAGATTATTTTGCCTGGTTGTGTATTATTTTCTTTGTAATTATTAGTGCTTTTTTTATAAAATATAAATAATGAATGATTTGAAATGAAAACGCAAACTATTATAACATGGATTCTAATTTTAGTAATTATTGATCAAGCGATTAAGATTGTAATATACAATCTATATGGAGAAATAAATATTGAGATTATTCCTTCGCTACTTGAATTTAAACCTACATTTAACGTAAAGCATAGTTGGGTCAATACAATACTGAATAAAAATTTCGGAATAAATTTCGGATTATTGCCACATGTTATTCTGTACATTTTGATTGGGATATTAATCCCGGTGTATTGCTCTTATTTTAGGAATAATATTCCTACCAATAAAAAACTTATAGAATTAGCGATTGTGTTTTTTATGGCTGCGGTACTGTGTGCTTTGATTGGAAACATAATATGGAAAAATGGGACGCTTGATTATATCTATCTTAAACCATTGTTCGTTTTTGATTTAAAAGATATGTATAGTGATTTTGGGATCATTTTATTTCTAATATATGTCTTAAAGAATAGAAAACAATTTGAAAAACTAACGAAAGGAATGAAAATAAGAGACGTATACATGGATACAAGAAATAGACTTAATGAGATAAGAAACTAATAAATGCCAGCACCTAATATCACATGGCCATATTAGGGTCATCAAGAAATATGATTAGTAAATTTAACATAGTACAAATTAACATAAATTTGAGTAGTGAAAGGTCACGTGCCATAGCTGCAAACCGGTTCCAAACAATAGAAAAATACAAATGAATAATTTTGAACACAATAGAGAAAGTTGGAATGAATTGACAACTTTACACGCAGACTCAAGCTTTTATGATGTTGATAGCTTTAAGAAAGGAAAAACTTCGATTAATCATATTGAAACTGAAGAATTAGGAAATATAAAAGGAAAGAAAATTCTTCACCTTCAATGCCACTTTGGAATGGATACAATATCATTAGCTAGGCTAGGGGCAGAAGTTGTTGGTGTTGATATTTCTGACACTTCGATACAGAAAGCCATTGAATTGTCGAATGAATTGGACGTTCCAGCAAGATTTGTTCGTTCAAATGTTTACGACATTGAGAATGTTTTAAATGAAACTTTTGACATTGTATACACATCTTATGGTGCAATTAACTGGTTAAATGACCTTCACAAGTGGGCTAAGATTATAAATCGTTTTTTGAAACCAAATGGAATATTTTATATGGTGGAATTTCACCCACTTATTTATACGTTAAATGATAATTCAGAAATAGTTGATAGTTATTTCAAGTCTAAACCACTTGAGACTGTTGTTGAAAGTTCTTATACTGACAATTCAGAAGTTTCTAATAAAAATCTAAAACATATAGAGTGGCATTATAGTTTGAGTGAAGTTTTAAATAGCCTTATTTCAAATGGAATGAAAATTGAATTCTTGAATGAATTCCCATATCAGGTTTATAACTGTTTTCCTAATTTGACTGAAATTGAAAGCGGAAAGTGGGTGTCTGAAAAATATGGAGATAAGATTCCTTATATGTATTCTATCAAAGCAATGAAAATTTAAAAACTATAGTTTGTAACGCAATATGAAAAAATGGGCAGAAAGTGGTAAATATGAACGAATTAACATTAAATAAACGGTGTTGCAAATTGAAAGACTGGTGTTTCAAAATGCCCATAATTTCATATTGCCATCCGTTGTGCCCCATTGTATCAGAGCCAGGATACCAATTAAAGATTGAAAAATGAAAGAGAGTTTTAGTTATAGAATAAGAAATGATTTAAAAGAAAGTCAAATTGATTGGAAAGTTATGATTGCTTTTA
>NBLH01000015.1 GCA_002084525.1 Bacteroidetes bacterium 4572_117 | reverse complement strand
TAACAATACGTTTTATTTTTTACACAAAATATAAATTCAAATATACAAAACAATGCAAAAGTTTGCATTGTTTTTTTGTTTTTGTCCCCGAGAAAATCAGGGCAAGTTATCAGCTAAAGGTTGACTTTAAAATTAAAGAAATAATGTAAAACTTTAAATTTAGCTATGTGAATTACAGGAAATTCTGTACTTTTAACAACTTAATTGGGCTAAAAAATCCCAGTGAATATTTCAGCTCACATTAAGTAGAAAAAGAAATAAGTATAAGAAAAAATGAAAAGTAACGGTACTTATAACCAACTTATAATCAACAACTAATTTTGATGTCAGGTAAAACCTTAGAAATGACAATAACTATTTTATATACATGACAAAACTAATAATAAAACATCTTATAGTTGGGGACTCATCAGAAACTCTTATTGAAAGCGCTGGCAGGCGCATTGAAAAACTAATAGGATCCGAAAAATTTTTATTTGCAAAAAGCAATCCTGATGTCCTTTTTTTCCTGAGCGGAGGCACCGAGCGTATTGCAATGAAACATGTTTTTCTGGGGACATTTTTATTTACTAATTGATTCGCAGCATAACAATTCATATGCTTCGGCAACGGAAGTCAAGGCATATCTGAACGAAAGAAATATCCCATCAATTCTTTTAGATGAGGAAAAAGCCGAAACTAAAACAATTCTTAACGACTTTTTTACTGTAAAAAAAGCATTAAAGAGCCTGAAAGGTAAAAAACTTGGCTTGATTGGACAGGTTTCCGATTGTCTTATTTTTTCAGATATTTCTTCAAATATACTTGATGAGAAATTTGGAATTAAACTTAGCGTAATTCCATGGAGCGAATTAACTCATTTTTCTGAATTCAGTGCTTCCGATTCATTTTTTGGTACTTTTTCTGGCGAAACGAATATTGACCTTACCCAAACTGGAAAAGTGAATGAATTATTGAGGTATACTATTAAAAGCAGGAATCTGGATGCTATTACAGTTGAATGTTTCCCCATGGTATTAAAAGACAGTGTTACTGCGTGTTTACCTTTGGCAAAACTCAATAATGATGGGATTCCGGCTGGTTGCGAAGGGGACCTGACAGCAATTGCAGGAATGATGCTCTGCAAGGAACTGACCGGAACCATTCCTTGGATGGCTAACCTAAAATCTAAAATTTGACGAAGTGTTGACTGAGAATCCCCACAAAAATTTAACAATTTTATTGTTACAGAATTACCAATTAAATAGTTTTCATAGCTTCATTTATTATCCAATAAAAAATATTATTCTCAAGTAGCATTGTTGTTGTAGAATAATTTGTTCAAAAACAGCAAATTAGTTGTAAAATTTGTATCCATTCCCCTCCAAAGCCTACCACCTGTTAATAACTTTGTGAATTAACAAAACATGGTTTTACAAGATTGTTTTATATTTGCATTTTGCTAAAAATGAGAGTATGGTTGAAAAGTATTCAGAAGACACAATAAAAACCCTTGATTGGAAAGAACATATAAGGCGGAGGCCCGGTATGTATATCGGGAAACTTGGTGATGGATCTTCGCAGGATGATGGTATATATATTTTATTGAAGGAAGTATTTGATAACTCTATTGATGAGTTTATGATGGGGCATGGTAAAAAAGTAGATGTTACCATTAGCAATCAAAAAGTCAGGATAAGGGATTACGGGCGCGGCATACCTTTGGGGAAACTAATTGATGTTGCCTCAAAAATGAATACTGGGGCAAAATACGATTCAAAAGTATTTAAAAAATCAGTAGGCCTTAATGGTGTGGGTATTAAAGCTGTAAATGCGCTGTCATACAAGTTTAATATTAAATCTTTTCGCGAAAAACAAGTTAAAGAGGTGCTTTTTTCTGAAGGCCAGATAATTGAAGATTTTGATATTCGGGCAACTGAAGAAACAAATGGCACCGAAGTAATATTTGTACCCGACCAAAAGCTATTTGGCGACTACCACTACCTATCTGATTATGTTGAAACAATGCTGCGGTTTTATGTTTATCTTAATTCGGGACTTTCAATTTATTTTAACGGGAACAGGTTTTATTCAAAAAATGGGCTTTTAGATCTGCTAAACGATAATATGAGTGGCGAAGGTTTATACCCTATTATCCACTTAAAAGGCGAAGACATTGAAATTGCAATTACACACGGAAGCCAATACGGCGAAGAATATTATACCTTTGTTAATGGCCAGCAAACATCGCAAGGCGGTACCCACTTACTGGCTTTTAGGGAGGCAATTGCCAAAACAATAAGGGAATTTTATAAAAAGGATTACGATGTATCAGATATCCGATCATCAATTATTGCCGCATTAAGTATAAAAGTAGAAGATCCTGTTTTTGAATCGCAAACAAAAACAAAGCTTGGTTCAAAAACTATGTCGCCGGATGGTATAACTGTACGGAATTTTATTTTTGACTTTGTAAAAAAAGCTTTAGATAACTTTTTGCACAAAAATCCTGGTATAGCCCAAACCTTGCTGAAAAAAATCCAAGAATCTGAAAAAGAAAGAAAAGCAATTTCGGGGATTAAAAAACTTGCACGCGAAAGGGCAAAAAAGGTTAGCTTGCATAATAAAAAACTACGTGATTGTAGGGTACATTACAACTCAAAACATGAAAGCAGAGGCGAATCTACAATTTTTATTACCGAGGGCGATTCGGCAAGCGGGTCTATTACAAAATCGAGGGATGTGAATACACAAGCTGTATTCAGCCTTAAAGGGAAACCACTGAACACTTATGGCTTAAATAAAAAAGTTGTGTACGAAAACGAAGAGTTCAATCTTTTACAAGCAGCATTAAATATTGAAGAAGGTGTTGAAAATATCAGGTACAACAATATTGTAATTGCTACCGATGCCGATGTTGACGGGATGCACATTAGGTTATTATTAATAACTTTCTTTTTAAAGTTTTTTCCGGATGTGATAAAAAAGAAACATTTACATATTTTACAAACACCATTATTTAGGGTACGGAATAAAAAAGAAACATTTTATTGCTATTCTGAAGAAGAAAAACTTAATGCACTAAAAAAACTTGGTAAAAATCCGGAAATGACAAGGTTTAAAGGTCTTGGGGAAATTTCACCTAATGAATTTGTTCATTTTATTGGTGAAAAAATACGGCTTGAACCGGTTTTGCTTAAAAGGGATGAGTCAGCATCTGATATGTTGGATTTTTATATGGGTAAAAACACGCCTTCGCGGCAAGATTTTATTATCGAAAACCTTAGGGTTGAAGAAGATTTAGTTGAAGAAGAAGTATAAAAGAATAAATGGAAGAAAACAAAGAAAATATTGATGAATTAAGCCAATTGAAAGAAAATGGCGAAATGCAGGATGTGAAATACATTTCGGGGATGTATAAAAACTGGTTTTTAGATTATGCATCGTATGTAATACTTGAAAGGGCTGTACCACACGTACTTGATGGACTCAAACCTGTGCACAGGAGGATACTGCATGCCATGAAAAGGCTGGATGATGGTAGGTATAACAAAGTTGCAAATATTATTGGCTATACTATGCAGTACCACCCTCATGGCGATGCATCAATTGGTGATGCTTTGGTACAATTGGGACAAAAAGATTTGTTAATTGACGCCCAAGGGAACTGGGGGAATATTTATACCGGCGACCGATCTGCTGCACCTCGGTATATCGAGGCACGTCTATCAAAATTTGCACTAGATATTGTTTTTAACCCTAAAATTACAGAGTGGAAATTATCTTACGATGGCAGGAACAAAGAACCTATCAACCTTCCTGTTAAATTTCCTTTATTACTGGTACAAGGTGTTGAAGGTATTGCTGTTGGTTTAGCCTCAAAAATACTGCCTCACAATTTCCTTGAACTTATTGATGCGGTAATTAAACACCTGAAGGGCGAAGAATTTGAAATTTTACCTGATTTTATTACAGGTGGGATGGCAGATTTCTCGAAATATAATGATGGTTTGCGTGGTGGGAAAGTGCGTGTGAGGGCAAAAATTGAGAAACACGATAAAAAAACTTTAATAATAAAAGAACTTCCGTTTGGAAAAACAACAGGTAGCTTAATTGATTCAATTTTAAGCGCAAACGACAAAGGCAAAATTAAGATTAAAAAAATTGATGATAATACCGCTGGTGAAGTTGAGATATTAATTCACTTAACACCAGGTACTTCGTCTGATAAAATGATTGATGCCTTATATGCTTTTACCGATTGTGAAATATCAATTTCGCCAAACTCAACAATAATTAGCGACAATAAACCGCATTTTCTTGGTGTCAGCGAAATTTTAAAATTATCGGCAAACCATACGGTAGCATTATTAAAATGGGAACTCGAAATAAGGAAGAACGAACTGGAAACATCGTGGCATTTATCTTCGCTTGAAAAGATTTTTATTGAAAACAGGATATATATTGAAATTGAAGAGTGCGAAACATGGGAAGAAATTATCCAAACCATTGACAAAGGACTTGATCCATTTAAACATTTATTAAGGCGTGAAGTTACCCGCGATGATATAACCAGGCTTACCGAAATAAAAATTAAACGTATTTCGAAATACGATGCCTTTAAAGCCGATGAATATATAAAGTCGCTTGAAGAAGAAATGAAAAAAGTATTATTCAATTTAGAACACATTATTGATTATACGATTTCTCATTTTAATAATATCAGGAAAAAATATGGCGAAGGCAGGGAGCGTAAAACCGAAATCCGTAATTTTGATGTAATTGTGGCCACAAAAGTAGTTGTTGCCAACGAAAAACTTTATGTGAATTTTAAAGACGGTTTTGCTGGCACAGGACTAAAAAAAGATGAATACGTTTCAGATTGTTCTGATATTGACGATATTATCGTTTTTAGAAAAGATGGGACATATTTAATAACAAGAGTTAGCGATAAAATATTTATTGGTACAAATGCAATTCATATAGCAGTATTTAAAAAGAACGACAAACGCACAATTTATAATGTTATTTACCGCGACGGTAAAACAGGATTTGCTTATATGAAGCGATTTGCTGTCCCCAGTGTTACCCGCGATAAAGATTATAACGTATCACAGGGCCATCCCAATTCAAAAATCCTGTATTTTTCGGCAAATCCAAACGGTGAGGCCGAATTGGTACGTGTTTTATTAAAACCCCGCACTCGTTTAAAAAAGCTTTCGTGGGATTTAGATTTTAGCGAACTTAGTATAAAAGGACGGAATTCCATAGGTAATATACTTACCAAACACATGATACATAAGCTTACTATTAAAGAAAAAGGTGTATCGACCCTTACCGGGATGAAAATTTGGTTTGATAGGGATGTTAACCGGATAAATAACGATAAAAGAGGTGAGCTTTTGGGTGAATTTAAAGCCGATGATAAGATATTAACCGTCTCTAAATCAGGCTATTATAAGCTTGTGGATTATGAGCTTTCAAATCATTTTGAAGATGATTTATTATTGATTGAAAAATATAAACCCTCAAAAGTATTTTCCGCTGTTTATTTTGATGGTGAGAAAGGTTTTTATTATTTAAAGAGGTTTGAGATTGAGTTAACAGATAAAAAAGCATGGTTTATTACCGAGGATAATGGATCAAAATTAATTGGCCTGTCGCAAAATAAACTGCCGGTTATTAATGTAAAATATGGTGGTAAATATCAAAGTAGGCCCAATGAGGAAATTAATGTTGAAGAATTTATTGGTGTAAAAGGATATAAAGCAAAAGGGAAGCGTATTAGTACTTTCGAAGTTAAATCTGTTGAATTTATTGAGCAGGAAGAAGAGATTGAAGAAGGAGAAGTTGAAAAAAATGAAGAAATAAGCCAGGAAATTAATACAGATATTGAATTTGAAGTAACAGGCAAAAATGGAAAACAAAAAAGCCTCGATTTGTAAAGTTAAATGGTTGTTTATTTGTTTATTTGAGTGTTGAGTGTTGAATGTTTGTTGAGTCATTGGTCATTAAGTTATTAAATCATTGTTTGTTAGGTTGATTATTGAGTGTTGGCAGTGAATATCTAATTACCAGTTACTAATTACCAGTTACTAATTTCTAATTTCTAACATTATGATAACTGATTACAAAAGTGCCGTAGATAATATCAGGGCAATATTAAAAACTTACATAATTGAAAGTAATATAAAATCGCTTGTACTTGGTATTTCAGGCGGAATTGACAGTGCCCTTTCAGTAGCTTTGGCCAAACCTGTTTGCGACGAATTAGGTATCCCATTAATTGGGCGTAGCATTACTATTGAAACTAATAAAGCCGATGAAATTTCAAGGGCAAAGGCAATAGGCGAAAGTTTTGTTACTGATTTTAAAGAAGTAAACCTTACCGATGGTTTTGTTGCATTAGCAGGTTTAATAACTGAAATTGACAACGAAACAGAATCGGTAGCATACAAAATCAGGCGAGGGAATATAAAAGCACGTACTAGGATGGTGTATTTATACGACCTTGCATCAAAAAACAAAGGCATGGTTTTATCAACCGATAATTATACTGAATTGTTGCTAGGTTTCTGGACATTGCATGGCGATGTTGGAGATTATGGGATGATTCAGAATTTGTGGAAAACTGAGGTTTACGCCATGTCACGATATATTGTTTCGCAATTGGGCGATGATAAGGCAAAAAAAGCCCTGCAAGATTGTATTGTAGCTGTGGCAACAGATGGTTTGGGTATCACTAATAGTGATTTAGATCAGATTCAGGCAAAAAGTTACGAAGAGGTTGACCAAATTTTATTGAAGCAGGTTTACAATACCGATGATTTTAAGGATTTTGAAAACCATCCTGTTATACAGAGAAAAAGAAACTCGGAGTTTAAAAGAAATAACCCGTATAATATCCCACGTGAAGGAATTACGAGTGTTCCATTGTAAGTGGTAATTGAATGCAGCAGGCACAATAAACCTGCTTTTTTGTTATAATAAGTTTTATGTAAATATGGAAAGCATGCACCCGTCCGACCGCTCAAGCGGTAGCACGGATATGTCCTGAAAAAAAATATGCCACTTATTATACCTGTATAAATGCTTAAATATTAAATTGTTATGTTACTGAAAATTTATGATGAAAATCCTGCCCAAAGGCATATTAAACAAATTGTTGATGTGTTAAAAAGTGGTGGCTTGGTTATTTACCCAACTGACACCGTTTATGCTTTGGGCTGCGATGTATTTAACCATAAAGCTGTTGAACGTTTGGCAAAAATTAAGGGTATTGATTATAAAAAAGCTCAATTCTCTTTTATTTGCCATGATTTAAGCCATTTGTCGGAATATAGCAAGCCTATTGGTAATAACGTGTTTAAGGTTATGAAACGGAATTTACCCGGCCCATTTACCTTTATTTTAGAGGCAAGCAATAAAGTGCCCAAAATATTAAAAACAAAAAAAAAGACTGTTGGTATCCGTGTGCCCGACAATAACATAATCCGTGAAATTGTTCGTGAGCTTGGTAACCCAATTTTAACAACATCAATTCGCGACGATGATGATATTATTGAATATTTAACCGACCCTGAATTAATCCATGAAAAATATGAAAATATTGCCGAAATAGTTGTTGATGGAGGTTATGGAAATACCGTTGCTTCAACAATTGTGAATTGTACAGGCGGCGATATTGAAATCATCCGTGAAGGCGTTCAGGAATTATTGCTTTGACGAAGAAAAATAAATTCAGTCTAAATACAGAACTCCTGACGTATAAGCAGATTATCAGTGTGTTATGGATTTTGCACGTAAAATAGAATTGTTGCAAAAAGTCATTAGAAATTAGTTATTAGCCATTGAAAATAACGCATAACAGCCTGATTGTCAGTGGTTAATATGCTGACGACAATAAACTTAAGATAAGGAAAATAGTCTATGTATGACAGTACCGTTTAGGAGGAGGTATAGAACAACAGAAAAATTCAGAACAATGAATATTGAAAGTGCATATTTTAGTTGGGTAAGTATTTTTCTTAATGTTGAAATAAGCTCTGGTATTTTTTTTAGTCCTTCAAAATCTATATTTACGACACTGTTATTTGGCTGACTGTCAGCTCGTTGTGTTATTAGGAAATCGAAATCAGCTTTAAGTAAAAGGTCTTCGTCTGTGGTAAACAGGGCTGTTTTTGCTTTTTTTCTTAATTTACTAATCACAGTTTTCTGTTCGTTTATGCTTAGGTTTGTGTAGGCTTTATCAAAAGGCAATTTTTTACTATTTCCATTTTCCGGTTCAGAATCGAGATAAACTAGATTACCAATTTGATTCAGCTTTTTTGCAACATCAACCCCTTCCTGATTCCATTGTTCGGTAAATATGAATTTCCCGATTAAAATTTTGTTTTTTATTAAATACAAAGTATGATTATCATTTTTTTTTACAAATCCCTGAACAAATGAATAAGTTCCAAGCATTATTGTTTTTTCGTTTTCATCAGTTACCGAAATTCCGTCCTTCATTTTTTCAATAATTGTAAACTTCTCATCTTCAAGCCCCTCATCTAGTTTTTTAAGTAAGACATCAGTATATGGCGACCCCCATAATTTGGCAAGTTGTGAAGCTATTTTAACTACCGATTTTTCTTTTATTGTTGAGCGGTGCCCTACTTTTTTTAATTCGTACTTGCCTGTACCAATTAATTGGTTTTTAGAAAAAATAATTGTTTTTACTTTTTCTAAGCCTTTTATTTGTTGTAAATTAATATTGTTGAAGCCTATTTTTTTCAACAAACGGAGTTTTTTTTTGTTGACCACCATACTAGCAAATATGATAAAAACAACATTTACAGCTAATGCAATTATAATTATATTGATAATTAGTAACACTATGTTATATTTTAGTTTTTAAACACATCATTAATCTGACAAGTTTTTGTAATAAAACACTAATAACTAACACTTTACAATGATTAAACAGGTTGTCGTAATTGTTTTATAATGAGACCGTTACAAGTATCGGGTAAATTGTTTTTCCAAAAATTAATATTGTGGATAAAACCACCAAAATGCCCGGCAGATATTATGTTCAGCTTATTATACAGTAATCATTATTCTTTTAATTAGATACTGTCTCTAAAGTCATGCATTAGCAAAAATAGTGAAGGCTTCATTTTGTTAATTAATGATTATCACTTTATTATAAAGCTCGTATTTTTGCAAACTGACCGAAGCCTTCACTTTATGGACAGACTAATTAGCCATTCCAGTTTCCCGGATCTTGCCGCCATTTTTTTAGTGTCTGTATTTCATTTGTTTTCACATAATTTGTATCAACAGCAATATCAATTAAAGTGTTATAATCTGTTAATGTTTTTAATGTGCATTTTGCTTCCGTAAAATTATCATCAGCCACCTTAAAACCATAGCTAAAAACAGCCACCATGCCTAATACATTTGCGCCGACCCCTTTTAACGCTTCTACAGCTTTTAAGCTGCTTCCACCTGTTGAAACCAGATCTTCAATTACCACAACCGATTGATTTTCTTTCAAAACACCTTCGATCATATTTGTTAAACCGTGTTTTTTCGACGAAGCACGAACATACACAAATGGGATATCTAAAATTTCTGCAACTAAAATACCATGTGCAATTGCACCTGTTGCCACGCCTGCAATTACATCAGGAACGCCAAATTCTTTTTTCACCATATCAGCAAAAGCTTTTTTTACAATATCGCGTGTTTTTGGGTAAGATAATATCTTTCGGTTATCGCAATAAATTGGCGATTTCCATCCTGATGCCCATATAAAAGGATTTGTAGGATTAAGCTTTATTGCATTAATTTGTAATAGTTCTTTGGCAATTAATTTTTTAATATCAAGCATAATAAAATGTATAAAATCTATTTTGAAGACCGGGTTATAGTTATTAGTTCAGAAAAAAGTAACACAAATAATAACATCAATGAAAAATTTATTCACTACAAAAGTAAAAAGTCCTTTTATAAAGCCCTAAAAGAATTCAAGAAAAATACTAAAATTACCAAATTATTTATACAAACAGATAAGCCTAAAAAAGTATTTAAACAACTTAAAAAGAAATTTAAAATAATAAAAGCCGCAGGAGGCCTAGTTTTTAATAACCACAACAATGTGTTGATGATCAGGCGGAATGGTATTTGGGATTTACCAAAAGGGAAAATTGAAAAGGGTGAAAAAAAAGCTGAAGCTGCTATCCGCGAAGTTGAAGAAGAATGCGGGATATCTAGTTTGTTTATTGGCAATGAAATAGGAAAGACTTACCATACTTTTGTTTTTCGTGGAAAAAATATGTTCAAAACCACTTATTGGTTTTTGATGAAATATGGGGAAGATGAAGAATTAATACCCCAAACCGAAGAAAACATTACCGAAGTAATGTGGAAAAGCCCGGCAGAGGTAAAAAAAATAATCCCAACTACCCATAAAAGTTTAGTAGATATTTTGAATGAAGTTTGAACCTGGATATTTGTTTTTATAGAATTATCTGAATTTTTTTGTATATTTGATTGTAAACTTAACTTAATTGATAATGATGAAAAAGTATACTTCCATATATCCGTTGATTTTTTTGTTCTTTATTTCTTGCCAAACTGAAAAAAAAGATAAGAAAACTACTGAAAACGAAAAGGATAGCTCTGAAATAATTGTTGCAATTCAGGATGATAGCCTGGCTGAAATTAAATTGCACAAAAAGAATATTGAAACTGGTTTTAATATTGACAGTTTCTTACAACAACCGTTTGATTTGTATCGCTTCAAAAGTACAAAAGTTGCATCTTTAAGTGGTAGTTCCCACATGAAAAAATATCACTTAGTACCAGATAAAGATTGGGTTGCATATCGTTTTTTTTTATTCGACCCTAAAAAACCTAATCAGATAGTTAATGGAAAACCTAAACGGAACCCACAGTTAGGTTATATTGGGCCTAACAAAAAAAAACACCATGAAATGATGAAAGGCTTGGTTATAACAACCTATCAGCCCAAAGATGAGTTTCAGCACGATTATAGAAACCCAAATGAAATTTTGGTTGAATTGATTGCAAAATATAATGATTTTGATTTGCCTGAGCTTGCTTTTGTTGGTATTGACAGTGCTACGGTTGTTAGTAAATTAGGAGATAGGTTTTTCTACAAAAACAACTGTTTGGTATACACAAATAAAAATATAGCTTTAATTTTTAAGATTGAAAATAGTAAGGTTAAGTGGCTGAGATACATTAGGTTAAGCTTTTATTTAAATAAGGAAACTGAGATTGTGGGACTATATAATATTTAAAATATAAAACATCCATTATAAAGGCTTTGCTACCAAAGGGGATGACTAATATGGATGTTCCATGGGGCAAATAAAAAACAATAAAAAATAGGCACATGAAAAATTTACTTATAATAAATACAATACTTGTTTTGGGATGTTTTTTTCAAACTAATATTGTAAAAGCTCAACAAAATGAAATAGAGATAATTGAGCCAGTAAATTTGAATGGCCCCAGGATTGGTTTTACAATAATTGGTAAAGGTGAATTAGCTGATGAATTAAAAAGCAGTTTTGATACAGAACCTTTTATAACCCAATTTGGGTGGCAATTCGAAACCCGTTTTTTTACACTCCCTACCGGTGTTGCCGGCCTTGTTGAAGCTGTGTTACTAATTGGTGGGTTGGAGCAAAATGTGTTTCTGCCAAGTGCAAGCTTTTTAGTAGGCATAAGAAGTGCAAAAGGGGTAGAGTTTGGTTTTGGGCCAAATGTGTCTCTTTCTGGTGCTGCCTTCGTATTTGCTGCTGGATTAACACTTCAATCAAACAGCATTAATTTCCCGATAAATATTGCTGTGGTTCCATCACCAAAGGGAATAAGGATAAGTTTATTGCTTGGGTTTAATGCAAGGAGGCATTAGTGTTTCAAAATTTTGGCTAAAAAGGGTAGTCCCGGTAACAATACGGGGCAGGCTTTGAAAGGGCCTGACAGCAATAGCCCGGTGCGTAGCGCCGGGATAAAATAGGCGTAAGCAAACCGCCGGCGAAAAAACAATTGTACCGATTGTGAATCAAAATTGCTGATAAATATAGCTTTGCCGGGCTAGAAAACCCGGTTCATTAATTCATTTATCAGCTTTGATTCTACATCGGCATTATACCGGGGTTTGTGATTTTAAAATGGTATAATTTGAAATAAATATAAGTTTCCGGCGTAATTTTGTGAATTTGATTGATTTTAATATGCAAACATATATACAATTGAGCCCGAAGGGTGTTTACATCTAATTTAATACTGTACACGCCCACTTTGGGGCTAAAAAAACAGCAAAAACCTTTTTGTTAATTAATTGGTAAACCAAAAAATGCGAAACGCTTTAAATTACTCAATATCAACATGTTATTGATCGTTTGAAAAAAGTAGGGGGCGAAAATAAATTCAAAAAGCCAGATTTTTAACACCCCAAGCTCTAACTATGTGAGACGTTCATTAACAGGTCTGCGGATTTAGGGTAATTAGTTATTTTATTTTACTATTTTGCAGTTCATTAACCAAACGGTCGGTTTTGTAAACCAGTTTTAATGCCTCCATTAAACCCCACGAGTCAGTTGCCACCGCACGGTTATTTTCAGCTAAGAAAATAAATGCACCCGCTAAACTTTCAAGGTTACCATCGTGGATTAATCCAACTACTTCGCCTTTTTTATTAATAACTGCGCTACCCGAATTACCACCAACCATATCGTTTGTTGAGGCAAAACCTACTGGTGTTGATAAATCCAGACCTTTTGGTACTTTTTGCCATCTATCGTGCAAGCCCCATGGATATTCTTTTTCGCCAAAAGAATAATACCTGTTCCATAAACCGTAATAAGTTACCTTACCTGGTGCAATTGTACCATTATATTCATAATCTTTAATTACACCATCCGAAATTCGCAATGTTGATGTTGCATCTGGTGGTATTTGGCTGCTGTATACTTCATAAATCAAACGACCAAGTTTTTGGTTTAATACCTCTAATGATTTATGTAGTTTATTATTACGTGGGTCAGTTTTTATTTTATCGATAACTGAACCTATTTCATCCCAAACATGGCCATATTTTTTATTTAATTTTTCATCGGCTTTTACTTTTGCCTTTAGCTTGTTTTCAAAGTCGTGTTTTTTTGCCATAATATAATCATCGTTTAAGCCAATTAACATACCTGCATAAGCTTTTCTACCATTAGATACACCAAATAAGGTTTCCAAGTTCTTTAAATTGCTATTTTCCTGGTATATTTTAAAATGCTTCATGTATCTGTCATTTAGCATATTAAGGACTCTTGGATGGCGAATATCTCTATAATATTCCAGTTCTTTCATTGATAGCAAACGGTCGGTATTTCCGGGCCGGCCAATAATAAAAATTGGTTCTCCAGATGCTGCACCCTTTTCGCTCCAAGTAAAATAATTGTCAACTTTAACAGGTTTCCCATTTTCATCATAAGCACGGCAAAAAGCGAAATCAAGTTCGTAACGTGGGTATGTGAAATTGTCCCAATCCCAACCGGTCGCGGCTATTTGTAAATCAGGTGCCATTACCAACCTAATATCGTTATATCTTTTATAGGCATAAAGCGAATATTTCCCTCCATTGTATAAAGTTACTACTTTGCATGTTAAGCCCGTTTTCTTTTCGTACTTTTTTATGAGGTCATTAATTTTTTTATCCTTGGAGTCAATTTTTTTTGCATCTGTTTTTCCTTTTGCAATTGCTTTTAAAACTTCGTCGGTAACATCTATAATTGAAATTAGCTGGTCAACAAACTGATTTTCAATCCTTCGTTCGTCAGTAAGTTTTTCTGCATAAAAACCATCACGCATAAGGTTTTCGCCATCTTTTTCAATGCCTTTGAGTTTCCCCCTTATGCAATGGTGATTGGTCATTATTAAACCATCAGCTGACACAAATGAACCTGAACAGCCCCCACCAAACTGCAATGCCGATTTTTGTACATGGTTTAACCATTCTTTATCGGCTTTAAAACCATATTTTTCTTCATATTTTTTAACCGGTACAGCGTCAAAAGTCCACATGCTGCCAAAATCGTCAAAAGAAAATTCAACATTGTTGATGTCAAGCGGTTTGTAAATTGTTTTCTGTGCATTAATGTTTGCTGCTAA
Organism: Bacteroidetes bacterium 4572_117; assembly: GCA_002084525.1. Lineage (GTDB taxonomy): Bacteria > Bacteroidota > Bacteroidia > Bacteroidales > NBLH01 > NBLH01. The sequence goes on along the minus strand of NBLH01000015.1, from coordinate 2,343 downwards.
TATGCTTAATATTAGCACAATACATAGTTTTTGTAAATTTTTCATGTTCATTAGTTTAAATTATGTAATTGTTTTAAATTTATATGATTGAGTCTAGTCTAAAAAGGGAGAAAAAATACAATCTGAAAATCAGGATTTACCCCTAACCCTAAAGGGCGTCCTGATTTTCAGCAACTTCGCCCTTTAGGGTTGGGGTAATAAGTTGCTGAAAATATCGTATTAGGGCTTTTTGGACTAAGCTCATGATGAAATGATATAATTAAAGAATGTGAAAAAAACCAATACAAAATATGCCATTATAGAAGGTTGGCTTTCGTTACTGAGTAATGTAGTGCTTTTTGCATTGAAACTATGGGTAGGGCTTATATCTGGCTCAGTTGCTGTTATTGCCGATGCCTGGCATACGCTTACCGATTCATTAAGCTCAATAATTTTACTAATTGCCATCAGGATTTCCAATAAACCTGCCGATGAAAACCATCCGTTTGGTCATGGGCGAGCTGAGATTATTGCATCCTTAATAATAGGTGTACTTTTATCGGTAATAGCTTTTAATTTTTTAATTGATTCGGTAAAAAAACTGTTCGACCATCAATCGGCAAATTTTGGGACATCTGTAATTGTTGTAACCATTATTTCTATTGTGGTGAAAGAATTGATGGCACAATATGCAATATGGAGCTATAAAAAAACAAATTTAAACTCATTAAAAGCAGAAGCATGGCATCACCGGAGCGATGCTATTTCGTCGGTAATTATATTGATTGGTATTTTTATTGGCAACAGCTTTTGGTGGCTCGATTCAACACTTGGCATTATGGTTGCCTTATTGATTTTTTATGCTAGTTATGAGGTAATTAGCGAGGCAATTAAACCATTGATGGGTGAGAAGCCTAATGCAGCTATTGAAGCTAAAATTAAGGAATTAATTTGCAAAACAACTAATAAGGATGTTAATTTTCATCATTTGCATGTCCACAAATATGGCCACCATACAGAAATAACATTCCATATTAAGTTATCTGCCCATATTTCGTTAGCCGATGCACACTTTATAACGGAAAAAATTGAATCGGAAATTAAAAAAGAAATGGATTTTGAGGCAACAATACACATAGCCCCATTTGAATAAGTTTGCTATACTTTAAATGATTAAATTTGAAATAAATACAAGTTTCCGTCGAAATTTTATAAGGCAAACGCATAAAAAAAATCATAATTCACAAATCTATGCTCACTAAACGAAGACTTATAAAAGTAAGGGTAAAAATAATTGCAAAACACTAGGTTTTTATCACCTCAACACAAACATTAACCTACTAGCAATCAGCAGTTTACAAACACAAATATTTATACCACAACATACTAAATATCAGCAAGTTAGCCCAACCTTCAAATCCGCAGGCCTAAAACCTAAGTATATGTTATTTGATATTATTTTACAATTTTGGTAAAAAACACTTTTTGATAGAACAATTATTATTAATTTAGTGCTTTTAAATTAATTAAAATGTGCTATGAATGCGTTTCATGCTTATGATATAAGAGGAGTATACAATGTTGATTTTAATAAAAACGATGTATACAAAGTTGGTTATTTTTTGCCAAAAGTACTAAATGCCGACAGAGTCCTTGTGGGAAGGGATGTGCGTTTATCTTCGCCTGAGGTTTTTGAATACCTTACAAAAGGGATGCAACACAGTGGAGCAACCGTTTACGATGCCGGGCTTGCTACAACACCTATGGTGTACTATGCAACTGCCAAACACCAGTTTGATGCATCGGTTATGATAACTGCCTCGCATAACGGAAAAGAATATAACGGGTTAAAAGTGTCTACTACAAACGCCTTACCTGTTGGTTATGAAAATGGTTTGCAAGAAGTTGAAAAACTTATGAATACCAAAGGTATTGTTATTGCCGAAAAAAAAGGCAGGATTTTCCCTTTTGATGTCAAGGACAATTATATTGTTTTTTTAAAGAGGTATTTGCCCGATATTTCTAATCTAAATATAGCAATTGACTGCTCAAATGGTATGGCGGCTCTGCTGATTAAAGATTTGCTGGCTGATCACCCTACTTATTTATATGATGAACTTGATGGGAGCTTCCCTAACCACGACCCAAACCCGCTTGTACAGAAAAATGTGAAAGACCTTAAGAAACTTGTAAAAAAAGAAAGTTGCGATTTGGGAATTATTTTCGATGGAGATGCCGATAGGGTAATGTTTGTTGATGAAAAAGGGGATTTTATACCCCCCGATTTTATGATTGCTGTTTTAAGCCATTACTTTTTAACTAACGGAAGGTTAAATGCCCCTAAAGTATTACATGATATTAGAA
>NBLH01000171.1 GCA_002084525.1 Bacteroidetes bacterium 4572_117 | reverse complement strand
GTCATTAAGTCATTAAATCATTGAGTCATTAAGTCATTAAATCATTGGGTCATTTGGTCATTGAGTCATTGGGTCATTGGGTCATTAAGTCATTGGGTCATTAAGTGTTAAGTTTCACAAGGTTGTTCTAATCAATTAAGTCATTAAGTCATTTGGTCATTAAGTCATTAAATCATTGGGTCATTGGGTCATTGGGTCATTAAGTCATTGGGTCATTAAGTCATTTGGTCATTAAGTCATTGGGTCATTAAGTCATTAAATCATTAAGTCATTAAGTCATTGGGTCATTAAGTCATTAAGTCATTGGGTCATTGGGTCATTGGGTCATTAAGTCATTAAATCATTGAGTCATTAAGTCATTGGGGCGGTGGTTTTACTTTTTATAATTTTCGGGATTTAAAGCTTTTGGCGACCAGTTATTTAAAAATTCCAAGAACTTTTTTTTGCTGTATCCCCTGCCCTGCTCAAGGTGCACAGAATTTTGGGTATGTAACCGCCTTCCATCAGCATCTAGTATAACAATTACCGGAAATCCAAATCGCTGAGGGTATTCAAATTGTTTTAAAATATCAAGGTTTTTATTCTCTTTGCTATAATTAACCAGTGAAACAACATAGTTAGCATTTAATGCGGAATCTATTTGATTATCAGCATTATAGAATTTATGCAATATTATTTGAACTAGTTTTTTCATTTTTTATTATTTTAATATTGTTTATCTAATTAATTTTGAATTGTTATTTATCGTAATTATTGCCACAGATTAACTGTGTTGAGGGCTAAAGCCGTTCCCAGATTTTAAAACAAGCATAGCTTGTTTTCTGTGCAATTTAATAAAAATTACTCTAAAATTTGTGAATCTGTGGCTTAGTTTCTATATCTAAAGAACTTTTATAAAAGAAATAACATATTCAGTTTTAACCCGATTGCCCTGCATCTACTGGGCTTGGTACGTTTTATTTTCAGAAAATCTGTTTATACATTATTGGCGATACCATTTTTAATAGAAAAGCCAATTTTTGTTTTTCATTATCTGATAAATTAGTATTTACAATGCTTTTCTTTAGCTTTTCGATACATTTTTTTTCACTTATTGAATTTGTCATATATTGTGAAAGTGTACAATACCACTGTATTTTAGGAGCCCTGTTTTTTGTACCTGAAAGTTTTTGTTCTTTTGTGTTAAAATTATACTTTTTGCACAAATGTACAATCGTATTATAAACTTCACCAAAAAAAAGCGCTTCCAAATATACATTAAAAAAAAGATGCCACCTGAAATTAAAAATTTCGTGTTGGTAAACATCTAAAAACGTTTTTCCATAACTTATAGCTTGTTTATATGACTTCGTTTTGATTAATGCCTTGATAAACAAGGATGTAAACCCAACTTTATGATAAAAATTATTTGCTTTTTTTACTTCGGGAATGGCTTTGGAAAGATAAGCAAGTGCCAATTTATATTTTTGCTTCTTCAATAAAATATTCGAAAAATTATTCAGGTAAAAAATATAATCAGCATTTTTTTGCCTAACCGACAAGCGTCCATAATATTCTGCTTTATCTAATTCATCGAGTTTTACATGCATAACTCTAATTGCTTAACATTATTTTGGTCAACAATTTCATTAATTTGTTTGCTATGTACAATATGCTCGCTTATTTTTCGTAACTCCCTATTTATTTTTAGGGTATTTTCGTAATTGCTGCGATAGGTTTCCAAATAACTGCTTACGCTTTCATACATGTGAAAACGCATCCTGATAAGCAAATAATCTTTATAGCTTTCCCAAAGCTCATAAAACCTGATAAAATAATAACTGGTTGGGACAATACTTTTAAGCTTTTTTAGGATTATTTTTTCATCATCTGCCACCAAAATATTGTCAGTATTCATTTTTTTATCGATTTCAATAAGCCATTCAAAAAAATAATCGACATCTATTTTATTTAATTGGCCTGTAATCCAATTTTTAAGTTTCGAATATTTTCGTTTATCAATACCTACACTGTAGTTTTTTGGCTTGTCCAGGTGACTTACATTGTAAACTATTGTGTTCAAAATGTTTATATTATCCTGATCCTTAAAGTTTTGTATTTTTGCCAAATAATTAACTTCGTTAGGGTAAAGAGAGTTGGCAAAAGTTGTAAATATGGCTAATTTTTCTTTCACAGTTTAAAATATACATTTTATCATGAGCAACACTTCGTTAAATTATAAATTAATAATTAACCCTCTAGCAATCAGCACTTTAAGATATCAAGATTTATTTTTCAAAGTCCTGATATTCAGAGTGTTACAAAGTTTTAACGCTCTGGTTTAGATTGTCTGGGATATTTTAAATATCTGCATTACTTATATTTTGAAAGTAATTAGTATATTGGTAATTAGTAATTAAGAATATGAGATATTTATTTTTAATTACCAGTTTCTAATTACCTGTTAATTAACAGTTAACTACTATTGTGGTATTTTGAAAAATGCCAATATTGGATAACATTTAATGCAGATTTTCCATTATGATGTTTTATTGTATCGCTTAAATAGTTTGGTGTTACATTTAATTTTTTAGCGAAAAACAATAAAGAGGGTTGTTTATCCAAATTTTCCGGCTCGGTGTAATACTTAAGTTGTTTGAAAAAATCGCTAGAAAGTTGATTGCACATTGTTTTACGTGTATTAAATTGCCGGGCATAAAACCTTTCCGAAATATTTAGTAATGTATTGATGTACGATAATACAATTCAATTAGCGGGTGTTTGCTGTCTACCTTATAAAATTTGTTTAAATTGTATATGCTTTCAAAATATTTCACACGTTTATTATTTGCTAAAAAATATATTAAACAGGCAGCTTAAATTTCATAGTAACCTCACCTGTTTCTTTATCAACTGTTATTGATTTATCATCCATGGCAATATCTTTACCCGTAGCCATTTTAAATAAACCAGAGAGAAAGCCAATTCCTTGATTCATAACCTGTTCCAGCTCTTTAGTCGTTTTTTCTTTAGTCGCAATATTATCTTGTTTATCGTCGGCAAGTTTTTCGGGGTCTTTTCTCTCTTCATTGTCTTTTTCGGTAGTTGGTCTGGTATCTTTTTCTTCTGAAGTTTCAGCAGCAACCGTCATTTTTTCTTCGGTTTCGTCAGATGGGGTCGTTTCATCAATATCAATAATAGCCTCCTCTAATTGTTTTAAGAATTGCGATTTGCCTTTTTCGCTGAAGTCAACTATTTCGGTAGTACTATCTGGGCTTAAAACGCCATCAAATAAGTTTTGTTTTAAAGCTAAACCACCTGCAATTTTTTCTTCAATAGAATCTTTTGTAATAAAACTGATAACGGTAAGGTTTTCATTTTTTTGCCCAATACGGTCAATCCTTCCAATTCGTTGGTTTTTTTTGGCAGGGTTCCATGGCAGTTCAAAATTAATAACAGTATCGGCTACTTGCAAATTAAGCCCGGAACCTCCAGCCTCGGTTGAAATAAATACTCGGCAACGCTCATTTTCTTCAAATTCTTTAATTAGGTTGCCACGTTTTTTTACCGGAACACTACCGTTTAACTCAACAAATCCAATATCATTTTCTCGCAACATTTTTGCAATAATGTTGTTCATGCGTTTCCATTCCGAAAAAATGATAATCTTTTTATCGTTATTGTAAATATCTAGCTTTTCAAATAAAACATATTTAAGTTCAATAAGTTTAGGCGAGTAATTCGTCTCAAAATCAACAAGGTAAGTGGAGTCGCATACCATTCGCATTTTCGATAAAAGCATCATCAACCTTTGCATATCAAAAGGTGTAATAAATTTTTTACGTAAAATTTTTGCTATACCTGAACTAAACGATGAATGGTATTGGCGTTGCTCGGGATGCATTTCAACTGGGATATCTAAGTGGCTGATATTTGGTAGTTGTTTTATTACTTCTTTTTTCTCGCGCCTGAGCAAAATAGACGATAAACGCTCTTTTAATTCCTGTAAATTATAATAACCGGTAATTTTATTTTTTTGTTTAATATCGAAAAAGCAATGCTGGTACGAAAATTCCCACAAAGGCGATAAAAAACCAGGGTCTAAAAATGCAACTATCGAATATAAATCTATCAAACGGTTCTCTATTGGCGTACCTGTAATAATTAATGAATGTTTCTTTTTCAAGGATTTTATCGCACTAGATGTTTGTGTATCGTAATTTTTTATGCGTTGGGCCTCATCGAGCACAATAAAATCGGTATTATATTTATTTATCGCTTTTTTGTCGCGTAAAACGGTTTCATAATTTACAATTAAAAAATAATCTTCACAATCGGCATAAATTTTTTCTCTCGCATCAGGATAACCACTTACAACCGTAGCTTTTTCGTTTGTAAAACGTTCAATTTCATTTTTCCATTGTTCTTTTATCGACGCTGGGCAAACAACAAGCGTGCGTTCAAAGCCGAAAATTTCTTTTTTGGCTATTGCTGTGCCAATTGCCTGTATAGTTTTTCCCAGACCCATTTCATCGGCAATTATTGAACCTTCTTTAAAAGTGGCAAACTCAATACCTTCTTTTTGATACGGGAATAGTTCTAGCTTTAAAGGCGAAAAATCAACAGTAGTATGCTCTTTTATTTCAGCAAGCATTTCTTTATCGTAAGCCTTTTCAACAAGCTCTTGTACACCCGGCCTAATCAATATTTGTTTATGCTCTTGCGATTCGTTCATAAAACCTAAAAAATCTAAAACCTTATCATCTGGCAGTATAGATTCTTTACCAAAATGCTTGAATATCAATCTGTTAAGTTTATCGTCGAGTTTGCCTGGGTAAAACCACGAAATCCTATAATCTTTAAAAGGGTGCAGGAATATTTCTACAAAAGGATACTCATGTTTATAAAATTCGGGTGTTCTTTTCTGTTCTTTAAAATACCTGAAAGCATACATTAAATGTTTGCAGGTTCCAAGTTTATTTGTTGCATAATCAGGGCACGAACAGTAGCCGTGTTCTTTACTAAAATTATAAAAAGTTATTTTATACTCTACACTTTTTTCATTATACAAAATATGTTCGCCGTAAATATTATCCGATTGTTCAATCCTATATTCTGCTTTTTTTGCTTTTTCTTCACGTTCGGCAATTACCCGTTTTATCATCCCCTCGCGTGTATATTCTTTCCCCGTGGCTTTTGGTTCCGAGTTACTTCTCGATAATTCTTCGTGCAATTGCATAAGGGCTGCAATTTTATGTTGGCATAATTCATCCGATTTACAATTACATTTTGTTTCCAAATTTTCATCAATCGAAATAGCCACCCTGTAATCACCAAACTCATCATCAACCGAAAACTCAAATAATTGTTTCGATTGTGTCAGCATTTGGCTTTGTCCGTTTATAAACAACGAACTGCCTTTTCGGAAAACCAAATTCGATACATGTTCAGTTGACCTGATATTTTTAAGTTCTGTTTTTAGTAGGTCGATTATTTTTGTTTCCATGATAAATTATTTTTTATAACCAAATGCTATTTTAAAATTACATCACAAAATTACGTATTTGTTGTTAACCAAAAGAAAGCATTTATTAACAAATTATCAATAACAGAAAAAAATTCTTATTTTTGATGCCTGAAATATGAAAATTTAATTAAAACTATATTTACATGAGAAAACAAATTGTTGCAGGAAACTGGAAAATGCACACTTCCCTTCAAGAAGGTTCAGCTTTAGCCACCAGTATAAACAAAATGGTTAAGAACGAAGTTGAAAACAAAGAAACAGGGGTGGTTATTGCACCTCCTCATACTCACTTATCTGTTGTAAATCAGTTAATTAATACTGAACGTATATGTTTAGCTGCACAAAATTGCGCTTCTGAGGCAAAAGGTGCCTTCACTGGCGAGGTATCTGCAAAAATGCTAAGCACATTTGGTGTTAAGGCGGTAATTCTGGGCCATTCAGAGCGTAGGGCATATTATGGAGAAACTAATGAAACTTTAATGAAAAAAGTAAATTTGGTGATCGAAAACAACATGAAACCTATTTTTTGCTGTGGCGAAAAACTTGAAGAAAGGGAAGCCGGAAACTATTTTGATGTTGTTAAAGAACAAATTGAAAATGTTGTTTTTAATTTAAGTAAAGAAGATTTTGAAAAAGTAATTATTGCTTACGAGCCTGTTTGGGCAATTGGTACAGGTAAAACTGCCAGCTCTGACCAGGCTCAAGAAATGCATGCATATATTCGTAAATTGATTGTTGAAAAATTCGGAAACGATATAGCCGATAATACTACCATTTTATACGGTGGTAGCTGTAAGCCCTCAAATGCGGTAGAACTTTTTTCAAAACCTGATGTTGATGGTGGCCTAATTGGTGGTGCATCGCTAAAAGCCGAAGATTTTATAGGTATAATTAATTCATTTAATTAAATACTGTCAATAAAGTTTTTGCTTCTTTAGGGCATGTAATAAATAATTTTTACATTTAAATTTGTTCTTTTACACTTTTTCTTCTTTGAAAAACGTTTCAAATAGTCTTGCTATTTGCAGTTTTTCCAAATTGAAAAAAACTAATCAGCTACCTTTAAATTGTAAATATTATTCCCTAACAAGCCCTTAGTTTTTACGTATTTACTATTTTGGAACAAGAACAGTCTTCAGTTTCTCGCAAGATAGGCTTTGCTAAGCTGCTGTCTACTTGGAATTGATTGCCAACTTCAAAAAATCTTTAAACAGATCTATAAACAAAATAAAGGGAGGCATTAATCTTATTAGTCATTAAATTCATATTAAATTGGCTGTTTAGCTTGTCAGTTTAATATGAATTTTTATTAATTTCTTCCATCGTTAAAAATCCCTCAGCAACAACTGTAGATTCTATATTATTTTTATCTACGATTTGTGGTTCCAAAATAATAGAAGGAACATCAATTCTTCCATTATTAATAAAGCTTAGTTGTTTGCTTACTTTTTGCTTTTTAGCTAAGGTTACTGCTAATTCAGCATTTGCATAAGCCAGTTTTTTAATCGACATATAAACGGTCATTGCCTGATCACCATTAAGTATTCTTTTACAAGCAATAGCTTCGGCATCTAAACCAGTAATTAACACTTTACCACTAAGTCCATAGTTTGCTAAAGCAGAATAAACAGCTCCAGCCATTCCATCGTTTCCAACAATAACGGCATCAATCTTTTCATCACACATTTCAATTACTTTAGTCATGGTGTATTCAGCATCTTTTGGCGACCATGCTTCAATGTATCCATCATAAATGAGCTTAATGTTTCCATTATCAATTTCAGGTTTTAAAGATTTCATCACACCACTATGTTCAATTACGGCGTTAATATCTGATTTATCACCATTTATAAGCACATAATTTCCTTTTGGAATCTTATTTAGAATATAATCAGCTTGCAATTCACCAATTTTTTTAACATCAAAAGTGATAAGGTAATCCAAATCACAATTTTTAATGATACGCGCATAAGCAATTACCTTAACATTTTTTTTGTGGGCATCTCGTACTATTGCTGCCGCAGTATTGCTGTTAGCTGCTACAATTACTAATACACGCACGCCTTGATCAATTAATTCTAAAGCTTGAGCATGCTGTAGATTTTCATCACCATTCGCAGATTTTAGGATTACTTCAGCACCAAGCTCTTTAACTTTTTCTGTAAAATATTTTTTATCTTTTTGCCAGCGTGCAGTTTCAAAAGAATTAACTAAAAAGCCAATTTTAAGACCAGATTTTTGTTCTGTACAAGAAACAAAAATGGAAATGAGTACTAATATAAGTAGATATTTAAAAAATTTCATAGTTGAAAAATTAGTAAAAAGGTAATTAAATTGAATGTTTTCACACGAGCATTGTATAAGTGTTCACAATAAAAAAACAATTCTTGATTCTTTATTTACAAAGTTAAAGATTTACAGTGAATATAAAAACTTGTTTTA
>NBLH01000014.1 GCA_002084525.1 Bacteroidetes bacterium 4572_117 | reverse complement strand
ATGGAAAAAAAATTACTACCAAGCTTTCAAGAAAAAAAGCTTTTACAGAGGACAGGTCGAAACACTGGAAGTTGAAAAAATTTGCCATACCTAATGCAAAAGTAGGTTCTGTAATTGAATATAAATATACTTTAAACTCACCATTTTTGAGTAATTTACCAACTTGGTATTTTCAAAGCCCGATACCGGTAATTTGGAGCGAGTGTAGGACAGAAATACCCGAGTATTTTGATTATAAACGTGTTTTTGGCGGCTACATATCGTCTGCAATTTCGGAAGAAACTAATACTTTAAGATCTATTATATTCATTTCGGGGGGTACAAATATTGATCAAAATGGAAGGCCAACACCGGTATCCCATTCAGACAATAGTGTGAAATATACCGCTACAATTAATCGTTGGGTGTTTAAAGATGTACCTGCTTTTAGGAACGAAAAATTTATAACTACTGCCAGCGACTATTATGCAAAAGTAGAATTTGAGCTTTTATCAGTAAGTTTTCCAAGATCAGCAACAAAAACATATACTTCAACTTGGGACGAAATAGGACGGGGATTAATGGAAACAGATCGTTTTGGTACAGCCATAGACAGAAAAAGTATAACAAAAAAACTAGCTGACCCTATTATTGCCGCAAATGTTCCTGATGCGCAAAAAGTTTCGATGGCCTATAAAAGCCTTAAAAAACACATAAAATGGAATGGTGAATACGGTTATTACATCGAAAACACCTTACGGTCGGCTTTTAATGAACAAATAGGCAATGTTGCCGAGGTAAATTTAGCTTTGGTAAACCTATTAAAGGGTGTTGGCCTTGTGTCATATCCGGTATTGCTCAGTACAAGGCGGCATGGTAGGCTTAACACTTATTACCCCCGCCGCTCTGATTTTAACTATGTTATTGCCGCAGCTGTTATCGAAGGTAAAATTATATTGCTTGATGCAATTGCCGATTTTTTATTGCCGGGGCAATTACCTTTTAGGTGCATGAACGATAAAGGTTTAATTGTTAAAGATAACAGTACTATGTGGGTTGATTTAAGGACAAATGAACAAAGCTATACCAATAATATGGCAATGATTTCATTAACATCCGATGGTACTTTATCGGGGATGCTTATGAATAAATATAGAGGCGAAAATGCAAGGATGTTAAGGCATAAAATAAACAGAGACGGTAAAGAAAAGTATATGGAAAACACAAAAAAGGAACAGGACGATTGGGAAATTGAAGAAATACATATAAACAATGAACTGGACCCTTCGAAAACACTTGCTGAAAAAATCCAAATTTCTGAGTTCAACAATATCGACACCGAGGCTGAAATAATATATTTACCCGTGGTAATAAATAATCAAATAACAGAAAACCCTTTTGAAAGTGAAACACGTAAATATCCTGTAAATTTTGGTATCCCTAAACTTCAAAAAATTATGGTTAATTACAAAATACCCGATAATTACAAAGCTGAAGAATTGCCTGAAAATGCTTTAATAACCTTACCAAATAAAGCCGCTGTTTTTTCTTTTAGGGCACAAGTAACCGGAGGAAGTTTACAAATCCTTAGTCAATTAAAAATTAACAAACCAATTTTTACCGCTGAGGAATATAAGTTGTTACGTGAATTTTATACCCATGTGATTGAAAAACTTAATGAGCAAGTGGTGTTGAAAAGGATATAAACTTAAACTTATGAGAAAACAATTTATATTATTGATTTATACCATCTTTTTGGTAATTTTTACAGCTAATGCGCAGTATAATTACTATTCGCTGCCTGACAGTATGAAAAAAGATGCTGATTATATTATTTGGGAAGACTACAGGGAATTTAAGGTTATTGACGAAGGAAAGGCTGTTGAACATGTTAAATTTGCTGTTTTAATTACAGACCAATATGCCCGTAGATATGAAAGGAAATCAATCGGCTATAATAAAAATTTAAAATTGTCTGGTTATTCAGGCACTATTTATAATGCTTCCGGCAACCGGTAAAAAAGCTCGGTTGGGACGAAATTGAAGATGTAAGTGCTGTATCAAGCGGATCATTATTTGAAGATAACAGACGAATAATCTTAAAATACAATTATCATACTTATCCATACACCATTGTTTATGAGTATAAAAGGATAATTGAAGGGATTTTATCATTCCCATACTGGAGTTTTCAAGGCGGTTCAAAAACAAGTGTGTTATCGTCAAAAATTGAAATTATACTTCCTGAAAATATGAAGTTTGATTACAAAGAATATAACCTGCAAAACAAACTTAATGTTTCTAAGTTGAAAAAAGGCACAAAATATACATGGGAAGAAACAAACCTGGTTGCTAAAGAGTACGAGGGCTATCTGCCTTCGCCGGTTCATTATGAGCCAATGCTGATAACATCGCCCGTAAAGTTTAAAATGGACGATTACGGGGGATCAATGGATAGTTGGGATGCTTTTGGTAAATGGAACTACGAACTAAACCAAGGTAGGGACGTGCTTTCTGTTGAGACGTATAAAAAAATAAAAGATTTAACCAAGGATGCTAAAACCGACCGGGAAAAAGCAAAAATTTTGTATGAATACATGCAGGGCAAAACCCGGTATGTGTCTGTACAGCTTGGTATTGGTGGTTGGCAAACGTTCCCTGCCCAATATGTTGATGAAAATGCCTATGGCGATTGCAAGGCCTTATCAAATTACATGTATACTATGTTAAAACTTGTAGGGGTAAAATCGCATTATGTACTTGTTAATGCCGGGCGGTATAATGATGATATTATTTCAGATTTCCCAAGCAACCAGTTTAACCATGTTATACTCTGCATACCGCAAGAAAAAGACACGATTTGGTTAGAGTGCACCGACCAGCAACAACCATTTGGTTTTTTGGGCAGGTTTACCGATAACCGCCATGTTTTATTAGTTGATGAAAATGGTGGCAAACTTGTAAAAACACCGGAATATACCAAAGAAATTAATTTGCAAACAAGAAATACGCAAATAAGTGTTGGTGAAAACGGTAATGCACTGTTAAAAGCCAAGACTGTTTTTAGCGGCTTAAATTACGAAGCCCGCGAACGCGAAATTTACAAATCTGTAAAAGACCAAAAAAAGTTTTTGCACAATACTTACGATGTATCTGGTGCAATTATTAAATCGTTTAGCTATAAGGTTGATAAAAGCGAAATACCATCAATTATAGAAAACCTAGAAATGGATATACCTAAACTAGCCTCAGTTAGTAGTAAGCGTATGTTCTTGAAAATGAACCTGTTAGGGAATACAGTGTATGTGCCAAAAAAGAATACGGAAAGAAAAAGACCATTTGAGATAAAAAGGGGCTATGTAGATATCGATACCATTAAAATGCAAATCCCTGAGACTTATAAAGTTGAATCGTTGCCGTCGGAAAAAAATTATGTGGGTAAGTTTGGCGGTTATGCAACAAAAATAAATGTAGATGGGACAAACATAGTTTTTGTACGTAAGTTTTATGTTGAAAAAGGCTTTTTTGCTGCCACTGAATATATGGGTTTCTATAATTTCCGTAAAAAAATAAAAAAAGCAGACAGGGTTAAAGTAGTATTGGTGAAAAAAACGGATTAACTAAAAATAAACAATTTCAATTATTCCATCATGGTGTTTACAAACATTAATACAAACTTACATATTTAAATAATTATGTTTAATTTCGTTTGCATAAAAATGTTTTTAAAATATAATTAAATAGATAAAAACCATGGACTACAGAATTGAAAAAGACACAATGGGCGATGTAAAGGTGCCCGCAGATAAGTATTGGGGTGCACAAACCCAAAGATCTCATGAAAATTTTAAAATAGGGGATCCCGCTTCAATGCCAATTGAAATAGTTAAGGCGTTTGGCTTTTTAAAAAAGGCTGCTGCCCACGCTAATTTTGACTTAGGCGTTTTGGCCGAAGAAAAAAAAGCTGCAATATCAGAAGTATGCGACGAAATTATCGAGGGTAAATTAAACGATCAATTCCCTTTGGTTATTTGGCAAACAGGTTCGGGCACACAATCAAACATGAATGTTAACGAAGTGGTTTCTAACAGGGCACACGTGCTTAATGGTGGTAAACTTGGCGAAGGTGAAAAGCTGATACACCCTAACGATGATGTCAATAAATCTCAATCGTCAAACGATACTTTCCCAACAGCTATGCATATTGCAGCATATAAAATGTTGATTGAAACAACTATCCCCGGAATTGAACTTTTAAGGGATACATTGGCGAAAAAAGCCGAAGAATTCAAAAATATCGTAAAAATTGGACGCACACACTGGATGGATGCAACCCCATTAACTTTAGGGCAAGAATTTTCGGGCTATGTTTCGCAGTTAGACCATGGTTTAATTGCTATTAAAAACACATTTGCCCATTTATCGGAAGTTGCACTTGGCGGTACTGCTGTTGGAACAGGAATAAATACACCAAAAGGCTATGCAAAACTTGTTGCCGAAAAAATTGCCGGGTTTACCGGGCTGCCTTTTGTTACGGGCCAGAATAAATATGAAGGCTTAGCTGCCCACGATGCAATTGTTGAAGCATCGGGTGCATTAAAAACCGTAGCTGTAAGCTTAATGAAAATTGCAAATGATATCCGTTTAATGGCATCAGGGCCACGTTGTGGGATTGGGGAACTTATTATACCAGCTAATGAGCCGGGTTCGTCAATTATGCCTGGCAAAGTTAACCCTACGCAAATTGAAGCAATGACAATGGTATGTGCCCAGGTTATTGGCAACGATGCGGCCATTGCGGTTGGTGGCATGAGCGGCCATTTCGAATTAAATGTATTTAAACCGGTAATGATTTATAATTTCCTTCAGGCGGCACGCTTAATCGGCGATGCTTGTGTTTCGTTTACAAACAATATGGCTGTGGGTATTGAACCTAATAAAGAGGTTATTGCTGATAACCTTGAAAATTCTTTAATGTTGGTAACAGCTTTAAATACACATATCGGGTACGAAAAAGCCGCCAAAATTGCAAAAAAAGCTTACAATGATAATACCAGCTTACGTAAAGCAGCCTTAGAATTGGGTTATTTAACCGATGATGAGTTTACCAAATGGGTAGATCCTGGTAAAATGATTGGTTCAATGGATTAATTAAAGCTGATAGATTGATTTAACAAAGTATTATTGGTAGATTTTAATTAAAAATCCCTGAATTATAATAATTCAGGGATTTCTTTTTTTTATTATCTTTGCTTAATATCAAAAAGTAAACGAATGAAAGTAATAGTTTTAATTCTGATGATATTTACTGCGGTTTTTGGATATTCACAAAAAACTGGGACCAAAGCTTTCAATATAGAAATTGATTATGGGAATAAATTAACTTATGAACAAAGCCATGCGCTGATAATCGGAATTAGTAATTATTCAAATGGTTGGGATTATCTTCCGGGTGTTAAAAAGGATGTAAAAGAAGTAAAAAAGGCTCTTGAGTTGCATGGTTTTAATGTAGAGGTGTATGAAAATCTTGACAAAGAACATCTTGACAGGGTTTTTTCAAATTTCATTAAAAAATATGGGCAAAATGTAAATAATCGGTTGTTATTCTATTTTGCCGGACACGGATACACCGTTAAAACATTGTATGGCGATAATTTAGCCTATATCGTCCCAAAAAATGCCCCCTTGCCTAAAAAAGATTTAGCAGGTTTTCAGGCTAAATCGATAGAAACCTCACAAATTGAAATTTATGCAAAGCAGATACGGTCAAAACACGCTCTTTTTTTGTTTGATGCTTGTTTTTCAGGTGCCATGTTTTCAACGGAAAGAACTGTACCTGAGGCATTATCGTATTCAACCACGGGCCCAGTTAGGCAATTTATTACAAGTGGTAGCGAAAATGAAAATGTACCTGATGAAAGCATTTTCTGTAAACAGTTTATTAAGGCATTGACTAGCAAAAATGCAGACCTTTACAGGGATGATTATCTGACAGCGACTGAGTTGGGTGAATTTTTACAGACAAATGTAGTAAATATAAGTAAAAACAAGCAACACCCACAATACGGGAAAATTCATCATAAAGTATTAAACGAGGGCGATTTTTTATTTATCCTTGCTGATACAATTTTACATAGGGATAATTCTGTTTATGGTACTATTAGGTTAAAATCGAAAATCGGTGGCGATTTATATTTCGATGGAAGAAAAATACAAGCGATATCTGAAAACTCAACCCTTGTTTTAAAAAAAATACATCCGGGAAGCCATTTTATCGAAATAAAAGGTAAACAAATATGGGAGGACTCGATTTGGGTATATGGCGAAAAGCTTACCCAAGTAGTTATTCTTGATGATATTTATCAGAACAGTTCTAACTGGATGACAGATAGAAGGGATGGCAAGTTGTATGGTACAGTAAAAATTAAGGATCAGGTATGGATGGCGGATAATCTTAACTACTACGTTGATAATAAGAGTTTTTGCTATGACGACAATTCATTAAATTGCAATATCTACGGTAGTTTGTATAGTTGGGAAACAGCTAAAGAGATTTGCCCTGAAGGTTGGCATCTGCCAAAAAAAAGCGAATGGAAAAAACTGCTTAAAAACTTAGGGGGATCTGAAGGCGTAAACGATTTTGCTTTTAGCCAAATGGTTATTGGCGGTGGTTCAGATTTTAATGTGCTATTTGGGGGCTTACGCTATAGTTATGGGAATTATAATTTTATTGGTTTCCATACGGGTTTTTGGAGTTTAAACAAATTTAACGACGATATTGCACAATACTGTAGTTTAAGTAAATATGGGCAAAATGCAACTTTCCAAAATGGCCATAAACAACTTGGCTTATCAGTTAGGTGCGTGAAGGATTAATTTCTATGTCTTAAAGCTATAACGCTAAGATACGCTAAGTGCTATATGTTTTTCTTTGCGAAACTCTGCGTAGCCTTTGCGAATCTTTGCGTAATAGTTTAGCCTGCGAATCTCTGCCTAATAGTTACCCTGCGAACCTCCACGTAATAGTTATTTGTCCTCCCAGCCATCAATTTGTAAATAAAGCTTACTACCTGATGCTTGATACACCCTGTTTCCGATAAAATCGCCAAAAATATCAGCTTCAACGGTTTTCCATGAACCCCTTGTAAATTTGAAGCCCATTTTAAGCCATCTTTCAGGCATGGTGATTGTATATTTACCCGAATTGTTTATTCTCAATTTGAATTTCTTATCAACCGGGTCCCATTCGTTAAACCCACCAACAATATAAATATCTGCTGATTTGGGTGTGTTGGAAGGCACTTTTTTGAGCTCAACAATTATCATTTTATCATCGGCGCTTACAATATCGTTCCATTTGGCTACATTTACAAACACAGTGTCGGTAAATTTGCTTCTGACTATTCTGTTTTTGATTTTATTCCCTTTTGCATCTACTTCTTGATTTAGCATACTACCACGGGTTACTTTAAATTCCAAATTTCTCCGTTTCCAAGGGATAGTAATGTAATATCTGCCAATTTTATTTTTGCTAAATATATTATCTTTCCTGTTTAGTTTCCAATTATCATAATTACATGCTAAATATAGGCTTGCGCCCTGTGGTGTCTCGGCAGGGGTTTTTGTGATTACTATTGTGATATTTTTGCCATTACCTTTTGCCAAATCCACCCAATTTTCGATATTAAGGTGTATCGTGTCTATTTCATCATAATTATAATCAAGGTTATTTAGCTTAAAACCATATTTGTTTGCTGCTTCATTTTTCCAGGTACCTCTTGTAATCTTAAAAGAAAGGCCATATTTTTTTCGTGGGATAGAAATAAGGTATATGCCGTTTTTGTTTTTTCTGAAAACATAATTAATATCACCGGGAAACCAATTGTTGAAGTTCCCAACCAAAAAAATATTGTCGTTTTTAGGTGTATTCTTTGGGATTTTATCCAATACAATAGTAACACTGTTTTTGCTGTCTTCAGTTAAATCTTCCCATTGTTCAACATTAATAAAAGTTGTGTCGCCTTTTTCAAAATCCAGTATCCTTTTGTTAATATTGTTCCCGTATTTGTCAGACTCGGGCCTTGAAATATCATTTCTCACAATTTTATATCTAAACTCTTCACCATGTTTATCAAAACTTCGCGGAATTGCAACAGTCATTTTACCTGATAAACTGTCTTTTTTGAATTTATAACGGCTATCATTTCCTGGGTTCCAGGCATTAAAATTACCGGCTATTTTAATTTCGTCTCCCTTAGGCGTATTTTCCGGAAGTTTTGAAAGAACAATTGTAACCGAGTCGCAATCAAGAGGATCCAGATCAGACCAACTTTCAATGATATTTATAATCGTGTCATTATCAAAAGTATATGCATATCTGTCCCCTTTTTCGTTTCCGCACCTGTCTTTTTCAACTGTAGTCCAGTCGCCTCTTGTAAATTTATACTCAATGCGCCCAAAAGTTGTAGGTAATGTTACAAAATAAGAGCTGTCAGGGTTTTGTTCCAATATGTACGTTTCGTCTCCGGGATCCCATAAATTAAAATTACCGGTTATATAAATATCTGCCCCTAAAGGTGTGTTTTTGGGGATTTTTTCAAGCTTTACTACAATTTGCTTGCATGAACTTAAAATAAATAGGGCCAGCAAAACTATTAATATTGTTTTTGTATGGTTTCTTATCTTGAATATCATAATATTTTGTAAAAATATATTTTTTTATGTTGTTTGCCGATTTTTTTGCATAATCCCATCCAAATTTATCCAGTAACGAGCTTAATCTATATACTGAGCGGTCACAAACTGCGTTTTTCTATACTGCGTAAATAAATAATAATCAACAAATTAAATATAGTACCAAATCTCAAATTATGACCAGTCGAAGTATAAAAAGTCGCTTTGCAGATAATCTCATAAAAGATAAAACACTCCGAGAGTTTGTCTCACTTTTTTGATTCCGCCCTTTCAGGGCTTTTGCAACTTGCTGATTTACAACCCTGCGCTTCGCACAGGGCTAATTGATTACGCCCACTTTGGGGCTTTTTTGAAAAAACATTAACTTTATTAACAGACTCTAATTAGTCTGTTTAACAGTATGTTGGTAAAACCGCTTAGCGGCTATAACAATAAAAATTTAGTTTTTAGGCAAAACTCAATTATTTCAAACCCTATTTTTCTATCCATGCCATAAATTCGGGAACCTTAACCCTGCTTATTAAAATATCGTCATTTCTTGCCGGTTCAAGTTCAATTTTTAACCTGCTGTTAAAAAATTTATGTATTTTATGTATTGAATCAATACTTACAATATATGTCCTATTTATGCGAAAAAAGTAATTTGAGTCAAGCATTTCCGACAATTGGTTTAACGAATAGTCAATTATGAAATTACGTTTATCAGATGAGCTAATAAAAACTTCATTATCCTCGGCATAAAAATAGGCAATATCTTTAGTTTTGATGAATTTAATCTGATCACCAATTTTCACGACCAACCTCGATTTATACTCACGGCGTATTTTTGATAATTTAAGTATTTTTTCAAGCTGATTTTGGCTAATTGCCGATGAATTGCTACCACCATATTGGTTTTTTAAAGTTTCAAGTTTATTTAAAGCTGCTTTTAGGGCATCCGGCTCAATAGGTTTTAACAGATAATCTATACTATTAACTTTAAAAGCCTGAATTGCATACTGGTCGAAAGCTGTGGTGAAAATAACAGGTGATTTGATTTTTACCTCATTAAATATTTCAAAGCTTAAGCCATCGGCAAGTTGGATATCCATAAAAACCAAATCGGGATGATCGTTCCTATTAAACCATAACACGCTGTCCTCTACCGAATCAATACAATCTAAAATTGTAATAGTCGGAATTGCTTCTGCAAGAAGTCTTTTCAATTCTTTTTGCGCAAAAGGTTCGTCTTCTATAATCAGTGTGTCCATATTTGTTAATTATTAAGGTCTCAGACCTGTTTGTTTAAATTGTTATATTCTTTTAGTCCTAACATAACAAACTGTATATTTTTGTTCAGAACATATCCGTACTACCGCTCAAGCGGTCTAACGGGTGTAAGCTTTCCATATTTATTAAGATGTTTATTATAAATTCTATATGTAATTTTGTCAGATTACTTACATAGTCCTTTTTTTGTTGTATTCTTGATAAATTACCGGTATTTTAACCGTAAATCTTTCTTCAGTTTCTTCAATAATCATTTTTTTATCGGCAACAAAAGCATATCTGCTTTTAATATTGTTTAAACCTAGTTCTGATGAATATTCCTTTTTTTGTTTTTTTTGCAAATTATTTGTGACGATTAGGTATTCACCTGTTGAACTAATTTTTATTACCAACTGTTTCTTTTTTGAAACAATATTGTGTTTTATCGCATTTTCAATAAGCATTTGAATTGTCATCGGTGCAATAAAACTATCATTTAATTTATCTGCTATATCTATTTCAAATGTTAACATGTTTGCAAACCTAAGCTCATACAGGTAAATATATGCTTTAATAAATTCTAATTCAGTTTTTAGTTTTATAAGCTCTTTTTCCTTTTGTTCTAACACATACCTGTACACAGTCGATAATTTTCTGATATATTTTGAAGCTGTATCAGGGTTTTGATGAACCAACGAAGATAGTGTGTTTAAGCTGTTAAACAGAAAATGTGGGTTTACCTGGTTCCTTAGCGTCTCAAACTTGAATTCGGCATTTTCAATTTTGAACCTTTCTAATTCTGCTAGCGAAAACCGCCAATTTTTTAAAAGGAAAAACCCTAGTTCAATAAAATTATACGTTAGGGTGAAAAACATTAATGCAGATATGTTAATGAGCTCGATATGAATTATATAGAAGGTGTTTTCTAAAACAAAATAAGCCACAATAAAGGGGATCAGGTAAACAATTACAATCACAAAAAGTAAATGTATGGAAAGCTGTTGTAAAAACCTTTTTTTTGTGTTATCAATCCAGTTTGTTTTTTTATCAAGAGCTAAATTAATGTTATAAAAACCCTGATAAACAATAATTGAAACAATTATGGCAGTAATATAACTTAAAAAACTATCAATAACATTATGGTTCCTATATATCAGGCCAAGAATAACATCAACAGTAAACTTAAAAACCAATGCTGAAATAAACGCAAAGATTAAGCGATGTTTTAAATTGTTTATTATTGATTTATAGTGCATTTATTTAATTAATGTCTGTCCATAAAGTGAAGGCTTTGGTCAGTTTGCAAAAATACGAGTTTTATAATAAAGTGATAATCATTAATTAACAAAACGAAGCCTTCACTTTTTTTGCTAATGCATGACTTTAGAGACACAGTATCTAATTAGCTTAATAATAATTGTGAAAGTAATAAATTTTTGTTGCACTTCAATAAAAGGCCGGGCAATTCCCGGCCTATAGGTAATAAATTAAATGAATGATTATTTAATACTTCGTTATATTTTTGCCGCGAATGCACGAATAAAAAGGGAACGGCCTAATAATCAACAACATACATAACCATCTAATAGTATCCTAATCTACTGATTATCAGCCCATTTCAAAAATGCACCGAACTTTTGTAATAAGCAATTACTCCTTAATTTCAACTATCATATTGGGGTTTTCAATATCGCAATCTTTTGAAATTTCTTTACTGTAAACTTTTTTTAATCCTTTGTAAACATTAAAAGTGTATTTCCCTTTGGGGAATTTTGCGATATCAAACGGAATTAAAGCATCGCCTTTTCGAAAATAAGTCCCCCCATATAACATTGACCCATTTTCTGAATAGACCTTTACAATAAAACTTTGCCTTTTATTGCTACTTGGTATAGTCGCGCGCAAAATAACAAGCTTATCACTATTAAGCCTAATATCAAATATCTGTTTACTTGTGTCCTTTTTTTGAATTGGTGTTTTTATTGGTAATTTGTTAGCCGAGCTTAAAAATGTTACCAAAAAAAATACTGCTGTAATAAAAGTTACCTTTGTTTTCATGACCTATTGTTTTAAATGAATAATTTTAATTTCTATTTCAAAAGTACAGTTGATTTGGTAATTTGCTTATTGAATAATTGCGGGTTTAAGAATTAAGTAGTTGAACTTAACTTTTTGATATGTGAAGATAATGACAATTTGTTTTTTCCTATTATTCTGCTACATTTGCCCAACGCAAAACAACTAAAAAAAAGGAAATGTATTTAAATTCTATTGCACATTATTTGCCGTCGATTGTAATTGACAACGATTACTTTTTAGACAAAAACGGGCTTACAGATGAATGGATTTTTACCAGGACGGGGATAAAAACCAGAAGAAAAGCTGAGCCGGATGAAAATGCCAACACAATGGCCATTGAAGCAACAAAACGGGTGATTGAACTTAACGAATACCCAATTGAGGAGGTTGATTTAATTATTGGTGGTACATATACGCCTTATGATACCGTTGGTACGATGGCACATGTTGTTCAGGAAGAATTTGCTGTTTCCGATGTACGTACAGTTTCTATTTCGTCGGCATGTTCTTCGTTAATTAATGCCATTGAAATTGTTGAAGGCTATTTTGCAACCGGTAAAGCAGAAAAAGCATTAGTCATTGTATCTGAACACAACACAGGTTATAGTGTTGATACTGATGAGTTTGCAGGTCATCTATGGGGTGATGGCTCGGCTGCATTGTTTGTTTCAAAGGACAGGGTATCTGAAAATGATTTAGAGTTTTTGGAGATAACAACCCAGGGTTTAGCTAACGTTGGAAAAGGAACTACAGGTGTTGGTCTGCAACCACTTAATAATGGTATTAAAATGCGCTACGGTAAAGATGTTTTTATACATGCCTGTAACTATATGACACAAATCACTAAGGATATTCTAAAGAGTAATGATTTTTCTATCAATGATTTAGATATGCTTATCCCTCATCAAGCAAATGTCCGGATTTTAAATAATGTTGTCGAACAGTTAGGAATTGAACCGACCAGGGTGATATCTAATGTAGAACGCTTAGGAAATACAGGTTGTGTAAGTACAGCCATAGGGCTTTCGGAAAACCTTGACAAACTTAAAAAAGGGATGCTGGTTTGTTTAACGGTATTTGGGGGCGGTTACTCGAGCGGTGCCGCATTGTTGAGGGTTTAGCACTTGTCTGGCAGGGCAAACGCATAAAAAAAAAGGATTCTTTAAAAAAATTATACTGAAAATGGATTGGCTTAGCAAATCGTATGCCAACAAAAAGAAATTGATGTTGATTTTATAACAAGAACGTAGTATGAAGGAAATTAAAATTAAAGACGAACTGACAGATTTTTTGCTTTATACAGCACCCAGTGGCGATATAAAAGTAGAAGCATTTTTATACAATGAAACCATTTGGCTTACTCAAAAAAGAATGGCAGAAGTGTTTGGCGTAGATGTTACTACAATAAATGAACACCTTAAAAATATTTATAAAACCAATGAACTGGATGAAAATTCAACTATTGGGAATTTCCCAATAGTTCAACTTGAAGGCAAGCGTGAAGTTAAAAGAGCTATTAATTTTTATAATTTAGATGTCATATTATCAGTTGGTTACCGTGTAAATTCTATACAAGCAACGCATTTTAGGAAATGGGCAACAAAAACTCTAAAAGACTATATCATCAAAGGGTTTGCAATGGATGACAATAGGTTGAAAAATGGTCAGTATTTTGGCAAAGACTATTTTAAAGAGTTGCTTGAAAGAGTTTGTTCAATTAGGACAAGTGAGCGAAGAATTTATTTGCAAATTACCGATATTTTTGCTGAATGTAGTATTGATTACGATAAAAATTCTCAAATAACAAAAGATTTTTTTGCCACAGTACAAAACAAGTTTCATTTTGCGATTACAGGACAAACAGCTGCTGAAATTATTTATAAAAATGCAGATGCCAAACAAGAAAAAATGGGACTTACTTCATTTAAAAACTCTCCTGATGGCAGAGTAATCAAATCGGATGTAACTATTGCAAAAAACTACTTGCAAGAAAATGAGATAAAACAGTTAGAAAGAACCGTGTCAAGCTATTTTGACTATATAGAAAGGATGATAAACCGAAACTTTGTTTAACATGGAGTCCTTATCTAATTCGATAAACGAGTTTTTAAGTTTTAATAAGTATGATGTTTTGGATGGAAAAGGAAATATTTCTAAAATACAAGCAGATAATAAAGCCGAAAAGGAATATTTTGAATTTAACAAAATACAAAAAATAAATTCTGATTTTGAAAAGCATATTAAAAGATTAAAAAGAGACAAATGAACAAGCATAACTGTTATAAGTAGTTTTATGTGCGTTCCTAAGATACCGCAGTGAATAGTACTGCTGCTATGCAAAAAATATTTTAAAAATAAACGAACAGATGGCTGGTGGTAAATAGAGTTAGTAGTAAATTGTGTGGAGTATCAAAACCATAGTTATTGTTTTATGCGATAAATTTCAGATATTGAAAGCTTTAACTGCAAGCAAGCTTTGGCTAAGGCTTAGGCAATGTTTAACGAACTATTTAAAATGAAAGAATTATGTTAATAAGTGAGGCTCAAAATATTGTTAATGAGTGGATTGAAAAGTTTGGTGTACGCTACTTTAGCGAACTTACCAATATGGCAATTTTAACAGAAGAAGTTGGCGAGGTAGCCCGCATTATTGCTCGTAAATATGGTGATCAGTCATTTAAAGAATCTGACAAGGATGCTGATTTGGCTGATGAATTGGCCGATGTTTTTTTTGTTTTGATATGTTTAGCTAACCAAACAGGCGTTGATTTGACCAAGGCTTTGGAAAATAATTTGCAAAAAAAGACAATCAGGGATGCAAACCGGCACAAAAATAACGAGAAATTAGTTTAAACAGTGATTTTTCTTTTATCTTTACTCTTTAGTTTTTTGCATAAAAAATAGTAATATGGAAATTTTAAAAAAATATAATCTAGGCTTATCTTTCGGTGAAATTGCAGTAAAAATTGCAGAAATAAAGGCAAATAGTAAACAGTATTATCAAGCAGAAGTGTTAAAAAAAATATTTAGTTTTATTGACCTTACAAGCTTAAATTCAACTGATACGGTAAGTAAAGTTAGAAAAATGGTAGAAAAGGTTAACAAATTCAATCATGTTTTTTCTGACATGCCCAATGTAGCAGCTATTTGTGTATACCCTTCTTTGGTTGAAACGGTTAAGGCAAAACTTGCCGACCCAAAACAAGGTATCGCATCAGTTGCTGCCGGATTTCCATCATCGCAGACTTTCATAGCTATAAAAACATTAGAATCTGCTATGGCGGTTAAAAAAGGCGCAACAGAGGTTGATGTTGTTATTTCTATCGGTACTTTTTTAAGTCGCGATTATCAAACAGTTTTTGATGAAATTAAAGCATTAAAAAAATCAATAGGTAAAGCTCATTTAAAAGTAATCTTGGAAAGTGGTATACTCGACGATTCGCAAAAAATTTGGGATGCTTCAATAATTGCAATGGAAGCCGGGGCAGATTTTATAAAAACATCGACAGGTAAAATGCAACCAGCGGCAACTCTTGAAGCTGTTTATGTGATGAGCCTTGCTATTAATAAATTTTATAAAAAAACTAATAAAAAAGTTGGTTTAAAACCAGCCGGGGGGATATCAACAGGTAGTCAAGCTATTGAATACTATGCAATTGTAAATCAGCTGCTTGGCGAAGATTGGTTAAGCCCTGGACTTTTTAGGATTGGTGCCAGCAGCCTTGCCAACAACTTATTATCTGAAATCGCAGCTTTAGATTCGGGAAGCGAAGTGGCTGTTAGTTATTTCTAGGGTAATTAGTGCATATTCATAAATAAGGTTTTTGTGAACTTAGTCGGAATGAAACTTCGTTAATTAACTGTTTGTTAACTGTTTAGTCTTTTTTTGAACATAGTTGCGCCCCGACTTTAAGGTTGTAGGCTAATTCGCCATATGCAAAGCATTGCACTACCCATAATTAATAACCATCAATTTGTCCCTTGTCATTTCGTGCATACTGTATGGTATACCCCCTGTACCTATACCTGATACATCCCTGCCGCCAAAAGGCATCCAATCTACCCGGAAAGCGGTATGGTCATTAACCATTACTGCCGAAGCATTTAACTTATTTACTGTATCCATAGCGGCATTAATGTCTTTTGTGTACACTGCTGCCTGAAAAGCTACATCCAAAGAGTTTGCCCTGGTAATGGCATCTTCGCGGTTTTTGAATGGGTAAATGCAAACAACAGGGCCAAAAACCTCATCTTTTGAAAGCATTACATCATCTGGTGGGTTGTAAACCACTGTTGGTGCATATGTTGAGTCTGATAAACGTTTTCCTCCGCAAAGTATTTTTGCACCCCTCTCTTTTGCTTCGTTTACCCAATTTTCGACCCTTTCTAATTCATACGAATCAATTATAGGCCCAACTTCTGTTTTGGGATCAAGTGGGTCACCAATAATTAGTTTAGTTGCCATCTGGGTGTACTTTTTTGTGAATCCATCAACAATATCTTCATGAACAAATGCTTTTTGTACGGAAACACAAACCTGCCCGGCGTGGTAAAAGCCCC
>NBLH01000170.1 GCA_002084525.1 Bacteroidetes bacterium 4572_117 | reverse complement strand
TTATCGGTAAAGCTTGCTAGTTTTTCATCATTAGTTGCTTCAACAGAACCTTCTGTATATGAAACTGTTACTGTTTCGCCAAATAAAATATTTGAAGGTAAATCCAATACAATCGTATATGCATCGCCAGATTTTAAAGTAGCAGCATCGGGTGCGATAGTAGCCCCGTTGTTTACGCTAAATTCGGCATGTTTACCGGTTGGGTCTTTCATTTCTTTTGTGAAAGTAATCTCAAGTTTGCTACCGTCAGTGCTTGTGGCCGCCGAGCCAAATTATCGGTAAAGCTTGCTAGTTTTTCATCATTAGTTGCTTCAACAGAACCTTCTGTATATGAAACTGTTACTGTTTCGCCAAATAAAATATTTGAAGGTAAATCTAATACAATGGTATATGCATCGCCAGATTTTAAAACAGCAGCATCAGGTGCGATAGTGGCCCCGTTGTTTACACTAAATTCGGCATGTTTACCAGTTGGGTCTTTCATTTCTTTGGTAAAGGTTACCTCAATTTTGCTACCGTCTGTACTAGTTGTTGCTGAACTAACAAGCGGTACATTAGCAGATGACTCTACAATACCTGATTCCCAAAGTCCTCTTCCGCGTGAACCTGCCCTTAATTTTTCTGCTGAGTATTGTATTTCAAGCTCAGATATAACAACATTTGGAAGCCCTTGGCCATAATCAGCCCATTCGGTCATAGTTGCTTCCCTATAATAAACACCAATATCTGTCCCAACGTATAAAAGATCGTTTGATTCTTTTTGGTAAACAATGCAATTCGTTGGTACGTTTGGCAAACCTGTTGAAAAATTTGTCCAATCGGTTCCACTATTTGAACTATAAAACACTTTATTGCCATCTGAGTACCCAGAAACACTAATCCAAATATTTTCTGGGTTTGAATAAGATATTGCTATATAAGTTACGTAGCTCGATCCAATATCAGTAAGATCTACTGTGGACCAATTATCGCCGCCGTCAGATGTTTTCCACATTCCTGTGCCGGTTGTAACGTACAAATAATCTGAATTTGAAGGTGCAACAGCCATTTGGTTAAGATTATCGCCCCCCGTAAGATCGGTTGATATTTTTGTCCAGTTATCGCCCCTGTCAGTGGTTTTATAAACATCGGAATACCCTGCATATAAAGTCCGGTTATCATTATAATCCATAATATATGGGGTATGCCATGCACCATCATCGGCTCCTGATGGTTTTATTGTAACCCATCCGCTACCTCCGGTTGTTGAACGCTTTATATCGCCCCTGATATATGAAGCGTAAACTACATCTGCATCAGTAAAATCAACTATGCATTCGCAACCATCTCCACCATAAATTTGTGTCCACGATGTTGAAGTCCCTTTCATTGTCCCGTTATCTTGGTTTCCGACCAAACTAACATAATCATTGCTTTGCGATATGCCCATGCGGTCAATTTGTAATATGTGCAGGCCATCGCTAATATCCGTCCATAAAGTGCCACCGTTGCTTGTTTTGTATAAACCGCCATCGTTACCATTAAAAAGCACTCCCGAAGGGCTGTATCCCAGGTAATGGTGGTCGGCATGTACGTAAGGTGCGCCGCCACCTCCATACCAGTGCCCATTAAGATTCCATGTTGTACCGGCATCTGTTGTTTTCCACAGGTTTACCCCACCAACATAAACTTCGTCGGCTTCACTTGGCGAAACAGCAAGTGTGAGGTCGTACCATCCTTGTCCACCATCGTCGCTACCATCGGTATCCCAGCCAAGTAAGTTAATATCTGCACTTGTTGTAACAGTTGCCCAGTTTGCCCCATTATCCGTCGATTGCCATAACGAATGAAAACCATTATCGCTGCTAAGGCAGTATAATGCATAAATATATGAGCTATTTGCAGGTGTTACGGCAAGTTCCAACCGGTACACATCATCAATGTCTAAAGCGGCAGGTGTAATTTCAGTAAACGATACCCCCCCGTCTGTTGATTTGTATGTTTTAGCATTTGAGCTACCATATCGGGCGGCATAAACTACCTCGGGGTTCCCCGGTTCAAATTCAAGATCTTTATAGTGCCCGCTTTGAACATTGCTCCAATTGCTTCCACCATCTGCGGTTCTGTATATGCCTGCATTAGTAGCAGCAATTAAGGTATCGGCATTATCTGGGTTTATTAGTAACCGCCTGATTCTTACATAGTTGTTTGTATTCCAGTCTAAGCCGGCCGATTCCCAATTAGCACCACCATCAGTTGATTTTAATACCCCTATGCTATAAGTATCACCTGCATCGCCATCGCCGGTTGCAACAAATATGGTACTTGGGTTTTCTGGGTGTACAACAATATCCGATATGCCTATACTGGCCAGTTCATCGGTGGTTGTTGCCCAGTCTGCACCGCCGTTCGTCGATTTCCAAAAACCACCCGAGGGTGAACCTGTATAAATTATATTTGCATCGGTTGGGTGGTAAGCAACGCAATTTATCCTGCCTGCACCACTTGGGTCGTTATAGTTGTCTAAAGGTACATCGTCTGGTCCTAGATGTGTCCAATTTGCTTGGGCTTTGGTATATACTTTCAGCTTTTTCTTTTTTTGTATGGCGTCCCATGTTTTGCCGGCCGGTAATATCCCGCTAGGGTAAACCCTGGGTATCATAAAAGCTTCCCATCTTTTAAATGGTTTATAACCTTTTCCTTTTATTACCGATTTCTTTTTTATATCTTTTCCTTCCCAATATTTATTGAAGGCTTTTTGTATATCATAAAAACTAACTTCCCCCTTAGTTTTTTTTTGCTTGTCGATACCTTGCATCCATTGTTGGGCATGCAAATTTATAGCACTAAAAAGTAGTAAAAACACAATAATTTTTTTCATAGTATAATTTTTTTTAATTGATAAAACAAATTTTAGTGGTTTGTGTTTTGATGTAAGTTTTAATGTGCTGTAATTCAGACTGATACGTGTTTTTTAATAAGTGTTTACGTTCTGGTTTAGATTGTCTTAGATATTTTAAATATCTGCACTACTTTATATTTTGAAAGTAATTAGTATATTGGTGATTAGTAATAAAGGATATGAGACGTTTAGTTTTTTTAAATTACCAATTACTAATTTCTAATTACCTGTTAATTAACACAAAACAAATAATTATTAGTATCCCAGAATACCTAAACCAGAGCCGATATTTATTATCATATTCTATGCGTTAATTTTGTCCTTGAAATATAAATAATAACTGTTAAATAGTGGATGTGTATTTTTTCAGGTTAAAAATAACAAATAGTTATGAATAAACAATTAAAAATCAAGATTAAATTGTTGTTTGAGTTTATTCAGGTTCGCATTTTTTTCATTTAGGTATTTATATTTGTCCGTATCGGTATAAAGTTGCTTTTTTACGTTTTCTTCTTTAATAATTATTTCCAGGTTTACTTTATCGTTATTTAGTGTATTGCATAAATGGGCAATAATGTTGGCTTCTTCTTTAGCTATTGCTTGTTTTTGCAAATCGTTGATTACATTATAAATAATTTTAAATTTATCAGCTTTTTTTGGTGTTGACGATTTTAAAAGGCTATTTAACCTTGGTTTTTCTGATTTTATTGAGTTTGCATATAATTGCCAGGCATATAATAATTGTTCTTGGCTAAAATCAGTTTCTTTTTGTTCTATTTTTATAGTTTCTTCTGCAACTTTATTTTGTTGGTTTTCTGCTTTAATTACTTCATCTTCAGGTTTTTTATATCCTTTAAGGGCATTTTTTATTGAAACAGAACCTTTATTGATATTTTTTTGTTCCGGTTTATCATCTTTTGTTTCAGTTTTTGCAATTTCAGCTTTAGCAGGTTTTACCTGCGCAGCTTGTTCGGTTATATCAGGTATTATCCGGCATAGGTTAAATAAGGTCAATTCAATTAACAAACGTTTGTTTTGGCTGGTTTTATACGATAGATCGGCAGCATTGCTGGTATTTAAAGCTTTTAGCAGAAAAACCAAGTTGGTTTTTTTCGATTGCGATAAATATTTGTCCTTTATCGATGCACCAACTTCTAAAAGTTCAATAGTTTGCGCATCTTTACTAACTAATAAATCCCTGAAATGTTTCGATAAGCCTGTAATAAAGTGGTTGCCATCGAAGCCTTTTTCAAGTATTTCGTTAAAAATTAAAAGTGCGGTTGTGTATTTGTTTTCAATAAAGGCCTCGGTAAGCTTAAAATAGTAGTCGTAATCAAGTACATTCAGGTTTTCAATAACGCTTTCATAGCTGACTTTACTGCCTGAAAAACTGACTATTTGATCAAAATACGATAGGGCATCACGCATGGCACCATCAGCTTTTTGGGCAATAATATTTAATGCATCATGCTCAGCTTCAATGTTTTCGCTTTTCGCAACATATTCTAGGTGTTCGGTAATATCTTCTACTTTTATCCTGTTAAAGTCAAATATTTGGCACCTCGATAAAATTGTAGGGAGTATTTTATGTTTTTCGGTTGTGGCGAGTATAAACACGGCATGTTTTGGGGGCTCTTCAAGGGTTTTTAAAAAAGCATTAAAAGCCTGCGAAGACAACATGTGTACCTCATCAATTATATATACGCTTTTTTCGCCTAGCTGCGGCGGTATCCTTACCTGTTCTATTAATGATCTGATATCCTCGACCGAGTTGTTCGAAGCCGCATCTAATTCATGTATGTTGTACGAACGGTTTTCGTTAAACGATTTGCACGATTCGCATTCGTTACAAGGTTCAATATTATTTTGTAAATTTTGGCAATTTATTGTTTTTGCATAAATCCTGGCGCAAGTAGTTTTTCCAACCCCCCTAGGGCCGCAAAAAAGATATGCATGAGCCAAATGGTTGTTTTTGATTGCATTTTTTAATGTGGTTGTCAATGATTTTTGCCCAACCACGGTATTAAAAGTTGCAGGGCGGTATTTTCGGGCCGATACTATAAAATTTTCCATAGTTTATTACAATTTGGACAAAAATACATTGAATAAAGCGATTAATAAAATGCATAAATTACTAAATATTGTTTTTGTGTTGATAAATGTTTGATAATCTTAGTATTGTCAAATCTTTAATTTAATTTATTTGTTTAATGGTAAATTATTTATACTTTTGCAGCCTTAAAATATTAACTAAATATAAATAAAATGAATCGTTACGAGACCGTTTTCATTATTACTCCCGTTTTATCTGATGCACAGGTAAAGGAGACGGTAGAAAAGTTCAGGAAATTCCTGACAGATTCAGGGGCAAATGTTGTCCATGAAGAAGATTGGGGGCTAAAAAAATTAGCTTACCCAATACAACACAAATCAACCGGTTTTTACAACATGTTCGAGTTTGAGGCTGAAGGTGATGTAATAGGCAAATTTGAGATCCAGATTAGGCGAGATGAACGAATTATTCGTTTCCTTACCATGAAAATGGATAAATATGCTGTTAAGTACAGCGAGAAAAAGCGCAAATTGAAAAACCAGGATAAAAAGGAGGACAAATAAATGGCACAAAATCAATCAGAGATTAGGTATCTAACACCTCCTACTGTTGAGGTTAAAAGGAAAAAATATTGTCGTTTCAAAAAAAACAAAATCAAATATGTTGATTATAAAGATCCGATTTTCCTTAAAAAGTTTTTGAATGAGCAAGGAAAAATCCTTCCACGAAGAATTACAGGTACTTCTCTTAAATTTCAACGTAAAGTTGCTCAATCAGTAAAAAGGGCAAGGCATATAGCTCTTTTACCTTATGTTACCGATTTAATGAAATAACCTGAAAATAATTATTGATATGGAAATTATTTTAAAACAATATATTGCAAATTTAGGTCATAAGGATGACATTGTTGATGTAAAAAATGGTTACGGAAGAAATTATTTAATACCTCAAGGCCTTGCAATTTTGGCAACAAAATCAGCAAGAAAAGTTCATTCTGAAAACTTAAAGCAAAGGGCCCATAAAGAAGAAAAACTTAAAAATGAGGCGCTGAAACTGGCTGAAACCTTCGAAGATGTTGAAATTAAAATTGGTGCAAAAACCAGTTCAACAGGTAAAATTTTTGGTTCTGTAAACACTATCCAAATTGCTGATATCCTTAATCAAAAAGGAATTGAAGTAGACAGGAAGAAAATTTCGATTAAAGAGACGGTTAAAGAAGTTGGAAAATATACCGCTGTTGTTAAATTACACAGAGAAGTTGAAGTAAAACTAGATTTTGAAGTTTTCTCTGAATAATTTATAGCATAATGATATTAAAAAGGCAATCTTTAACGGGTTGCCTTTTTTTTTTGATGAAAAAATACATTGGTATTTAATATAATGAATTTTTGTTTACATTTGTTACTAAAATTATGTTATAAGCGATGAAAAATATTTTTATTTTATTTTA
>NBLH01000169.1 GCA_002084525.1 Bacteroidetes bacterium 4572_117 | reverse complement strand
GGAAAACCTTTTTCCTCTTAATTTAGCCAAAACATTTCCCGAATTGAAGCAAAAATAAACAATTTTACAAATCTTTTAAAGATGCACTTGCTTAAGTGGATACATTAGAAATTAGTTAATGTATGACAGTGCAGATTGCTATAAGTCAGGATATATGAAAGTATAGGGTAGCAAATTTATATTGTCGTTTTTTTGCTAATCGATATTTATTCCGCTACAAGCTGTTTTCCCCTTGACATTAACCATGATTGTGCAGAAATGGAATTAGTAAATGCCTTTGCCCCACTTTTTTTGTGTTGAAAATTCAAGACTAGGCGATTAATAAGAGCATGCGTAACATTATCGGTGCTATTAACAATTGCAAGCTTGTCGATTTTTGAACTGTTTATTTCTGAACCAATTTTTTTGATCAAAAAATCTTCTTTACCATTAAATTGTCTATAAACCAAATTACTACAATCGGTTAAAACATATTTTGGTGCATGTTTTGCAAAGTAATCATAAACATAGTCGATACGAATTTTAAGGCTTTCCGCATTTAACCTTGTACTTTCTGCTTTCCACTCAATTTTTAATAATGACAGTTCTTTATTAAATCTGATCATCAAATATTCATCAATATACAAGTACATTATTTTGTTTTTTTGTTTAACATTTTTTTGGCCTTAAATTCTAAAACCCATCTTTAAGCTAAATAGTACATTAAATGATTCTAACGCACTAATTATCAGAAACTTACAAAACAAGACATCTTGTTTTAAAGTGCTGATTGCTAATGGGTTAATCTAAAATCATCAATCTAAAATCTAAAATTTAACGAAGTGTTTTAAGCTATTGCTTTAAGGCTGCTTTTGTGAAAATATAGCTAGGGATTTTTTGATTAAATTTTATGCTGCTTATATGCATTTCAGTCCCTTTACCTTGTTTTAGCATATCTTTATATACAATTTTCATTGCAAACCATTTCCCTTGAAGCTTTTTTACATCCGATAAGGTGCTCCTTTTTAGTAATTGCCCGCTTTTGGCAAAAAGTTCTTCTTTAAGGGGAACAAAACGTTCTGTATCTATCCAAACTTTGCGCGAATGATATGCCACATCGCTTACTTTAGCAACAAGCTTCAACACTTTGGTTTTTCTCCCTTCTATTTCTTCTTCGTTAATTATTGTTGCCGTATAAATATCGGTAAGTTTTCTATCGTCCATCATATCTTCATACGAAAAATCGGAACCCATTACAGATTGCCTCAACATATGCCCAGAAATTTTGATTGTGCGGTCGGTTGAAGGCGAGTAAATCCAAAGTTTATCTTCCAACTTTAACATTTTTGTCCCTTTTTCACGTGCAGGTGACAGATATTCCGTAAACGATTTTTTATCACCAACAGAATACGACCTTGATGTCATTGTACGGCTATTCCGTTTCCCGTGGATAGTCATTGACGATTCTACTATCCTATTATCAGTCATTGACGATTCTACTATCCTATTATCAGCCGACATGTTTTTGTCAACTTTTATTAAAATCTCATCAGCTGTCTGTGCAGTAAGGCTTAAAGTAAGCGATGTGAATATTGCTATTGCTATTTTTTTCATTTTTAATATTTTCATTAGTGAATTGCTTGGATAACACTTCGTTAAATTATAAATTTTAAATTAAAGATTAAAAATTAACCCTCTAGCAATCAGTATTTTAAAAGACTAAGATTCGTTTTTCAAAAGTCCTGATATTCAGGTCATTACAAAAACTCAACGGACTAATGCATTGCCTAAAGTCATGGCTACTAAACCGGGGATAAAACCGATATAAAATAAGTCGGGATAAATTGCCGCCCTGTAAATTGGTGGAATCATCATATTAATATTTTTTGTTATATCACTAAAATCAACACCAACTTCTTGTAAATAATATGACATGCCAAGCCCTAAAACAGTACCTATGATAGAACCAATGATGCCAATTAAAATTGCTTCGTAAATCATAGTCATATAAATATGTTTTTTTTCTTCGCCTAAGGCTAAACGTATGCCATACTCAGTATAGCGGCGCAACCCACCTAACAGGCCTGTGTTCCAGAGCACTATCGACATAGCTATAATGAAAAATGTTATCATAATCCCTCCCATATTTTCTGCCATGGCAAGGTACTCTTCTAGCCCGGCTTGCTGTTCTAACCTAAACATTTGAGGCGAAAATTCATCGTTTTGTTTACTGTATTTTGTGTTGAATGCATCAACTACTTCAGTGGCCTTCAATTTATCATATTCCCCATCATTAAAAAAACCAAGCATTTCGGTTGAACCATTTTCCATATCCAAAGCAAGCTGTGCATCGCTTATATCTATCAAAATAGCACCCCTATCCAGCATAGTAACCCCAAAACGAATTGTCCCACATACTGTAAATGTTTTAAAAAGCATGCTCCCGTTCATGGTTGAACCAAAAAGGGTTACTTTTTGACCAAGCCCCAAGCCAAATTTTTCGGCAAATTCATGGCTGATTATGGCCTCACCGGGTTTTTTAGGAATAGTACCATCAACTATTGATTTTACAATGTTCATCCGTTCAACTTCCTTAGGGTTGTTAAAAAAATCGATTGCCTTACCAGCTGCCGGCCCCTGTGCACGTGTTTCGCCATTTTTGTCAGGAACATCCAATAAGCCGCCAAAGTTAATCCGGCAAACCCATTCCATATCCGTATAATCTTTCTCAAGATTTTGTTTGAGTTCGTTTACTCCCAACAGGGCCAAATCTAAAGGCATTTGGTTAGAGTTTTCGGCATAAACCCTGGTCATTACCTTTACATGTCCGGTTGTAAATTTAGCGTTCATATCAATCACTTCGCTAAATATGCCTTTTATCCATGCACTCATCACTATTGTGAGAAATACACCTAACGAGACTACAATTACAGGAAGCAAGCTTCTGCTTCGGTCTCTTAAAATCCCTTTTAATAAAAAACTTATCATTGTATTTTACCTTTTAATGCTTGAGTTGGTTTCATTTTTGAAATTTTACGTGCCGGCAAATAACTTACAATAGTTGCAGCAACTACAACAATAATGATACTTGTTATTACTAAACCAACACTATAATAGGGATACAAAGTTTCAGCCATTGGTATGTTCATTCCTGCATCCTGAGCTGAAGTTCCGTAGTATATCCCATTCTTGCTCAAATAAATAAATAATGGTACGCCATAAATAGCCCCCACAATTGCAGCTAAAATACTATGTGCTGCACCTTCAACAGTAAAAATGCCAACAACTTTTGCCCGTGTCAAACCTAATGCAATATAAGTCCCAATTTCTTTTTGACGGCGAAATATTGAAAGCACCTGTGTGTCAAATATTGCTAGCATAGCTAATATCAACAATATAGATTGTAGAATCAACCCACTGCCTTTTTTTGACTCAATGATTTTATCAAATTCAGCCAATAAGAATCCTAAATTTTTGTGTTCCCAACCTTCGAGCTTTGTGTTTTCGTATTCGCGATGAGCAACAAGCATGGTTGCCTGATCCTGGAGTGTGGTCATATCTTGTAAGGTTTTGATATCCAAATAGATATTTCCATTATCAACTGTTGGCACATCGCATTTGAAAATAGAAACGATTTCTATTTCATGCGCATCAAAAGTCCCATTTTTATCGCGCCAACGCATTAGCACTTTGTCACCTACATTTAGCTTTGTCGACTTAGCCATTTGTTTTCCTATTATTGCCGCATATTTGTTTTGCGAATTTTGTATGTCGGCTGTTGGTAACTCTAAAACTTTTTGATTTGGATCAACGCCTTTTATGAGGACACTTTGTAAGCGGCCTTGCGGATACAGGGTTGCCTGCCTGATAAGCACAGGTGTCAGCTTATCGTCATCTATCAGGTCTTGAATATCCTTTGAAATAACTGCGTTTGATTCCGCAATTGTATAAGGATCAAACCTATCGTAAGCAGGGTGCCAGAATTGACCACTTCCAATTTCCCAGTTTTGGGTATCGTTTCTTGCTTGTCGGTTCCATCCGTCTATCATTCCGTTATAAAAAATAATCAGTACAAAAGCAAACGACAACACAATTACATTGAGCCAGGTACGAAGCCCGGCACCAAGTAAATTTTTGAACGCTAATTTTATTGCTAACATATCTTTAATTATTAAGTTTATGTTCTATTCATCCCTTCCAGGGATGTTAATTGTTTTATTCTATTTTCCATGGGTTGCACCCATGATTATCCACGTATAAGCCTTTCAGGCTTAATTTTTTGTGTAACACTTAATTATTTCAAATAATACGAATCCATATTTTATTGTTCACGCTTTATAAGCCCAGGGGGCTTAAATGTTAATAACTGCGGAGTACCCGTGGAAAGGGGATCCATTCCCATTAAAACCCTGTATGGATTTAAGCTCAAGTCATCAGTCTAGATACTGCTCACTGACTTATATCATCTCATCACCCACTACTTTACCGTCGGCTAATGAAATCTTACGTTTCAGATATTTCATAACTTTTTCATCGTGGGTTGCAAAAATGAAAGTAGTTTTTAACTCTTCGTTCAATTTCAACATAGTTTGCAAAATATTGTGCGAATTTTTTGAATCGAGGTTTGCAGTTGGTTCATCGGCCAATACTATTTTTGGTTTTTTTACCATTGCACGGGCAATTGCCACACGTTGGCTTTCCCCTCCCGAAAGTTGTGCAGGTTTAGACTTAATTTTGTCTGTTAGTCCTACCCATTCCAAAGCTTCTAATACTGCTTTTTTACGTACAGAACCTGACAGATTCTGTAAAAGCAAAGCAAACTCTACATTTTCGTATACGGTATAAACCGGCAATAAATTATAGGTTTGGAAAATAAAACCAATATGTTGGTTTCTTAATTTAGCCGATTGTTTATGCGAAAGTTCAGAAATTGATTTATCCAATACAATTGCATTACCTTCCGTTGGTGTATCGAGCGAACCAATAATGTTTAACAAAGTTGTTTTGCCCGAACCACTTGGCCCAACAAAACCTGCAAACTCCCCTTCGCCAAAAGTGAGGCTAATTTGATTAAGGGCGGTAAAATGCCCATTCCCTACGGGGAATTTTTTTACTAAATCTGTGATTTTAATTATATCCATCGTTTTTAAATTAAGACCTTTTAGTTTATTTGATTACATTGTTATTTTATATTTTCGACATTTGTCATTTGCTACGTAGACATTAGTCATTTGTGCTGTCTTTTATATTACTACTTTACGAACTTAAAACTTACTATACTTCGACTGGTCATAATTTGAGATTTGGTGTTGCTTTTAACATATTGATTATTAATCGTTTATACAGTATAGCAAAACGCAGTTTATGACCGCTCAGCATATAATAATCAGCCTGAAAGGCTAAATCATTTCAGCCCAAGGCAACGCCTTGGGTTATGGCAAACATCAAAATTAATTGTGGGCTGCCCAACTTATCAATATATTAAATTAAGCTGGACTTTCAGTCCGTAAAAACATTTTTTTCTTTTTACCCAAGGCGTTGCCTTGGGCTGAATTAAATAAGGCTTTCAGCCTATTTGTCAGATAATTACAACTTCGTAAAGTAGTAATATTCAATAATCATTTTTCATTATTCATTCCTTTTAATGGTTAAACACTAACATAAGCTGCACACCAATACCATTATAAAGGTTTTCGCTTGTACCTGATGTTGGCATTTGACCGTTTTCCGGATTCCAATAGGCCATTACATAAAATGTTGTTTTATCGAATTGCCTATACCAGTTTATAAAATTATACATCGAATTATTAGCCCAGTCATAATAAAATACTGCCCTAATATTATCGAACATCCCAATAGGATAATTTACAGAAAGACCCGAGAAATTTGTGGTACTTGAAAATTGGAATGCTTTTTCGCCATTGGCCAGTAACATGTGTTCAAAAACTACATTTAACCCACTACCAATACCAAAAGTATAGTCAAGCCCGAAATTTAAGACCTCTTGGTTAGTGAAATCACCAATATTTTTTCCTTTATTAATCCAAACCCCTTCAAACCAAAGCCCAATAATCATATCCAATTTGGTGTCAATCCCAATTTTATTTTCCGGAATTTCGTCAAATAATGGGATTATCCCATTTAAATCTCTTGAATCGGCCACCCTGTAGTTGTAGGATATGGCAGCCTCCCCAATAATAACAGGAAATTGAAAGCGACCACCAAACTCAGGGTGTTTTGTATTAGTTTTCATAATTTCCAAGCCTTTAGGGTTTTTATTGCCATACAAGGCCCAAAGCCATAAATTAGCATTATTCAAAAAATAATATCTACCTAAAGCTGCCCAAACCCCTTCGGTAAGTTGCAAAGGGTCGCGGGGGTCAACCTGATCGAACCACCTGAGCGCACGTAGCATTGTGGCAGAACCGAAGTTTATTTTTTGTAAGCCTAAACGGATTTCAAGCTGCTCTGTAGAATATCTTCCCCAAATACGGTATGGGTTTACATTTCCATCAACATATGCCGAATCGAAAAAATGAATGCCGGCATTACCATATAAATTTGCCGAAAGCTCAAAATCAATTAGCTTGCTTTCTGCCAGTTGAATTTCGTAATTTAATTGTGGCAAATACCTACCACCCATATATAGCGGATAAGGATTTTCAGGATTAAAGTGTGCCCATGTCGAAACTTGTCCTTTAAACTTTACGGAATTCTTTAATTCAGATATGCTATCCTGACTGTATGATTGAAAAGATAGAAGTATAATAAAAAATAATATGTGAATTTGCTTCTTCATTTATGTGGCAATAATCCATAAAATAAAAAATTCATCGCTTCCATTATTAGATCTTGGGGATGTTCATATTTTGAAACCAATTGTTCGTCTTGCACCATAGACATAGCTTGGTTTAAATAATGAAGTATAAACTCAATCTTAATTTCTTTGCGTATTTGTCCTTTTTTTTGCGAATCTTTCAAAAAATCCACAAATATTGCAAGTGAATCCTTTCGCTGATTTTCCATATATTCTTGCATCCCCAAGTCGGGTTTTTTATATATATCTGTAATGAACTCAATACTTATGTCTTTGGTCCCTTCAAGTTTCATTATAAACAGTTCCTTTATTTTTTCGGTAAAAGAAATGTTGCTATGTATCAACTGATCAAATTCAGTTAAGGATTCTTTATAAACAATATCTAAAATTGTTTTGGCTAGCTCTATTTTATTAGTGAAAAACTTATAAAAAGTCATTTTACTGACACTGGCATCTTTACATATTTCTTCAATAGTTACCCTTTTTATACCATATTTCCAAAACAGCCTTTTACCTGTTTTAATAATATCGTGATATTTGTCGGTTTTTGATGGATTATCCATAAATTTACTTTTATGGTGCAAATGTACGAATAAAGTACTTTATAACCAAATTCGTACATTATATGTTTTTTATTCTATAAATATCGAGGATGCAACCTAGCTCTCTGGGTGCTGTAACTGTCTGTGTAACTGACTTGTATGTGATGTAAGGTGACCGTTTGCTAAAAATAAAAAAATAAAAAAAAACATTGGTTCTGCAATAAAATAACTATTATTTTAGCTGTGCAGTATTCTGAGCTATGAGCATTTCAGTCACATAATTTTATAAGTATTAACAAAACATCAATATTTTTGTAGCGGTTTATGTGAAATAAGTAAAACATTTAGCAAATTTGCAATATGAGTAAAAGAGAACTAAAAAAATACTTGCAAGGATTAAACAAAAAGCAACTTGAGGAACAAATTAACGATTTGTATTTATGGTTTAAAGAGGTAAAGACATTTTATGATTTTGTTTTTAACCCAAAAGAGGGTCAACTTCTTGAAGAATGTAAATTCAAAATATCAAAAGAGTATTTCCCATTA
>NBLH01000168.1 GCA_002084525.1 Bacteroidetes bacterium 4572_117 | reverse complement strand
TAGCCCGGAATAATAAAGGGAGCTATTATCTATTGACGAAATCATATATATTATGCCGGCAGCTGAAACCACATAACTGCCAGGGGGAATATTTTGGTGTAAGACAGCATAAAAACAACCGTAAGCAAGGGGACAACAATTACAAAACGGATGAATAAAAAAACATTTGCGTTTTCAGGCGAAACTATTTTATCAAAATATCCAAAAAAAGAATAAAGGAATATAAACAAAACAAAAGACACCCTAAAGACACCCAACGATTTTTGAAAAAACTTCTTTCTGAACTGTTTTTCTTTTTCCTTTGATTTAAAGTTCAAAGTAACCAAATTTACATCCTCTAATTCCTGATATGCCGATTTTGGGTTCATTCTTATTGGTTTAGTTGGTATTTGCCGGAATTTGATTTGAAGTACGATATTTATAGTTTAGTAAAACAAAGTTATCATTTTTATATCATATTTCAAACAAAAACTATCCGTAAAACGGTTTTTTGGGCTATGCCAACAAATATTATGATTATTTATTAAATTTGTGTTTCTCTAAATTTATATAATGGCATCTATTAACAGTATTATAAAAACTTTTAAATCAGAACTTAGGCATATTTATCCAAACAACGAAATACAGGCTTTTATTGAAATCCTTTTAGCTTACTATACAGGTTTAAGCAAAACAGATTTGATTATAAAAACAGATGAGACTGTGGATAGTGCAGTGTGTCAGCAAATTGAAAGCTCAATAGTGAGGTTGAAGAATATGGAGCCGGTTCAATATATTATTGGCGAAACCGAATTTTATGATCTAAAAATAAAAGTAAACCCAGCAGTTTTGATACCACGGCCCGAAACAGAAGAACTTGTACATTGGCTAATTAATAACCATAAAAAAGATAAAAAAACAAGGGTTTTAGATATCGGGACAGGTAGCGGGTGCATTCCGCTTGCTTTAAAAAACAATTTACCCGATGCGGAAATTTTTGCGCTTGATGTTTCAAAAAAAGCACTTGAAATAGCCAAAAAAAATGCTAAAATCAACAAATTGGACATTTCTTTTGTGCAGTTGGATATACTAAATGCAAAAAACAACAATAATTTGGGCATGTTCGATATTATTGTCAGCAACCCACCGTATGTAAGGGGACAGGAAAAAACCCTGATGCACAAAAACGTACTGGATAACGAACCGCATTTAGCACTTTTTGTTAAAAATAACGAAGCTTTGGTATTTTATGAAGCAATAATTGGGTTTGCAAAACACCACATGCATAAGAAAGGCTGTTTATATTTTGAAATAAACGAAGCATACGGAAAACAAATGATTGAGCTTTTTGAAAAGAATAATTATAAAAACATAGAACTTAAACAAGATATCAATGGTAAGGACAGAATGATTAGAGCGATGAAGTATTGAAGATTTATAATAAACAAAATGAACAAACAAATAACAACACACGAAGCATTGGTAAAGGCGCAAAATATTTGTGCAAAGCAAGAAAAATGCAAGGCTGATATCCGTAAAAAACTTTACGAATGGAAAATATTACCCGAAGAAATTGAAAAGATAATAAATGAGCTGCTTGAAAATAAATTTATCGACGAAAAAAGATACGCAGGTTTTTATGTAAAAGACAAATACAAACTCAGCAAATGGGGACGGATAAAAATTGAGTTTTCTTTACGTCAAAAACAAATTGAGGCAAGTATCATAGCCAATGCGCTAAATGAAATAAACGAAGATGAATATATAGAGATTTTAAGGGCTGAATTAAAAAAGAAGCTTAAAAGCTTAAAAAATGACGAAAAGCACAAAGTAAAAGAAAAATTACTGCGTTTTGCACAAAGCAGGGGCTACGAAATTGAACTTTCTATTACCATGGTTGAGGAATTGTTGACAGGTTAACAGTCGTTATGGTGCATAACCAATAATTATTATAGCCACTTTTCTTAATGCCACTTTAAAACAACCACTTTTTAAGTACTTTGATATAGTTAGCCTAAAATTGTAAATTATCAAAGTGTTGAATTATAAATTACCATTAAAAAAACCCAACCTTTTTTTTCGTGGTTCTGTAACGCTTTCATTGTTAATCAATTGAAAGTGTCCTTTAATGATTTTAAGTATACGGCACGAAATATACCGGGGGTGATAGTTCTTTCTTTTTTGCCATTCATAGGGGCTTACAGTATGTTCATTCCCATAAATATCCAATACAATTAATTCATAAACCTTTCTTTTCCTAAAAGAACCGCTATATTTATTGTAATCCTCTTCTTCGCTAATATCCAAACCCTTGAAATGGAAGTCGTATGTGCTGCCTAGTTTATAAAAAGGATGTTCCGGTTCAAGAGATACTTTCCCTGAACAATCTATCCTTGTAACAGTGCAGTTAATTAATGCTTCGTACTCAAAACCGTAATTTTTGTAATAATATGCCGGGATTAGGTAACGTTCGCCCGCAAAATCTTCGAACACAAAAAAATCTTCATCCAAAGAAACTTTTTTAACATATCTGAATTGATAACTTTGCCCCTCGACAAATTTTCTTTTAACCATCCTTACTCATATAAGATATATGCATTAAAAGATACAGTTTTCTTTTAACAAATTCAAACAAAATTGCAAAGAATATTCTAATTTTGCAATTTATAAAACAAATTTATAACGAATGGATAGAAAAGATATAGAATTAATGGCGCCTGTTGGCTCATACGAATCGTTGATGGCGGCTATCCAAGGCGGGGCCGATTCGATATATTTTGGTGTGGAACAATTAAATATGCGGGCAAAATCAACAAATAATTTCACAACAGACGATTTGCAGCAAATTGTAAAAATATGTAACAAAAATAATATTAAATCGTATTTGGTTGTTAATACAATTATTTACGACCACGATATCCGTTTAATGAAAAACCTGGTTGAAATTGCGCTAGCAAGTGGTGTTTCTGCTATAATTGCCTCTGATCAGGCAGTAATAAATTATGCTTCTACAAAAGGGGTAGAGCTTCATATTTCAACACAGGTAAACATAAGCAATATTGAAACTTTAAAGTTTTATGCTAATTTTGCCGATGTAATGGTACTTGCAAGGGAACTAAGTTTGAAACAAGTTGCTAAAATTACGGAAGCTATTGGAAATGAGAAAATAACAGGCCCTTCCGGCAAGTTGGTCCGTGTTGAGATTTTTGCCATAGGTTTTGTTGATAAAATACTTGGTTCAGGTGTAAGGGTGCTTAAAATTGAAGGCCGTGCCCGCCCGGCAGAATATGTAAAAACAGTTTGCGATTGTTATAACGAAGCCATTGATGCCTGTTTTGATGGAACTTATACACAAGAAAAAATAAAGGGGTGGGAAAAAAGGCTTGCCACTGTATTTAACCGCGGATTTTGGGATGGTTACTATCTGGGAAGGAAAATTGGCGAATGGAGTAAAGACTATGGCTCAAAAGCTACCAAAACAAAGGAGTATATTGCAAAAGCAACAAATTATTTTAATAAAATAAAGGTTGCTGAATTTCAAATACAATCGGGCAAGCTTAAAGTTGGCGACGAAATTTTAATTACAGGGCCAACCACGGGGGTTATCCAAACCCATATTAAAGAAATAAGGTGCGATATGAAAAACACCGAC
Organism: Bacteroidetes bacterium 4572_117; assembly: GCA_002084525.1. Taxonomy (GTDB): domain Bacteria; phylum Bacteroidota; class Bacteroidia; order Bacteroidales; family NBLH01; genus NBLH01. The sequence continues at coordinate 11,074 of NBLH01000168.1, read as the reverse complement.
GAAGCCCAAAAAGGGCAAACTATTTCGATACCAATTAATGAAAAAGTACGCCGTGCCGACAAATTGTATAAAATTGTCAGTATAAAAAACTAAAATCAAAAACATAAGCCCAAAACCCAACATTACAACAATTTATGATTAGGATAACCCACCATAAAACAAATTGCATAGGTTGTGGATATTGCCACGAAGTAGCACCATACCGTTGGCAAATGAACGAAAACGACGGTAAAAGTGATCTGGTTGGGGCAGTTGGTAAGAAAGAAATATATACACTTGTAGTTGCAGACGATGAGTTTGAAGATAATAAAGAAGCCGAAGAGCTTTGCCCGGTAAAAATTATCAGGGTAGAAAAAGCTTGATGGGTCTGAGCAATTGGCAGGAATACAGGTTGTTACGCAAAGATTCGCTAAGGCTGCGCCAAGATACGCTAAGCACTGCACAACAAGTTTTTTTCCTTTGCGAACCTTTGCGTTGCCTCTGCGCAGCTTTGCGTAATAGTTATCCGTTTAATTGTTACACTAAGATTCGCTAAGGCTGCGCCATGATACGCTAAATCCAACATTTTTTTCTCTGCGAACCTTTGCGTTTACTTCGCGCAACTTTGCGTAATAGCCATTATCTTCCTTACATTTGCATTTTATTTTTAAACTGTTGTAGCTATTAAAAAAACATAGAATATGGGTAATAATCTATCATTTCAAGAAAAATATGATGTTATTGGGAAAAAAGAAACATTATACGAGGGTATTTTTATTACAGCAGTTACCTCAACAGGTATATTTTGCAGGCCATCGTGTTCGGCAAAAAAACCTAAACCCGAAAATGTTATTTTTTATGATACCACAACAGGCCATCCAAAATGGCTTTAGGCCGTGTAAAATATGCAAACCAATGGATTTAGAAGGTGATGCCCCTGAATATGTCAAAAGTATTATTAAAGAATTACACGAAAACCCTTATCTTAAAATAAAAGATTATGATTTACGGCAAAGAGGGGTTGAACCAAGCCAAATAAGAAGATGGTTTAAAAAACACCACAACATAACTTTTCATTCTTATCAACGGATGATAAGGATAAACAAAGCCTATAATCAAATAAAAGGTGGAAATTCCGTTACAAACACGGCATTTGGTCTGGGATATGAATCTTTGAGCGGGTTTAACGAAGGTTGGCAGAAAATTTTTGGGAAAGCCCCCAAAAGCATTGAAGAGAAAAATGTTATAAATATTACAAGATTTACAAGCAAATTGGGGCCAATGTTTGCCTGTGCAACCGAAAAAGGGCTTTGTTTGCTTGATTTTACAGACAGAAGGATGCTAGAAACAGAATTTCAGCGCAACAGCTAACGGATATAACCGCATTGCTTTTATAATCCCCTGCCACAGGGTTATTGGAAGTAACGGCGACCTAACTGGATATGGTGGGGGGCTTGAAAGAAAAAAATATTTGCTTCAACTTGAAAGTAAAAACTCAGGTAAAATCATACAAAAAGAAATAAAATTTGAATAAGCTTGCAACATTCTTATTATATTTGTTGACAAAACAAGCTATGTTATGGATACTAATACTTCGTTATATTTTTGCCGCAAATGCACGAATAAAAAAGTAACGGACTGATAATCAGTAATTTATACAATCATCTGGCGGTGTGCTAATCTGCTGATTATCAGTCCATTCCAAAAATGTACCGAACTATTGGGATACAAAAAAACAAATTACGCATGATAAAAACCAACATATTGCTATTTGTTGCCTTTTTCCTTTTGAGTTGTTTTTGAGAAAACAAAAAAAAGCAGGATATGAAAAACAAAATTGAGCAGAAATTATGTAAAAAATGCAAATTATGCATTGAAGTATGCCCGGTTAACATAATTGGGTTTGAAGAAGAAAAAGTTTTTTTTATTCCCGAAAGGGAGGCTATTTGCCTAAAATGTGGCCAATGTATGGCTATTTGTAACACAAAAGCAATAAAAATAGAGAACATTTCTTACGAAAATCAACTTTTCGATTTACCCGAAAATAAAATCTTGTACAACGATTTGATTGGTTTTTTAGCAAACAGGCGTTCTGTCCGTAACTTTAAAGACAAACCGGTAGCTAAAGAAATGTTACAAAAAATTATTGATTCATTAGCCTTTGCACCTTTTGGGTCGTCACCAAATAAAGTAAATATTACAGTTGTTAACAACCGAAAAATTATTGAATCGGCTTTACCTTTCATTTCTGAATTTCTTGATAATATTGTTAAATGGATAGAGAACCCGTTTATGCGCTTTATGATAAAATTCAAAAAAGGGATGGAAACATATAATACAATTAAAAACCATTTATACCCAATAGCCAAACTTGGTAATTATAAATTAGGGTACGGTGACAGGATAACACGAAATGCACCCACAATTTTAATATTCCATGCAAATAAAGGGGCAGAGGAACATACAAATAATTCGCTTATTTATGCGACTTATGCCATACTTGCAGCACATTCATTAGGTTTAGGCGCAAGCATGATAGGGCTAGTACCTGCTGGGATTAACAAAATACAAAAAGTAAAGCATATTTTTAATATCCCCGATGAAAACGAAGCAATAATATCGGTAATTATTGGATATCAAAAATATAAATATAAAAGGGCAATAAAACGAGATAAGGAAAACATTAACTGGATTGAATAGTCAGTTTATTCGTTAACAGTTAAATATAAAAATAGGAAATAAGTCTTACACATATGAGTTTTGCCAGGTCAGTTTCAGCGATGATTACTTCGTTAAAAAATAATGCAAGACCAAAAAGGAGGTTGTCTGATTTACTAAAAGAGAATGAGAAAAAATTAAGCGGACGAAGTGGCAAACTAAAATTTAAAGAAGTTTCAGATTCTGAGTTAAAAAAAATTAAGGAGAAAATCAGACGTACAGCAATTACGAGAATACTTTAACACCAAATAGCTTATAAAAAATGGAACTTTACGCAATAGAAACCGGAACTGTAAAATTTGATGGCGGTTCAATGTTTGGGATTATCCCACGTGCAATTTGGCAGGGACTTTACCCCATGGATAAAAGAGGGTATGGCCATTGGGCAATGCGCTGTTTGTTGGTAGTTGATGGTAACAGGAAAATTTTGATCGATACGGGCATAGGCACAAAACAATCGAAAGGGTTTTTAAAATATTATACCGAAAAAACAGAATACACCCTTGAAAATTCGTTAAATTCATTTGGGTTTAAATTGACAGATATTACAGATATTGTACTAACACACCTACATTTCGACCACTGTGGCGGCTGTATACAATACAATGATAATGAGGGGTTTACGCTAACTTTTCCTAATGCAATAATACATACTAGCAAACAACAATGGCAATGGGCACAAAACCCTAATGAACGCGAAGAACCATCCTTTTTAAAAGAAAATATTGACCCCATAAAAGAAAGCGGCAAATTACGTTTGTTTGATAAAGAGCATGAGCTATTCCCAAATTTTTATGTAAAACTATTTAATGGGCATACCGATGGACAGGTAATCCCACATATTAAAATAAATGGAAAAACCTTGGTGTTTTGTGCCGATTTATTCCCATCTACAGCCCACTTACCCCTGCCGTACATAATGGCATACGATACACGTCCGTTAATATCTATTGAAGATAAAAAGCGTTTTTTTAAGGAAGCTATAAAAAATGATTACGTTTTATTTTTTGAACACGATTTATACACAGAATGCTGCACCCTTACCGAAACAGATAAAGGCGCCTGGGCAAAAGATAAATTTAGTTTAGCAGAATTCTTAAAATCTTAAACCCCAACAAAGCATGGTTTAACGGCCATGAGCTTGCATTTTCTGAACTCAGTAAAAATTAAGTTAAAAAAAAAACAATTTAGCAATATTTTCAGTAAATTTCCACATACCCTGATACATTTTATTACAGGGTAAACTTGCGATTTGTTTTTACAGACCAATAATTTTTGTGAGTTCAGAATTTATTTGAGTTCTCATATTTCATAAGCAAAACCTGCATAAAAAGCAGTTGCTGCAACCAAATCGTCAATTGCTACTTTTTCGTTTGGTGCATGTGCCAAAACTTCGTTTCCGGGGCCAAAACCAATTATCGGGATACCATATAAACCATTAATTGTAACACCGTTTGTCGAAAATGTCCATTTATCAATATTTGGCTCTTTATTAAACAAATTTTTAAAGGTTTTTAAGCCTGTTTGAACAATTTCATGATCCTCTGCTATTTTCCATGTAGGATAGTATTTCTCCATCCCATACTTTAAGCCTGTCCATGCTTCCTCCTCATAATGAAGCACTTCCACTACCCCATCAAGATTTTTTACAATTTCGTTTACTTCTGCCACAGCCGATTTTTTTGTTTCACCCCAAGTTAGGCGGCGGTCAAGGTGCAAGTGGGCATAATCAGATACTGCACAAAGCGAGGGGCTTTCTGATTTGAATTCTGAAATTGTAACGGTACCTTTCCCAAGAAAATCATCATCCTTTAATCGTTCATTCAGTTTTTCTATTTCCAATGCTGCCCGCGATGCCTTGTAAATTGCATTATCGCCACGTTCAGGTGCCGATCCATGACAAGAAACACCATTAAAAACAACCCTCATTTCCATACGCCCACGGTGACCGCGGTAAATCCCTAAATTGGTTGGTTCTGTACTAATGGCGAAATCAGGCTTTATGCCCTCTTCTTCAACAATATATTTCCAGCAAAGCCCATCACAATCTTCCTCCATTACGCTTCCAACAAAATATATTGTCAGGTCTTTATCAAAGCCAAGCTCTTTCAAAATCCTTCCCGAAGTAACAAAAGCAGCCGGGCCGCCTTCCTGGTCAACAGTACCGCGCCCATGCACAAAACCATCTTTTATTTCGCCACCAAGAGGGTCAAAATCCCAGTTTTCCATGTTTCCAAGGTCAACTGTATCCATGTGCCCGTCAATAGCCAATATTTTTTTACCGGTACCTATGCGGCCAATTACATTTCCCAAACCATCAAAACGTACCTCGTCAAAACCGGCCTCTTCCATTTGTCGTTTTAATTCATGCTGTACTTCTTTTTCCTGCATGCTTAACGATTTAATTTTTATTAATTTCGATAAGTTTTCTGCTGTATAGTCTCTATATTTTTCAGCAAGTTCATTAATTTTTTTATAAGTATTTTCCAATTTTCAATTTTTAAATGATTACTAAGGTCTCAGACCCATTTATTTAGATTTATTTATACTCCTCTCATTATTACCATATTAACATGGTACGACAAGCATTATTTTGCGGAACATATCCGTATTACAGCTCAAGCTGTCGGTCAGGTGTTATCTTTCCATATTTATTTTAGCGTAGTATGACATAACACTAGCGCAATATTGAATAAAACCCGGCAGGTTTGAATTAGTTAGCACCCCGTAATTAGCTATGTTTCAGGTAATTTTGCAAATATAAACCTACTGGGTTTACGTCATAACATGTTTGACATTAGTTTAAATCGATTTTTTTTAATACCCCATCTTTAGAAATAATAAAATATGCTTTTTCAATTTTCCCTGTTTCTTTAACAATATCTAAACGGAATTTCATGTTTATGGCATATTGTATAACAGGCTCGTTTATTATTGGGTTAATAACAATATCATAGCTATATGCCGATATTGGGTCGTAATAATAGGTTTTTGTTTTATTGCGTTTTTTTATATTATTACGTTTTTTTATTACATCAATCGAGCTACTGTTGAATGCAGTATACGATGAGTAACGGTCGTTCGGGTATTTTACAAATTTATCTTCGGCAACAAGTTTAAATACATTATCTAATTTAATACCTAAACCCTCATAACTTTTTATTTTTTCCTTGATAAGCTCAATAGAAGCAATTCTTAAAGTATCGTAAATTTCTTTGATGTTTTCAGAATAGTAATTGACTTTAACAAGGTCGTAAATTTCATGTTTTGCACAAGCATTTACCAATTCGTTGATAGTTTTACTGTTTGAATATGTAATATGTATGTTTTTTTGCAACCTGAACCCTTTTGGGACTTCTGTATATGTTTTACTAAAGATTTTTTTCTCGACTTCATATTCATATTCCGGCACAAAAGTTAGCATATCTACATAAATTTGTTCTTTAGTGATGTTTTTCGCCACTAAATCGTTAATCACCCCATTAATCCTGTTATTGATTAATTCGTTTGCTTCGCTGGCAGTTTTCCCTATTTGGTTTATATTAAAAATTGCCACAAATTTATCTGCTTTAGCATTATATAACGAGTTAATATTAATTGCAATCTTGTCATCAAAAAGGTATGCCTTTGGTGTACCTTCTTTCTTCTTCCTGATGCTTGTCTCGCCAAACATATTGATCTCGTTACCCGCAACTTGGGCAAATACAAAAATTGAAGATAATTGCAATAAAAACACGAAGGTAATTGATAAATTTCTCATAGTTTTCAAGTATTATTTTTATGTAAAATTAATAATAAAACAAATGCAAAATTGAAAAAAAGTAAAAATATTCCCCTAACCCTTATTTATTTGTTTATTGCCCCTGACAAAATATGTAGTACCTTTGCAGCAATAAATTTAATGGTTCTACTACCATTTTGGTGAGTACTTAATACTACTTTACGAAGTTATAATTATCTGACAAATAGGCTGAAAGCCTTATTTAATTCAGCCCAAGGCAACGCCTTGGGTAAAAAGAACAAATTGTTTTTACGGACTGAAAGTCCAGCTTAATTTGATATATTGATAAGTTGGGCTCGCAATTAATTTTGATGTTTACCATAACCCAAGGCGTTGCCTTGGGCTGAAATGATTTAGCCTTTCAGGCTGATTATTAGTAAGTTTTAGGTTCGTAAAGTAATATTAACTGAAAAGTATTTTTTGTATAAATTTTCAATGGTTATTTGTTGATTTGATTATCTGGTTATAACCATCATACATAATCAATGCAAGCGTACAAGAGTATAAACTAATACATTATAATTATACTGAAAACGGGTTAAAATTAGACTTTTAAAAAGCTGCTTGTTGTTGAATATCAGCTTAATGAACAATTTAACAATTTAACCATTTGAAGTATAGTTACCCACTAAGTTTGTAGCAATACCAATCCTGCAATATCTACATGGTTTAGGGGCGAATCAATGGTTGAAGTGATGAATAAAATGGGTTATGATGCTGCAGCTATTGGCAACCACGAATTTGATTTTAAAGTTGATACACTAAATAAACGCCTGCAACAAATGAACTTTCCGTTGCTATCGGCAAATATTGTGGAAAAAGGTACTGAAAACATACCGGCTTTTGCAAAACCTTACATCATTAAAGAAGCAGCAGGTATAAAAATCGGGATAATTGGCTTATCGTCGCTTAGCACCCCACACACAACTTTTCCTGATTATGTTGCCGATTATGAGTTTACACCATATGACGAGGCGATTGATAAATATGCCCCAATGGCACAAAACGAAGGGGCAGAAATCATAATAATTATTGGGCATATTTGTAAAAATGAAATGGAAGGACTTGTTAATACCGCAAAAAAGTACGACATACCTTTAATTGGCGGGGGGCATTGTCATCAAACTGTTTTAGAAACTGTAGATAATGTTTTGCTTGTTCAGTCAGGTGCCGAAATGCGGGCTTATGTAAAGGTTCAGCTACAATATCACGGAAGTGGCAAAAGTGCAGAAATCATTTCAACAGAAGTTGTTCAAAATCAAGGAGGTACACCCGACACAGAGGTGCAGGCAATTGTAGGTTACTGGCAAACAAAAACACAAGAAGCTTTATCGGAAGAAATTGGTTACTGTTCAGAATCTATCGGTGAATCGTCGGTGGCAATGAGTAATTTGGTATGCGATTCGTGGTTACAAACTTTTCCTGATGCTGATGTTTCTATAACCAATTCAGGGGGCATAAGGCAGGATATTGACCAAGGTACTATTAACTTGGCAACAATTGTTGGTTTATTACCTTTCCAGAACACAATTTACGAACTTGACCTAACAGGCACTGAGCTAATTGATTGTATTGATAATTATTTAATTGGTGGGATGACTACAATTGGCGGTTATTCTTTAGCTGATGGCACCCAAATATATGCTGATACTGTTTATTCGGTTTTAACTACTGATTATTTATATTCTGCCGATGGCGATTTCAGCAAATACGACCCTGAGCCTGATAATACATCGGTAAACTACAGGCAACCATTAATTGATATGATTAAATCGTTAAACACGAACAGCCAAAACCCTTTAAATAATTATTTAGATAATACACGAAGAAGATAGTTGGATTTACTATTTTTGTGGTATTACTGCAAACTTAGTGGAAATGAAAAAATGGGATAATGGTTAGAAGTCAGAAGACCGAAGTTTGCATACTTCTGACTTCGGTCTTCTAGCCTCCCACCCTAACAATATTATAAACCTTGTAACATTAAAAACAACTTACCCACTAAAATGGTGGTAGAACTATTTTTGTTAATGAATTTAATAATAAACCAATGGCAAAGGACTGGAAAGACAGGTTGGGGACGGTATATTCAACAAACCCCGATTACGAATACGAACATAATAATGAAGAAGAACAGGAAACTTTAGAGCCCAAACAACAAAATTTAAGGGTAAGCCTTGATAAAAAAGGCCGAAAAGGGAAATCGGTAACATTAATTACAGGTTTTGTTGGTACAGATAATGATTTGAAAGGTCTAGGGAAATTATTAAAAACCAAATGTGGTGTTGGTGGTTCGGCAAAAGATGGTGAAGTTTTGGTACAAGGCGATTTCAGGGACAAAATAATGGAAATATTGACCAAAGCGGGTTATAAAGTAAAAAAATCGGGGAGTTAGGCCGCTTCTATTAATTACTTTGTTGCAAGAAACATAGCGTAGCTTCGCTACAAACAAATATAAGAACGCAGATAACACTGATTTAACTGATTCACACAGATTTTTATTAGTCTTGAAACACACTGATACTATACGAATTTCATAATCTTGCTGTAAATTAAGTATTAGAAGTGCCCTTAATAATGCAATAGTTAGTTAAATGTTTGTAATATCCTAATTATCAAAAGTTTAAAGAAACGCATTTTGTTGTTTTAAAGTACTGATTGTTAATTGGTTAATCTAAAATCTTTAATCTATAATTTAAAATTTAACGAAGTGTTGTGATGAAAACGGAACAAATAAAAAAAATAAAGGATAAAATTGACGAAGAAATTGATAAAACAGAAAAATCGGTTGCCAGTTATAAAGAAATGACCAAACCTATTGCCCCGGACGATGCCATTGGCCGTATCACCCGAATGGATGCCATAAATAACAAAAGCGTAGCCGAAGCTGCCTTGCGGAAAGCAGAAGAAAAGCTATTGAAACTAAAATACGTCCTCACTAAAATTAACGACAAAGATTTTGGTTTGTGCGCAAGATGTGGAAACCCTATCCCTTTAGGCAGGATTTTATTAATGCCGCAAAGCAGGCATTGCGTACATTGCGCAAGCTAAGCACTAAGTGCTGTTTATGTTTCTTACGCACTTGTGCAAAGCTATTACAAAATGCAAGTTGCTTTTAATTAATTTAACTATTTAAAGTATAACCTCTTTTTTTTTGGTACTACTGCAAACTTAGTGGAAATAAAAAAAGGGATGGTAGTTTAAAGTCAGTAGTCCGAAGTTTGCTTACTTCCGACTTCGGTCTTCTAGCTTCCCACCCTAATAATATTAAAAACCAACATTAAAAACAACTTACATGCTAAAATGGCAATAGAACCTCATTTTTTATAAGTAACCATATAAGCAACAACAGTTTTTTCATTTTCTTTTGATATTGAAATTGAAGCACTGTTTTCGTCTTTTGTGTAAATTTGAATCGATTCGCTGCCGGAACTCATATTCATTGTGCTTTTCCAATCTTCCGATTTCATTTCTTTAGTTATTTCTTCCGCTACCTCAGAAACATCGTCATCTGTTTTAATTGCAAAACTCACCATTTGGCCTTTGTCCGAGCTAACATTACCAACACCTTCAATTTCACCATCTACAACAAAAATATCCGATGGGAAATTGTCCGGCAGCTCATTGCCACTTGTAATTTTCATCTCGCCTTCATCAGATGTGAAAGTTATTTCTGATGCTTCACCATCTTCATCTATCTCAATATCAACGTCTTTACCCGATGCATTTTTTACAATGCTTTCAATCATGCTTTCGGCCTTTTCTTCGTCGGTTTTTCCGCTGCCGCATGATAAAATGCCAATAAATAAAAATCCTAAAACAAATACAGCTAATTTTTTCATAGTTCAATTTTTTAGTTAAACAACAAATTTAACTAATTAAATTGTTATATTATGCTATTAATATGCATTTTATTAAACTGGAAGCTATTTTTTTCATGATAATTTAGATTAAATTGTTACTATATTTGTTGCCTTTTAAAGACGCAAATATTTTACCAATGCTGCAAAGAACACCAAAAATTTCTGTAATACTGCCTTTTTACAATGCTGAAACCACACTTGAAAGGGCTATCGCAAGTATTGCTAATCAAACTTTTACTGATTTTGAATGTATTTTAACCGATAACAATTCAACTGATAATAGCAGGTCAATTGCAGAAAACTGGACAAAAAAAGACAGCCGTTTTGTTTTGATAAGCGAAAAACAACAAGGCGTGGTATTTGCTTCAAATACTGCCTCAGAAACCGCAAAAGGCGAATATATTGCAAGGATGGATTCCGATGATTGGGCCTACCCACAAAAATTAAAATTACAGTCAGATTTTTTAGATAATAACCCTGGATTTGGTGCAGTTGCCGGGCTGGTCGAACATATCGCACATAATAAAAAAACAGGGGGCTTTGCCCGTTTTGTAGAGTGGTCCAATTCTATACAAGCTTATAGTGAAATATCAAACCGCAGATTTATTGAACAACCCATAGTGAACCCAAGCGCAATGTGGCGTAAAAATGTAGCCAGTTTGCACGGGATGTATCTATTTGGTGATTTTCCCGAAGACTATGAGCTGTGGCTCAGATGGTTAGGTGCTGGTGT
>NBLH01000167.1 GCA_002084525.1 Bacteroidetes bacterium 4572_117 | reverse complement strand
TTCCATATCTGTTAAATATCTCTATTTCTGCGTCTTCCCAAAAAGGCTCAGAGTCGATAATTACCCCGTCCATATCAAAAATTATTGCTTTTATCATTGTTTTTCTTTTTTTTGTATCTATGCATTTTGCCGTTTTTCATCATCCCGCCCTCATAGGCATATTCGCCCCCGGCTGCCGATGAAATAACAACTGCGCCCGAGCTACGGCGTAAATCGGTAAAAAGCTCTTTCATAAGTTCAAAAGAATTTTGTAAACCAAGTGTTGAATTACTATTTAATGCGTTCCTAGTTTTTCCATTAAACTTAACAACACCCCTATTATCGGCAAAAAGTTCAGGATCTTCATCAATTTCAGAATCATTGTCAACTTCGCCTGAATGGCAGGCATCAATTAATATTAACTTTTTACGTGCGGGTATACCATCAAGCAAATCCTCAAACTCTTCATACGAAACCGCAGTTTCGGGCAAATTGCCTAAATCAATATCTGTTGAAGCAAGGTAGTAGTTAAAGTCATCATCAAGAACCCCATGCCCGGCAAAAAATACAATAACCTGATCGTCTACTTTTGTTTTATGTAGGGTTTCTTTCAATTTTAGTATATTTTTTTTATTTGCATTGTTATTTAGCAATAGAATGGTGTTAATATTCTCATAATTCCCATTTTTTTTCTTAAAAATATCAACTAAATCCTGGGCATCTTTGGCGGCATAGCCTAAATCATAAGCCGAATTGTTGTATTCTGAAACGCCTATTGCAATAAAATACAAATCTTTTTTTTGGCTATCCTCGGGTTTGTAATCTACAAAAAGTGTTTGTTTATAGCTTTCAGCACCTTTTTCGTTTAGCGACGAAACTTGTATTTTATTATTCCCCTCAGATAATATTATCTCGTAGTTTGCAGAAAACTTTGAAGTGCTTTGGTTTCTTAAATCAATGCCATTAATACCAAACATTGGTACATCGTTTACCCAAATATTTATGCGGTTAAGTTTATATTTGCTATCATTGGCCAATATTTCAAGTTTTAGCTTTTGTATATTTGTTTTGCCGGCAATATTGATACTGTTTTTTATTTTAATTTCAGGGATATGCCAATCTGCATTAAACATTTTTTCTGTGAAACCTGTTTTTCGAAGGCGTTTTTCATATGCTTTTTTATATAATTTAATAATATCATCTGAAGCATATCCAATTCGTTTTAAAATAATATCCGGGCGGTTATATTTCAAATCAAACTGGTCGAAAAGGTATACTTTGTTGTTTTTAATAAAATGTACCGCTTTTATACCGTTTTTCGATGTCATATAATATCCATCGGGGGTATAAACAATAAATTCAGGGCCTTCTCCCATAACAGTAACTATCGACACCACTTCTTTTGATGTTTCTAAATCCCAAACTTTCATGATCCCATCGCCAGCAGTAATAATATATTTTTGGTCTTTCGAATACTCAAAGTTGGCAACATTGTGATTTACAGGCACTTGCAACAATAGCTTGTTGGTTTTAGCATCTAAAATATAAATAGCCTTATTATCGTAAATGGCTACAGATTTAGAATCGGGACTAAAGGTAAATAGTATGTTGTTTGGTTTGTAATAATTAATTACTTTCCCGGTTTTTACATCCCATAAATTTAAGCTATCCTCATTTTCGCAATATGTAATCAAGGTTTTATTATCGGGGCTAAATTTTAATGTACTTATGGGTTTAGAAAATTCCTTTTCAGGCCTAAAAAAGGTTTGTACTTTTGTGTGTGTTTTAATATCGTATAAATACAAACTATTGCAACTTGGTGTAACAATATATTTCCCATCGGAACTGAATATCGAAGCGCCAAAAGTAGAATATTTGCTAATAAAACTGTCGGCAATTGTATCTTTGTTGATATCCCAAATAATTGAATTCCCATCTTTTCGCCCGGCATATACGTAGTTTCCGTTTTGGCTGAATTGCAAATTGTATATTACTTTGTAAGGATCCCATTCGTATGATTTTACCGATGCCCTTTTGTTTATATCCCATAGTTTGACTTCGCAAAACGCTGTGGCCGAAATAAATTTTGTTGATGTATTATCAATGCTAATTTCAAATATTTGCCTAATATGTTCAGTAAAGCGGTTCGTGTTCCTCATACTGTTAAAATTCCATAAATTCAAGTAGAAATCGCCCCCTGCAATAAGCTTATTATCATTACCGGTTTTAATTACATTAATATTTTCAGCTTTTCCATCGAAAGTTTTTATTTTGTCTATTTTTATTTCATCTCCTTTTATCATTAGTTCCCAAAGGTTGGCATGGGTTTTAATATCAAAATTGTAAATAGCAATATTCTCTTTCGGGACAGTTAAAATAAGGTATTTTGTGATGTTCTTTTCAACAGAAACATCATTACTAAAAACAGTAAATTCAGCAGGTTCAATTTCTGCCAGTTTTTTGTTTGATTTTAAATCAAAAATAATTGTTTCGTCCCATGTTGTTGTCATGGTATATATTTTTTTATCAGGGCTTAAAGCAATTTTGCCCCCTTTTATTTCAGTTTTTGATATTTCATTGTAGGTTTTAGAATCCCAAGCTCTTAAATTTCGGCCAAGTGAATAAAAAACCTTTTTTTTATTGTTAAAAGAAATATTATATAAATATTCTTCACCTAGCTTCAACTCCTTTATTTTTTTCTTTTTTTTAATATCAAAAACTCTCACAATTACCTCATCATCAGAATAACACACATAAATTTGTTTGCCATTTGGTGTAAAAACTGCTGATTTGGGGCTATATGTATCTTCGTTTGAAAATTTTGCAATTTGCTTTCCTGATTTGCTTTCCCAAACTTGGGTTTTTTGATAAGTAAGGCTCAAATAATATTTCCCGTTAGGACTAAATTCAGCATAATATGCGTGGCCATTTAAATTGTGTTTTCGTTTCAGTTTTCCTGTATTTATATCAAAAATTCTTACTAAACTATCGTCCGATGCCACTAAAACAGTTTTTCCGTTAGGGCTTACTTTTACCGAATTTATATATTCGTCGCTTATTTTTTTATTAATAATCTCCCTTCCGGTGGCAATATCCCAAATAATCAAATTCCCATCCTTTTTTGTCCCGGCTGTTACAAGGTATTTCCCATCGGGGCTAAAATCTGCACATTTTATGTTTGAGATATGCCCCTTTTGAATTTTCAACACTAAATTATTTTGTGCAAATATCTGCAAAACAAACATTTGAATAACAATAAAAAATACGGCCCTGAGTTTTGTGGATAGATTTTTCATATATTTTGGTTTTAATTGAAGGAATAAAACAAATATACAATTAATTTTGTCTGGGTACTTGTTTTGCTCTTAACTAAATGGCTTTAATTTCCCACCCCACATTTTTATGCAACCGCCACCAATTTCATAATATTCTTTCAGTAAATTGGCTGTGAGGCATGAGTGTACCGGCAACACCCCTAATAAATCACCAATTTTTAACGATTCAATAAAGCTACCTGTTGCTTTAATTATGCCATGTTCTTGAGATAATCCACTAACATAAATGTTGTTTTCTGTTTCAGACCATCCATTTTCTGTTAAACGTACTGCCTTTCCAAAAACTTTGTTACCGTGTTTATCAAAAATATATTCTTTCGAAAAATGGACCGCACCCCCATAAATAAGAAGTTCGCCTCTTTTAGGGGATTTATCCACAACCGGACATGCAACAACCATTGCAATTTCACTTGCTTTGCATACGCCAATGTTATACTGCATCAAATCAAAAAACACAAAATTCCCCGGACGTATTTCATCGATACCCGAAAAATTATCTGCCAAAGTGCATGATGGTGTATCGCCAACCGAGATAATCAAATCTGGGTATTCTTTAATAAAGTGGTTTTTTAGAATTACGAGCTGCTTTTTCCCATCTTCAAAAATAATTAACACATCACGCTTATTATCAGCATAGTAGCTGTGGCCAAAATGAGAAAGAAAACCTTTAAATTGCAAGTTTTTGTTTGGTTTTGCTTGATTTAATATTTGCTGGATGCTTTCAATATCACTTGCCGGAATACCAGAACGATGATACCCAGTATCTATTTTTATAAAAAACCCAATTTTTTGATTCACTTTTTTATGCAAATACCGGATAGTTTCAAGCGAACCGATTAGAATATTCAAATGTACTTGTTTTGCTAATTTTTCTATCTTTTTAAGCTCCCTGATATTTAGGGGGAAAGCAATAGTAATATCGTCCCAACCATTTTCGGCAAAATAATTGGCCATACCAACAGATGAGACCGTAATTTTATTTGCGCCGGTATTTTTAATCCAATTTCCTATTTCAGCAGACTGGTGGGTCTTAAAATGAGGGCGAAAAATTAAGTTGTGCTTTTTAGCTTTTTCTACCATTGCCCTGATATTTTCTATCACCACTTTTTTATTTAGGATTATTGTAGGTGCTTGAATTTTGTTTATGTCCATTTTTTGTATCAGTTCTAATGTTTTAAAATACAAATAAACAAGTTTTATTGATAAAGTAAGCATCTTTTCAAAAGTTGGTACTATAATTACCAATGTAGGACAAGTCAGAAAATAGATTAAATAAGATTGGATATTATTGGTTGACAATCCTTATCAATCATTTAAATCTGTATCTAAAAAAAATTGTTATGTCCAAAAATACAATTATTATTAGAATTAAGATACCAATAAACCTACACCTTATTTATAATTAGTCTAATTAAGCGTAAGGTTCTGACTTAAATCATATTTTTTGCTAATAAATGTCATATTTCAAAAAAGCGAACATCCATAATTTTACACCTCAATTTAAATTAACAGAATTTTTTTTAAAATTAAAATAGATATGGCTGAAGTAAAAGAATTAATTAAGGGTCTTGCTGATAAATATGGAAGGGAAAGGAAGAACCTTATCCCTATTTTGCAGGGGATTCATCTTGAACACAATTTTTTATCGAAAGAAGCAATGCTTGAGGTAGCAACAGAGCTTGATATTGCCTCTGCAGAAGTTTATGGTGTAGCTTCCTTCTACTCTTTCCTAGATACAGAAGTAGACGGGAAATATAAGATAAGAGTCTGTAAGTCAATTACATGCGACATGAAAGGTAAAGGGGAGTTGATAAAAACCATGGAGGATATGCTAAAAATAAAAGTTGGTGAAACTACCGAAGGTAAGCGTTTTTCGTTGTTGGAAACAAATTGCATCGGTTTATGCGACAAAGGCCCGGCTATGTTAATTAACGAAGAGTATTACACTGAACTTACCCCGGCTAAAGTCCGTAAAATATTAGGGGAGTATATCAGAAATAAATATTAAACTAAAAAATAAGGAGAATTAAATATGTCAAATAATAATTTAAGAAAAGTAGATGTAATTTTCACTCCATATTCTGTTGCGCCCTATGCAATTATGAAAAAAGTATTGCAACGGAAGAAAGACGAAGTAATTCAGGAGCTTATTGATTCCGGGCTTAGGGGTCGGGGCGGTGCAGGTTTCCCTACAGGTTTAAAATGGAAGTTTGCATCTCAGCAGAAAGGCGATTTAAAATATGTGATTTGTAATGCTGACGAAGGTGAGCCTGGAACTTTCAAAGACAGGAAATTGCTTGTTGAAGTACCCAGAAAGGTTATCTCAGGTATGGCAATTTGTGCATGGGCAGTTGGTGCTACCAAAGGTGTTATTTATTTACGAAGGGAATACAGGTATCTTATTCCTGAACTAAAAGAAGAATTAAAATTATATAATGAACATGCCAAAGAAGTAGGCCTTGATTTTACAATCGACATTTTCCTTGGTGCAGGCGCCTACATTTGTGGCGAAGAAACTGCCTTAATTGAATCAATGGAAGGAAAAAGGGGCGAGCCACGAAATAAACCCCCTTATCCTATCCAAGAGGGTTACCTTGGTTATCCAACCGTTGTTAATAATGTTGAAACTTTTGCTTCAGCAACAATGGTTTGCCGTATAGGTGCAGGAGACTATAAAAAACTTGGTACTGATGACCAACGTGGTTCAAAACTGTTTTCTATTTCAGGCGATTCACCAACCACGTAAGCAATTTAAAACTACATTTATTGGCGAAGGTAACACAACAGGCGGATCTACCATGATTTTTAACAGCACACGATCAATGTATAATGTGTTGCATAATTATCTTGATTTTTATGCCGAAGAATCATGTGGGCAATGTACCCCTTGCAGAATTGGTACACAACAATTACTTAAAGGTATCCAGGCAATTAAAACTGGGACAAAACCTCCAGAGTATCTTGATCAACTTGTAAAATTGGCAGAAACCATGCGTTTAACATCCAAATGTGGTTTAGGGCAATCTGTTACTAACTCATTTTCTTCAATTGTTAAAAATTTCAGGGAAGAAATGATTTTCTAAGAACCTTAGTGTTACAGGTAAAGTTTAATTTAAAAAAAGCAAAAAATGTCAGAAACAATAAAATTAAATATAGATGGCAACGATGTAAGCATTGAGAAAGGGAAATCAATTCTGGATGCTGCTAAAAAAGTAAATATAAAGATACCAACCCTTTGTCATCACGAAGATTTATGTGTGGCTGGTAACTGCCGCGTTTGTGTTGTAGAACAAGAAGGGAAAAACACATTAACCCCATCATGTGCAACACCAGCCGAAGAGGGGATGGTAATAAATACTTCCTCACCAAAAGTGCGTAGGGCCAGAAAGGATCTTATGGCTTTGTTAAT
>NBLH01000166.1 GCA_002084525.1 Bacteroidetes bacterium 4572_117 | reverse complement strand
ACCTAATGACTCAATGACCTAATGACCCAATGACCTAATGACTCAATGACCTAATGACCTAATGACCTAATGACTCAATGACCTAATAACAAATAAACGAATAACCAGATAACCAAATAATAACCAACGACCTAATGTGTCCTAATGACAAATAACCAATTACTAATAATATCTGAAAAAAAACAGCTTTTTAGCAAAAAAACAGCTTAAAACACCGCCCTTTGCAAACGTTTGCAATGCTGGCGTGTTATAAAACACGTACATCTGTCTATTTTTTTTGTAAAAAATTCCAATTACTCCGCAAACGTTTGAAATAACACTTTGATGCAAAAAAAAAAATTAACATCCTTTTAATACTATCATTTTTGTTTGTCGGTATTTGGATGCTATTATTTTTTTTCGTTATTTGGTATTCTCTCTCAGGTTATAGTTTTTTAATAGATATACTTTTATTTTGTATAATAAAAGCGTGTTTTTTTATTGAGTATAATAATTCCCCTCTTTTGGGTTTTCATTATTGCTTGCAGTTTATTTTATTTGTATAAATTAGTTATAACAGGTAAAAAAGTAATGTCAAATGAAACATCCATTTTAAACAATTCTGATTATTCAACAAATTAATTTCAATGGGTATTCCACCTGTTTGTTTTACTTAGTCTAAACAAAAGTAGTAGGGTGGCAATAAAATCAATTAATAGAAAAACATATGAAACAGAAACCTCAATTAAGTTTTTGGCAAATCTGGAATATGAGCCTAGGATTCTTAGGTATTCAATTTGGCTTTGCTTTACAAAATGCTAATGTAAGCCGGATATTACAAACTTTAGGTGCCGATGTACATGAACTATCATGGTTTTGGTTGGCTGCCCCGGTAACCGGATTTATTGTGCAGCCAATAATTGGATATTATAGTGATAAAACCTGGGGGAGGCTGGGAAGACGAAAGCCATACTTTTTGGTAGGTGCAATTTTAGCATCACTTGCTTTAATTTTTATGCCAAATTCCCCGGCATTAGCAGGTTATATCCCTGCTTTGTTTATTGCAGCAGGTATGCTAATGTTTATGGACGCATCTATAAATGTATCCATGGAACCTTTCAGGGCCTTGGTAGGTGATATGTTGCCGGATAATCAAAGGACACGGGGGTTTGCCATTCAAAGTTTTTTTATTGGAATAGGGGCAGTTGTTGGGTCTATTTTGCCATATGTTTTGGCAAATTGGTTAAATATATCAAATAGTGCCCCTGCAGGTGAAATCCCTATGACAGTAAAACTTTCTTTTTACATAGGTGCGTTGGTATTTATTGCAACAATTATTTGGACCGTTCTAAAAACAAAAGAATATTCACCCACAGAGCTTGCTGAGTTTAATGATCAGGAAGAAGTAGAAAAAGAAAGTAAATCAGGTATATTAGAAATATTATCAGATATAGCAAAAATGCCAAAAACTATGAAGCAACTATCTGTTGTTCAGTTCTTTTCGTGGTTTGGGTTATTCTCAATGTGGGTGTTTACAACCCCTGCAATTACTGAACATATTTATGGTGCCAGCATTGATCCCGAATCACCAATATATAATCCTAAACTTTATGACGAAGGTGCGAACTGGGTCCCTATTTTGTTTGGGGTTTATAATGGGGTAGCTGCGTTGTATGCATTAATTTTACCAATAATTGCAAAACATACCAGCCGTAAATTCACACACATGATATCATTGTTAGCAGGCGGGCTTGGTTTGGCTTCAATGTATATAATTAACGACCCTAATGTTTTAATTATTTCTATGGTTGGGGTTGGTATAGCTTGGGCAAGTATCCTGTCTATGCCTTATGCGATACTCACTGGTGCACTACCAGCAAAAAAAATGGGCATTTATATGGGTATTTTTAATTTCTTTATTGTGATACCGCAAATTGTAAATGGAATATTTGGCGGACCACTAATTGAAATTTTATTTAATGGTGAAGCAATTTATGCAATGTTAATAGGCGGTATTAGTTTTTTAATTGCGGCTGTAACAGTAATGTTAGTTGAAGATAAGGAAAAAATAGTATTACAAAACAATGAAAATTAAAGCATTAATATTTGACTTAGATGGTGTAATAGTAGACACTGCTAAATATCATTACCTAGCATGGAAAGAATTGGCTGACGAACTTGGCTTTTTCTTCTCAAAGACTGATAATGAGAAACTTAAAGGCGTATCAAGAATGCGCTCGCTTGATATTTTACTGGAAGTAGGTAAGGTTGAACTTGAATATGATGTAAAATTACAACTGGCTGCCAAAAAAAACGAAAGGTATGTAGGGATGGTTAAAAAAATGCCAGCTGATGAAATTTTACCGGGTGTATTGTCAGTTTTAAAAGCAGCTAAAGAAAAAGGGTATAAAATTGCCCTTGGCTCAGCTAGTAAAAATGCAATGACTATCCTTAATCAAATTAATATAAGTGATTTATTTGATGCTATTATTGATGGCAATAAAGTATCGAATGCTAAACCTGACCCTGAAGTTTTTTTAATGGGTGCCAATGAATTAAATGTTAAGCCCCAAAATTGTGTGGTATTTGAAGATGCAGCTGCAGGGGTTGAGGCAGCACATAATGGAAAAATGTTCTGTATAGGGATTGGTACAAAAGAAAATTTGGCGGAAGCTGATATTGTGATTCCTAGTTTTGAGAATTTTACAATTAACGATTTTGAAAAAATAATTAGTCGCTAAGTCGTTGACCATTTGATCATTGAATGATTAATGACAACAAAGCAAAATTACAAATATTGTTATGAAAAGATATTACAAATTAGACGAGTGGAAAATAATTGAGGAAGAATTTGTTCCGGACAGGAATAAAATGGCGGAAAGTATTTTCAGTATCGGGAATGGGCAAATGGGGCAGCGTGCCAATTTTGAAGAATCGTACAGTGGTGAAAGTATGCAGGGAAGTTATGTTGCAGGAATTTATTATCCTGATAAAACCAGGGTAGGATGGTGGAAAAATGGCTATCCTGAATATTTTGCAAAAGTATTAAATGCAGCCAACTGGATTGGTATCAACATTACTATTGAGAACGAAGAACTTGATCTTGCAAAATGTGAAATTCTTAGTTTTAAGCGTGTTTTAAATATGAAAGAAGGATATTTGGAGAGAATATTTACCGCACGTTTAAATAATGGAAACGAAATTAAAGTTGCAGCTAAAAGATTTATAAGCCTGGTAAAACAAGAGGTGGCTGCTATTAAATATTCGGTTACCCCTTTAAATTTTAGTGGTAAGATAATTTTTTGTCCTTATATAGATGCCGATATTGAAAATGAAGACTCAAACTACGATGAAAAATTCTGGAAAGAAGTTGACAAAAAAACATACAACAGGGAAGCCTACATTATAGCCCGCACCAGAAAAACAAAATTTCATGTTGCAACCGGAATGTACTTTAATATTACACAGGAGCATGTAAGTGTTGATTTTAAAACCAAAAAAATAGAAAAGAAAAAATATGTTGCAAATTCATCGACAGTTGAATGCCAGCAGGGACAAGAAACAGTACTTTATAAATATGTCGCAAATTTATCATCCGAAAATCATGAAAAAGGGAAACTTTTAAAAAACACTAAAAAAACAACAAGGGACGCATCCAAAATTGGATTTGAAATACTACTGCATGAACATATAAAAGCCTGGGCTGAAAAATGGAAAGAAAGCGATATTGTTATTGAAGGCGATTTGGCTGCCCAACAAGGTATCAGGTTTAATATTTTTCAAATGAACCAGACTTATACCGGTGAAGACCCTAGATTAAATATTGGGCCTAAAGGATTTACAGGTGAAAAATACGGGGGTAGTACCTATTGGGATACCGAAGCATATTGCGTTCCATTTTATTTAAGTACAGCCGACAGTAATGTTGCACGTAACTTATTGAAATACAGACACAATCACCTACAAAAAGCAATTAAAAATGCCGAAAAATTAGGTTTTACCAATAATGCTGCACTTTACCCAATGGTAACCATGAATGGTGAAGAATGCCATAACGAATGGGAAATTACTTTTGAAGAAATCCATAGGAATGGGGCAATTGCTTACGCTATATACAACTATATCAATTATACAGGCGACAACGATTATCTGCATGAATACGGATTGGAAGTTTTGTTGGGAATTTCACGTTTTTGGGCACAAAGGGTACATTATTCAGAGGAGAAAAAACAATATGTGATGTTAGGTGTTACCGGACCAAACGAATATGAAAACAATGTAAATAACAACTGGTACACAAATTATATTGCCCGTTGGACAATGAAATACACTATTGAAGCTATTGGTTTTGTAAAAGACAAAAATAAGGAGGCTTTTAATAAAATTGTAAATAAATGGGACTTTAACGAACGAAAAGAAACCTCAGACTGGAAAGATAAAATATTGAAAATGTATCTTCCTGAAAATAAGGAAAAAGGCATTTTTTTACAGCAGGATGGGTATTTAGATAAAGAACAAATACTAGTTGCTGATATAGATAACTCAATGAAGCCTTTAAATCAAAAATGGTCCTGGGATAGGATACTTCGATCGCCTTTTATTAAGCAAGCTGATGTTTTACAAGGGCTTTACTTTTTTGAGGATGATTTTACTAAGGACACTGTTGAAAAGAATTTTGATTACTATGAGAAAAGAACAGTTCACGAATCATCGCTTTCACCTTGTATACATTCAATAATAGCTTCAGATTTAGGCAAAAGGAAAATGGCCTACGATTTTTATTTGCAAACCGCACGCCTCGACCTTGATGATTACAACCACGAAGCTGACGAGGGCTGCCATATTACAAGTATGGCCGGTACATGGATGGCAATAGTTGAAGGGTTTGGCGGCATGCGAGTCAAAAACAATCAACTGCATTTCTCCCCATACTTACCTGGTAAATGGACGTCGTTTGCGTTTAAAATTAGGTTCAGGGGGCATTTGTTAGCCATAAATATCAGCAAAAAAACAATTGAAATAAAAAACAGTTTTAACAAAGCAATTACACTTGTTGTGAATAATAATGAAGTGGAAGTTGCTGCCAACCAGACTATTAAGACAAGTTAAATGAATAGGGTTACAATGGAGAGACCAATCCAAAGACTAAGACTATAGATAAGGGTATTGCTTCACTTTGTTTGCAATGACAAGTAAAAACTCATGATATTAACAATTAAACAATAGATTAATATGAAGAAAATAATTAATGCATTTTTTGCTTTGGCTTTAATTTTAGCTATAAGTGCTTGCAACAATCAATCAGCAGATAATAAAGAGAAAATTATGGACACATTGGAAACAGCAGATTTTAGCAAATTTACAGTAAAACATGTTGACTGGATTAAAACAGCCAATATTTACGAAGTAAATTTGCGACAATATACAAAATCGGGTACAATTAAAGAATTTGAGAAACATTTACCACGATTAAAAGAAATGGATGTTGATATTTTATGGTTTATGCCAGTACAGCCCGTTGGTAAAAAAAACAGGAAAGGTAGTATGGGAAGCGCATATTCTGTTCAGGATTACATTAAGGTAAACCCCGATTTTGGGACTATGGAAGAGTTCAAATCACTTGTTGCTAAAATCCATGAAATGGATATGTATGTTCTAATTGACTGGGTAGCAAATCATACAGCATGGGATCATCCATGGACACAAAGCCACCCCGAATTTTACACAAAAGATAGTACAGGTAATTTTATGCCTCCAAAAGATACAGATTGGTCTGATGTAATTGATTTGAATTACGATAACAATGAAATGAGAAAAGAAATGATAGAGGCCTTAAAGTTTTGGATAACTGAGGCTGATATTGATGGTTATCGCTGCGATGTTGCCGGCATGGTACCTACTGATTTTTGGGACGAAGCACGAAAAGAACTGGATTCAATTAAACCTGTTTTTATGCTTGCCGAATGGGAATCAACTGATATGCATTTTAAAGCATTTGACATGAGTTATAGTTGGGACTTCCATCATTTAATGAACGATGTTGCAAAAGGCGAAAAATCAGTAAAAGATATTGATGATTATTTTGAGAAAGATGAATTAAGCTATCCTGCCAATGCAATTAGGATGTATTTTACCAGTAACCACGATGAAAATTCATGGAACGGGACAGTTATAGAAAGGATGGGCGATGCAAGTAAAGC
>NBLH01000165.1 GCA_002084525.1 Bacteroidetes bacterium 4572_117 | reverse complement strand
AACAAAGGCTAGGAAATTCAGGTATGAAATGGAAGCATGATGGGGCGCAAAATGTTTTAGCTCTCAGGGCAATGAACTATTCCGATGATAGGTGGATTCAAATGAGGGAAAAGATTGACAGATATGGGATTTGAAATAGCTTATCATACATCATATTACAACCACACTCCCTTAAAGGAATAATATCAATAATAAGCCTTGTCCCTGTTTTTTTTTTATCTTTGGTCGTATAATTTGTTTAAATTTTTTGGATAGTGAAATAATATAAAACCAAGCCAAAAAACAAAAAATATAACAAACGTATAAAAAAAGATGCACAAATTAACGCTTTTAAGAAATAGTTTCGTGATTAACAAAAAAGAATGAGTACCTTTGTTTAAGTTGCATTTAATCAGTTATATATGTGGTATGTGGTAAATATTGTGTTACGGTTAGTGTTGTCAAATCAGTTTGTTTATTTAAAATATATTTTTTAATGATAAGTGAATCAGTAAAAATACATGACAAGTTTTCTTTTGAAATTAAGTTAGGTTATTCCTCAGATAGCGAAATGGAATCACCAGAATATAGTATTAATATGTACTTGTTTGTACCTGATAGCCTTGATGTAAACAGGTTTACTTACAAACAAGATGATTTTTATTACGATTTAAAGTCGAACATACGATTGATGACCCCGGTTTACCTTTTGCGTGATATATATCAAGGCCAGAACAATCCAATGATCAGGCTAGAGAAAAGTTTGTTGGGCATTGCCAGGAATCCCAACAAGGCAAATACTGAAAATTACGAATTTCAAATTAAAATGTTTGGTTCTATTGTTAAAAGTGCGTTAAGGCGGGAGGTTTTTCATATAAAAGATAATAAAATTGATGCAGATACTAATTTTTTGATTAGGAGCTTTATTCAAGACATAAACGAAATAAAAGGGAAGTATAGAAAGTTGCGTAGGCTCATTAATGTTCCCACTGTATACACTAAATTATTAAACATTTATTTATTTGCTGATGAGTATCTTAGCAACCTTATCGAAAAATACACTTTTCGTTTAATGAGGTACCTTCGAAATAAAAATTACGACCCAAAATATAAAACCGGGCTTCTGGAATTGATCAAGGAAGAGATTAATTATAAAATTTCCAAAGACCTGCCTGTTGTGTCAGATAATTACAATAATAACGAGGAGCTGTTATACAGGCGTAGCGTTTTGAAAAAATATGTCGAAAGCAAATTGTTTTTAAATACACAGCAAAAAAAAGAGGGTAAATTTGCTGAACAAATAATTTATAGTTTAGCAGCCGGGGTTGCAATGATTTTTGCTACAGGGGTGGCATTTTATACCCAGCAAGAATATGGTAATTTTACAATCCCTTTTTTTATAACCTTAGTAATTGGTTATATGCTTAAAGATAGGATAAAAGAACTTATGCGAGTTTATTTCAGTGGCAAGTACAGGAAAAAACATTTTGATCATAAAACAAAAATTTTCAGTGGAAAAAAACATAGTATTGGGTATTGTAAAGAAAGTTTTAGTTATATTGATGAAGAAAATATTTCGGACAGGATTATGAAACGCCGAAACCGTTCGCACTTAACTGAAATTGAAAATGACTGGATTGGCGAAAAAGTTATTTTGTACCGTAAAAAAATTAAGTTATATGGTAAAAAAATTAAAACAGTTTATAAGGATTATAAAATTAGTGGGATAAATGATATTGCAAGGATTAATATTTCGCGTTTTCTTGATAAAATGACAAACCCTGAAATGCCTATGTATTTTATTGAAAATGAGAAGTATAAAAAAATTTATGGCAATAAAGTGTATCATTTAAATTTAATTATTAACTTTAAAACCCCAAATAAGGAGTTTTTTAAGCGTTATCGCATTGTTTTAAACAGAAATGGGATTAAAAGGGTTCAAAAAATTATGATAGAACCAAAGAATTAGTAAATGTGGAGATGTGAAGATGTGGAGGTGTGAAAATTTAAATTATAACGGTTCTAATTTAAAAATGACTAATAACTAATTATCCAATATACCAAAGACCAGTTTTTAATCTTAATTAAACTTATTTATTATGCTGAACATAGCTTTATTTGGCCCCCCCGGTGCAGGAAAAGGAACCCAATCAGAATATCTTATCCGTAAATTTAAACTGTTTTATATTTCAACCGGCGATATACTAAGAAAAGAACTTGCAGCAGAAACAAAATTAGGATTAGATGCCAAAAATATAATTGCAAAAGGCGGATTGGTTTCTGACGAAATAATAGTACAGATAATTGAAAAAACCATTAGGAGCAACCCTGATGTAAACGGGTTTTTGTTTGATGGTTTTCCGCGTACTTTTGTGCAAGCATATATTCTTGAGGGTTTAATGATAAAATTAAACACCAAGCTCGATTTTCTTATCAGCATTGAAGTGTCCGAAGAAGAGTCGATAAAACGTTTGCTCAATAGGGGTAAAACATCGGGTAGGCTTGATGATAACGAAGAGGTTATCAGGAATAGGTTGAAAGAATACAATGACAAAACCTTGCCTGTTCTGAATTTTTTTAAAGAAAGAGGGATTTGCGTACCTGTTAATGGTTTGCAAGGTATTGAAAAGGTTACCACAGATATTGAACAAATCATAAATAAAGAACAGAGCAAAAAGTTGCTGAATATGGTAATATTTGGCTATCCCGGGTCGGGTCGGGGGTCGCTTGGGAAAGCAATTGCCGAAAAATATAATTTAGAGTTTGTTGCCACAGGTGACATGCTCGATAATGAAATAAAGGATAACACAGAAGTTGGGAAAATGATAAATGAGTTATATGAAAGTGGGCAATTGGTTCCCGATGAAATTGTAATTAGGCTCCTTGAAAAGAAAATTGAAAATTCAAAGAATGTTAAAGGGTTTATTTTCAAAGGTTACCCCCGAACACTTGTTCAATCGTATATTCTTGACGGGATGCTGAAAAAACATGGTTCCTCGGTAAATAAAGTTTTTGAAATAGATGTAGATACATTAGAATTGATTAGGCGATTAGATAAACGTAGCCAAACAGATGCAGCCATGCCGTATGATTCGAGTACAGAAAAAATTGTACAACGTTTAGAGGAGCACAAAACAAAAACAATACCCGTAATTGAAAAATACAAAGAAATGCACGATGTTACGGTTATTGATGGACAGGATACTTTTGATGTGGTATTAGCAAGGCTTTCTGCTGAAATTGAAAGCAGCTTTAAAAATTTAAGATAGCTGTACGATTCCGTACATTTAGTGTCCGAAAATGGGATTATTGAAACGATGCTCTGTTGTTAATATGAAGATAATCAGGTAGTTGTTAAGGTGGGTGTGGTTTTTGTTATGAAGTTAGCATAATCTAAATTATTATGCTATGTTGCGAAAATTATCAGTAATAAATTTTATCCTTCTAATCAGCTTTGGAAGCACTTTGTTTGCTCAAAATAAAATATATACAACAAAAAAAATCAATCCACACCCACCTCAAATTGATGGAATAATAGATGATGGTGCATGGGCTAAAGTCAAGTGGGAAAATAACTTTACCCAATACCAACCAAATGAAGGGGAAGCACCTTCGCAAAAAACATCGTTTAAGATATTATACGACGACGACAATATTTATGTTGCGATAAAAGCCTTTGATACAGAACCTGATAAAATTGAACGGCGGATGACCAGACGTGATGGATGGGAGGGTGATAAAATTGGTATCCACTTAGACACTTATTTCGATAAAAGGACAGCTTTTGTGTTTGTTGTTAATGCCGCAGGTGTAAAAAATGACGGAATAATGATCGGCGATGGCGATGATTTTGATGATAGTTGGGATCCTATTTGGGATGCGAAAACCAGTATTGACTCTGAAGGCTGGAATGCTGAGATGAAAATTCCTTTGAGCCAGCTAAGGTTTGGCAACAAAAAAAGCCAAGTATGGGGGATGCAGGTTATCAGGGATTTTTTTCGGGATTCTGAATTCTCGATTTGGAAGTTTATCCCACAGGAAAACCCAGGATGGGTTAGCGAATACGGCGAACTACACGGAATAGAGAATATAAAGCCCAAAAAGCAAATAGAAATTGCCCCATACTTAATGACAAGTTATAGTAATTACGAAAAGGAAGAAGGCAACCCCTTTGCTACAGGCAGTGATTATACCTTAAATGCGGGTTTAGATGGCAAAATAGGCATAACAAACGACCTGATTTTAGATTTTACTATCAATCCTGATTTTGGGCAGGTTGAAGCTGACCCATCAGAGGTAAACTTATCTGCTTTTGAAAGTTATTTTGAAGAGAAACGCCCATTTTTTATTGAAGGTAAAAATATAACCAATTTTGCAATAACACCGGGGGGCAGCCCTTGGTCGCAGGATAATTTGTTTTATTCGCGGCGGGTTGGCCGCAGACCACATAATAATCCTGATTTGTCTGATGGGGAGTATGCCGATGTTCCTGAAAATACTAAAATATTGGGGGCTGTTAAGTTAACCGGAAAAACACAAGATGGTTGGTCAATAGGGATTATTGAAAGTATTACTAGCCGCGAGTATGCTGAAATTGACTTTGATGGGGGTGAAAGGAAAAAAGAACTTGTAGAGCCATTAAGTAATTATTTTATTGGAAGGGTACAAAAGGACATAAACAAAGGGAATACCATTATTGGGGCCATGTTTACTACATCACATCGAAAACTGGAGGAAGGTAAATTTGATTACCTGACAAATAATGCCATAACAGGTGGTATTGACTTTAAACAATATTTTAAAGACAAGAAGTATTTTATTGATGCAAAATTTATTGCAAGTAAAATTAACGGGAGTAAAGAAGCCATATTAGAACAGCAATTATCATCTCGTAGATATTTTCAAAGGCCTGATGCTGATTATATTAAAGTAGATTCTAATCTAACAAGCCTTTCCGGTACCGGGGGCAATTTTTCTTTTGGGAAACAGAGTAACAGTGGTTTTCGTTTTGCATTTAATGTAACATGGCGCACACCCGGAATTGAGCTAAATGATGTTGGTTACTTGCGTCAGGCGAATTCAATTTTTCAATATACATGGATAAGTTATAGGACAAGCAAACCAATTTCTATATTCCGTACAATTAACATCAATATGAATCAATGGTCGGGTTTCGATTTTGGTGGGCTTAACCTTTTTAATGGTGGCAATATTAATACTTGGGTGCAGTTTACTAATCTATGGTCTGTAAGTTCAGGTTATAATATTGAGTTCGACGGTATTTCAAATACAGAGTTGAGGGGTGGCTCATCAATGAAAGAACCCGGAGGGAAAAACTTATTTTTAAGTATTAGGTCAAACCGCACAAAAAAACTTTATTCTTCTGTTGGGCTTTCACTTAATAATGGGAATCATAATTCAGCTAACAGCAAACGGTATTGGGTTGACATTACATACAGGCCCGTTAATAATTTATCGGTTTCACTTGAACCAATGTATTCAAAGCGTTTTTCAGAGCTTCAATATGTTACTGAAAGTGAGTATAATGATAATGCCAGGTATGTAATGGGCCGTTTGGATCAGAAAACATTTAGTTTAACAATAAGGATTGATTATAATATTACACCTGATTTGACCATACAATTTTATGGTTCGCCTTTTGTTAGTGCTGGGGCCTATTCCGAGTTTAAAAAAATTATTGACCCCCATGCTGATGAATATGCCAACCGTTTTATGAATTATGCTTCATCTGAAATTTCTTATGATACCGATGGTAACGGTACTTATATGATTGACGAATCAGGTAATGGTGATACCGACTATTCATTCGATAACCCCGACTTCAACTTTAAACAGTTTAGGGCAAATATGGTTTTAAGATGGGAATACATACCGGGAAGCGCCATATATGCGGTTTGGTCGCAGGGGCGTACAGGTTACGATATAAGTGGGGCTTTTGATTATCTACAAGATATGGATGCCCTTTTTTCAGTTAAGGCACATAATGTTTTTTTAATTAAACTTTCGCACCGTTTTAGGGCTGAAAAATGGTTGTAGGGGCAGGTGTTTTTGACGAAGCAGCTATATAATACCTGTCTAAGTTTTCGCTGTAAATAATGTATGTATGTATCCCATTAAGCAACTGCACGTAGTATTTGAATAAAATCTATTTTATTTTTGTCAGATGTTTACATTGACATCAACCGAAAAATATTATCTGTACTCAGCAG
>NBLH01000164.1 GCA_002084525.1 Bacteroidetes bacterium 4572_117 | reverse complement strand
TTCTACGCCGCGAAAACTACCCAAACCCTTATGAAGCCTTAAAGGATTTAACAAGGACCAATCAAGTAATCAACAAAGAGTCGATTCATCAATTTATTGATAATCTGAATGTTAGTGGCAAAATCAAAAAGGAATTAAAGAAAATTAGCCCTGCTAATTATACAGGTATTTAAAAATGGCTGGTTGTTTATAAATACTAAAGATGGGTTAAATCTTGATTTTTGAAAAGCTGTTTTTTGCTGAATGTAAACCTAATGAAGAATGCAACTCCTTTAGTAGTGCAATTCCTAATTAACATATCAAATATGTAAACTTTTTTCCTTTATGCTGCGTTAAAATTATTAACCGTAGCTACGGCTATGCTTAAGATTTTTGCCTTGCCTAAAGAAAAAATCTAAGACAAATTTATGCTACGTTAATTAAAAAATGCACTTCTAGTCAATTTCCTCTTCATTGATATAAATACGTTCTGTAATATCTGAAATCATATTTATTTTAAAGGCATTATAAAAATCTTTTTTATCTTTTTCTGTCAGTTTATAAACTTTTGAATCTCTTATTAGCAATGCTTCTGTTATTGCAATTACCCCTTCAAAATATTTAGAAGAAAAGTTTATACCTCCATCCGGTTTACCTTTTAAGCGTACAAGGGCATAAATGCCATCAATTTGTGGTTTTATGACTGTCATGCACAAATCTGCAAGTTTTTCAATTTCAATTTTGTGGTTTTCTTTGGTTAAAAAAATATTATGCACCTGCTTTTTTAAAAAAAGTTCATACTTTTTATCAATTTTTTTAAACAATATATTGATTTTTTTAACCGAAACGGTTTTACGTCCAATTCCCAAAATATTTCTGATAAGGAGATAAATTACCACAATTATTACAAAATAAAATAAAAATTCGGCAGCAAATTTCATAGGTTTATATTTTAATTTATAGCTTTAAGTTTAAGTAAACAAATTTTATGAATGAATATGCTATAAAAACTAAAAAAAATGATTGATATGGTTATTTGCAGAACGCTTTAATAAGCTGATATACAAACTGAACCGCATTGCGCTTTTTGCGAAATTACTGCTAAGCAGCTATTTAAACAAAGCTCAGATATTCATTATTCTAATAATTTAACAAAGTGTGTGTTATAAATTCAACGAATATATATACTTTTGACCCTTTATTTCAAAAACAAAGATAGAATAATAATTTTAATGAAAGAGTTTCTAAAAATACTATTTTCATATATTAAACCTTACAAAGTTTATGCACTTTTAAATGTAGTATTAAACTTTTTTAGTGCAGTATTTTCTCTTTTTTCACTAACATTATTGATACCTTTTCTTAGTATCCTTTTTGATAATAAAAAACTAATAATTGATGAACCTGAATTTGCACTAAAATCAGAGGCAGTTTTAAATTACTTTTATTATTACATAAGCCAAATAATTATTGAAGATGGAAAAATAACAGCCTTGCTGTATGTTAGCATATTTGTATTAATTACCATAATTTTAAAAAACCTGTTCATATATTTTGCTAATTTTTTTATGGTTCCTTTGCGCAATGGAATTGTTAAAGATATTAGAAATAAAATATATCATAAAGTATTACACTTACATATTGGTTTCTTTTCTGAAGAAAAAAAAGGTGACATAATTGCCAGGATGACTTCTGATGCACAAGAGTTCGAGATGTCAGCAATAGCTTCAATTGAAATGATTTTCAGGGATCCTTTGCTAATAATGATTTTCTTGATATCATTGATTTTTATTAGTCCTATATTAACTTTATTAATTTTTATTTTACTACCGTTTAGTGGTTTTGTAATTGCACGCATAGGTAAAAGCCTTAAAAAAACTTCTTCACAAGCTCGTTCCCAGATGGGGAGTTTACTTGCAAACATAGAAGAAACCATTGGGGGGCTGAGGATTATTAAAGCATTTAATGCAGAAAAAAAAATAGGGCAAAAATTTACTAGTCAAAATCAATCATATACAAAAGTTGTTATCCGCATTTCTCGACGTGAATATATAGCTTCACCTTTAAGCGAGTTTTTAGGTGTTTTGATATTAATGGTTGTTATGTATTTTGGCGTTTCAATGGTCCTAGGCGAACAAAGTGATATGTCCCCGGAAGTTTTTATCGGGTATATAGCAATTTTTTCACAAATTATTAACCCTGCAAAATCTATAACATCTGCATATTACCGTATACAAAAAGGTCTTGCCGCAATGGAAAGGGTTGATGAAATACTAAATACGGAAATTAACATTAAAGAAACTGAAAATGCCCAATCTGTTAGCGAGTTTAAAAACAATATAGTTTTCGAAAATGTCAGCTTTAAATATAACAAAAATGATGTTTTAACAAATATCGATATTGAAATAAAAAAAGGTAATACCCTTGCCCTTGTAGGTCAGTCCGGTTCAGGAAAATCAACACTAATTGACTTGCTACCAAGATTTTACGACATCACAGTTGGTAACATTAAAATTGATGGGCAACCAATAAAAACCCTTAGGATAAAAGATCTTCGGTTATTAATGGGCAACGTGAACCAAGAATCTATTTTATTTAACGATACTATTTTTAACAACATAGCGTTTAGTGTTGAAAGTGCTACAAAAGAAGAAGTAATTACAGCAGCTAAAGTTGCGAATGCGCACGAATTTATTAAAGAAACAGCTGAGGGATATGAAACAAATATTGGTGATCGTGGCAGCAAATTATCAGGCGGTCAAAGGCAACGGTTAAGCATTGCACGGGCTGTATTAAAAAATCCACCAATCCTTATTTTAGATGAGGCAACATCTGCCCTCGATACTGAATCAGAACGCCTAGTTCAAGAAGCACTAGCTAATTTAATGAAGAACCGTACTTCGATTGTTATCGCACACCGCTTATCTACAATTAAACATGCCGATGAAATATGTGTGCTTCACGAAGGCAAAATTGTTGAACGTGGGAATCATGAAGAATTGATATTAAAAAATGGTGCATATAAAAAACTGCATGATTTACAGATAAATTAAAAAATATAAAAATAATAAGCATATGAAGATTAGTGGTTTTTCAATGGGTAAAAATGTAGGCAAACTTTATTATCCGGTTAAAGAATCGATTATGAGCGTACTTCCAATGGTTGATGAGTTTGTTTTTGCTTTGGGCGATTGTGATGAAGATGATAATACACTTGCCGAAATTGAAAGTATTGGAAGCGACAAAATAAAAATAATCCATACAAAATGGGATATCGAAAAATACCCACGAGGAATGGAACATGCCCATCAATCGAATATCGCAAAAGAAGCATGTTCAGGTGATTGGCTAATCTATATTCAAAACGATGAACTTATTCACGAAAAATATCATGAAGGTTTACGCAATCTTTGCCAAAAACATCTGAATGATAAAAATGTAGAAGGCTTTTTATTTGATTATAAACACTTTTGGGGCGACTATGACCATTATCATAATTCGCACAATTGGTATAAAAAAGAAATTCGTATCATTAGAAACGAGCCTGACATATATTCTTGGGAATCAGCCCAATCATTCAGGCGGATACCTGGTTTTGAGGGTCTAAACTTCAGGCAACAAAAGGGTACTTACAGATTAAAAGTAGTTAGTGCCAGTGCCAGTATTTATCATTATGGCTGGGTTAGGCCACCAAAACTGATGAAAGCTAAAAACAAAGCCTTAATAACAAATCACGAGGGGGCAAAAGTTGCCAATGAAAAATCAAAAGTTGAATTTAGTTATGGCCCACTTAACAGGTTGCAGGTTTTTAAAGAAACGCATCCTGCTGCATTAAGAAAATGGGTCTCAAAGTTTAATTGGAAAGATGAATTACAATACGATGGCCCTTTGCCAACAAACAGGCCTCTGTATCGACATGAAAAACTTTCAACCCGTATTTTATCGTGGTTTGAAAACAACATACTTGGTGGAAGGACAATAGGGGGTTTTAAAAACTATATACTCCTGAAAAATAAAAACTAACCATTTAATGTATAATAATTGAACAAATTATTGGCTCATGAGAGATTTTTTTCGACTGGTAATAATATACATAAAACCCCACAAAACTCATGCATTACTGAACATTTTCTTTAGTCTTGTTTCGGTTTTTTTCTCTTTGTTTTCACTTGGGCTACTTATCCCTTTTCTTGGAATCCTGTTTGGGAATCAAGAACTTGTAACACAAAAGCCGGAATTATCTTTTTCAACAAACGACTTATTAGATTATTTCTACTTTTATATGAGTAAAATAATTATTGCTGAAGGAAAAATACAGGCACTACTTTATGTTATCATGTTCATAATGACCATGATATTTTTAAAAAACTTCTTTATTTACTTTGCCAAATACTATTTGTCATCTTTACGAAACATGATTACCAGGGATATTAGGGGTAAAATTTACAAAAGGGTGCTTCACCTACATTTAGCTTATTTAACTGATGAGCAGAAAGGCAATATCATGTCAAGGATGACAACTGATGTTCAGGAATTTGAATTATCGGCCATTTCAACTTTAGAAATGATTTTTCGTGATCCGGTTCATATCATAATATTCCTTGCATCGCTTTTTTTTATTAGTCCATCACTAACTATATTGATTTTAATATTTTTTCCACTTAGTGGTTTTTTAGTTTCAAAAATTGGGAAAAGC
This sequence comes from Bacteroidetes bacterium 4572_117, assembly GCA_002084525.1. Lineage (GTDB taxonomy): Bacteria > Bacteroidota > Bacteroidia > Bacteroidales > NBLH01 > NBLH01. Next base: position 1,535 of record NBLH01000164.1, on the reverse strand, counting down.
CTAAGAAGAAGTTCAACAGAATATAGGCAACGAATGGGGACTTTGATGTCAATAATTGAAGAAACTATTGGTGGGCTTCGAATTATTAAAGCTTTTGTAGCTGAGTCAAAAATGCTGGATAGGTTTTACGGAGAAAATTATAAATATACTAAAATAGCAAATAGGATATATAGAAAAGAATACCTAGCATCGCCATTAAGCGAATTCTTTAGTGTACTGACACTGTTAATTGTAATGTATTACGGTGCTACAATGGTTCTTGGTAATGAAACAGCGATGCAACCGGAAGTGTTTATTGGTTATATAACTATTTTTTCTCAAATAATTGCCCCAGCCAAAGGAATAGCTACAGCATATTACAGGATACAAAAAGGGATGGCTTCAATTGATAGGATAAATGAGGTTATAAGTACAGAAATTAAAATTAAGGAGGATGCTAACCCTCTAAATATCAGCAAATTCACGTCCTCAATAGAATTCGAAAATGTTAGTTTTAAATATGAAGATCAGTATGTTTTAAAAAACATTGATCTGAATGTAAATAAAGGTAAAACAATTGCACTTGTAGGTCAATCGGGCTCGGGTAAATCTACATTAGTTGATTTACTTCCTAGGTTTTATGATATTAACGAAGGGGATATAAAAATTGATGGCAGATCAATAAAAAAGCTTAAAATTAAGGATTTACGATCCTTAATGGGCAATGTAAATCAAGAACCAATTTTATTTAACGATACCATTTTTAATAATATAGCTTTTGGCGTTGAAAACACGACAAAAGAACAGGTAGTTGCAGCTGCAAAAGTAGCCAATGCTCATAATTTTATTATGGAAACTACTGAAGGCTATCAAACAAACATTGGCGATAGGGGCAGCAAACTATCTGGTGGTCAGCGACAACGCCTAAGTATTGCTCGTGCTGTGTTAAAAAACCCGCCAATTTTAATACTAGATGAAGCAACATCTGCACTCGATACCGAATCAGAACGTTTGGTTCAGGATGCATTAATAAATTTGATGAAAAACCGTACTTCAATTGTTATAGCACACCGTTTATCCACAATAAAACATGCCGATGAAATTTGTGTGCTACATGAAGGTAAAATCGTTGAAAGGGGCAAACATGACGATTTAATCAAAAACAATGGTGCATACAAAAGGCTTCATGATTTACAAATGTTTTAATCTCAAAAAAAGTTAAGTGAATACTATCATGTTGTAAAGCTTTGTTTTTATTGCAAAGTTTTACGGAATTCGTATAGTATTAATGTGTGGTGTTAAATATTTCGTATTAATTAAAAAAAACACGTCCTATTTTTTATTTGAGCTAAAAGGAAGTGCCTCTGAATTAGTTTGGGGCCAGCCCTGAAAGGGCTTGACAGCAATAGCCCGGTGCGTAGCGCCGGGATAAAATAGGCGCAAGCAAACCGCCGGCGGAAAAACAATTGTTTGAAATAAATATAAGTTTCCGGCGTAATTTTGTGAATTTGATTGATTTTAATATGCAAACATATATACAATTGAGCCCGAAAAAA
>NBLH01000163.1 GCA_002084525.1 Bacteroidetes bacterium 4572_117 | reverse complement strand
TCTCATCGGGACGGGTTTGCTTAAAAGTGTTTAATTATATATATTAATACGCCAATAGTAAATCCCCACCTTAATGGACTTTGCACGGCGCGACATTGGTCATTGAAAAAAGTGGCTCTGGTTTAAATATTCTGGGATAATAATTAGCTGTAACATTTCCCGTTAAAGGACAGCGATTTTTTAGGCATAGTAAATTCTATTGCACGACTATTTAAATGTTTCACTCATACATCTAATTTAATACTGTACGCGGGCTCTATTAGTTGTGTTATCATGCACAGGGCTAGTGCCCTGTGCTAATGATTACGCCCACTTTGGGGCTAAAAAAACAGTAAAACCCTTTTTGTTAATTAAAGTAGGCTAAAACATCAATCTAAAATTAATGAAATGTTATCAAGTTCTGTATCTAAAAACATGTATATTTGACAATAATTTTAACAATGTTTTATTTTTGACCACTATGGAATTTATATTAGACAAAACAAAAGAAATAAATCCTTTTAAAGAATATGATAAAGTAACATGGCGCAGCCCTTCAAATATTGCACTTATTAAATATTGGGGTAAAAAAGAAAACCAAATCCCAGCCAACCCATCATTGAGTTTTACACTTTCTGAATCGTATACCGAAACATGTATTGTTTATCAAGAAAAGAAGGAAGCAGATAAGCTTTCTGTGCAATTTATGTTTGAGGGCGAAGAAAACCTTCAATTCAAACAAAAAATAGAGCTTTTTTTAAATAAAATTACCAAATATTTCCCCTTTTTACCAAAACTCCATTTAGCAATTAGTAGCCATAACTCATTTCCCCATTCTGCAGGGATTGCCTCTTCTGCATCATCAATGAGCGCTTTGGCTTTATGCCTGTGTTCTATTGAAAAAAAACATTTTGGGACATTAATCAGCGAAAACGAATTTTTCACAAAAGCCTCATACATAGCTCGTTTAGGCTCTGGTAGCGCTTCACGTTCAGTTTTTCCGTATGTGGCAAGTTGGGGAGAAATAATCGAAAACCCAATTTCTACCGATGAGTATGCCTCTGTTTTACCATTTGAGATGCACAATAATTTTAAAAACTTTAAAGATGCCGTGCTTATTATTAGCAAACAGGTAAAAAAAGTTTCGAGCACAGCCGGACATGGGCTTATGGAAGGGCACCCTTTTGCAGGGCAGCGTTTTGTTTTGGCAAAACATAATTTAAAAAAATTATTACTTGTGCTAAAATCCGGTAACGAAGATGGTTTTATCGAAATTGTAGAAAACGAAGCTTTGACCTTACATGCCCTGATGATGAGTTCAAACCCGGGATACATTTTAATGCATCCAAATACAGTAAAGGCAATTGAGAAAATTAGGGATTTCCGTAATAAAACCGGGATAAAATTATGTTTCACTTTAGATGCGGGTCCCAATGTGCATTTATTATACTCTGATAATGATTGCGCTGAGGTAGAAAAATTTATTACTGATGATTTGTTGCAGTATTGCGAAGATAGATTTTGGATAGCTGACAGATTAGGGATAGGGCCGGTTAAGATATCGTAAACCTTTCAGTACAATATCAATAAAAACCTCATCAAAATCAAAAATTCTTGTCTTTTTCAATATAAAATATTATACTTGCAAACTTCGTTTGTTTTGATTAAGGGTTCAAAATAGATAGCGCAAGCTTAAAAATGTCAATTTATATATAGTGAAGAAAAGACAAGAAATTTTTTACGCCAAAATTTTATTGTTTGGTGAGTACAGTGTGATTCATAACTCAAAGGGGTTGATTATCCCTTATTCTCACTTCAGGGGCGAGTTAGCATTTCTGAATAAAGACAGATATACCGATGTTGAATTTGCAAAGCAATCAGGTATACAGCTACAGGTTTATGCAAAATCCTTGCAGGAAAGTAAAAAATCAGCAAAACTGAAGGTAAAAATTAATGTAGATACATTTATCGAAGATATAAACGAAGGTTTGTATTTTGAATCAACAATTCCGCAAGGTTATGGGCTTGGAAGTTCTGCAGCTTTGGTTGCATCGGTATATAGTAAATATGTTGAAGATAAAATAGAAAGCCGAAGGCATATTAGTTCAAATGAACTATTACAACTTAAACATGATTTTGCCGAACTTGAAGCCTTTTTTCATGGAACAAGTTCTGGAGTCGACCCATTAAATTCTTATATCAAATATCCGGTTTTAATAGATGGCAACAACCAGTTTAAAACTGTGGGTATACCCCGAAGCGAAAGTGGGCACGATGATGCTATTTTTTTGTTGAACACTAAAAAAAGCAGGAAAACAGGCCCGCTTGTCCAACTGTTTTTAGAAAAATCGAAAGATAAAAACTACGATAAAGCTATCCGTCAAAAGCTTATCCCAATAAACAACAAGTGCATTAGCAGCCTTATTGATGGTGATTTGGGTGAATTTCGCACAAATTTGAAAAAATTGTCAGAATTTCAATTAGAATATTTTAACGAAATGATACCCGATTCGTGTAAGAGTTCTTGGGAAACAGGACTGAATAATGACAGTTATTACCTTAAATTATGTGGTGCCGGCGGAGGTGGTTTTGTTTTGGGCTTTACCAATGAGTTTGATAAAATAAAAACCGAACTAAGCAATAATAGCAAAGAATTTATTTCAGTATACAAAAGCAATGGAGCCTGAGGTATAGGAATTGTTTAGTTACAGTTCCACAGGATAATAAGCATTTTTGCTACAATTACTTAGCTTTTATATTTGCCAAAAATTCATGTGAGTCATAATCTGGATTGTAATTAATATTATTAACTATTTCGCCACTTTTATAATTAAAATACCCTTTTATAAATTTATGATGAAGTGTAAACACATCTTCTGCATCTTCGTTTTCATAAACAGGTTTTTCCGATAAAATTTCTTCAACCCTTAAGATTGGAGAACCCATATCGCTAATTTTGTCGAGATAGAAATTGTATATCTTTTTTGAAATACAAATTACCAACACATTGTCGCCAAATTGTTTTCTGATGTAGTGATTATAGCTTAAATCTACCTGGTTGTTTTTCGCTTTAGTTGCTGTTTTATCAAAAGCATAAGTGAACTCCAAGCCAGTTTCAATAATTTTATCGGCAATTTTCCTTTTATCAGTATAATGTAAAAATATAATTGTATCTTCTTCGTCTTCAAAAATAAACTCCTGGATATGGGTGTTCAGAAAAAAATCGTCTTTAATTGACAAATTCGAGGTACTTTCGCCTATCACTTCCCGAAATTTGCCAATTAAATACTCCAGTTTGGTAAAATCGCCTTCCGCTACAAACTCCTTGTTTTTAATTTCAATGCTATACCAATTATATTCCGATTTTATTTTTGTCAATTTTTTAAAAACCAGTTTACTGTATTTTGTATGTGTTAAATCTATACTAATATTCCATGCCGCCTTTTCGCAGGTTGAAATATTAATATCTAAAGGTAGCCCGGTGTTTTTACAAATCTGGTTAGAATACCATTTTGTAAACCACGATAAATTGTCCATTTAAGTGTATTATATTTTTAATTTTTGAATAATATTTTCCGTTTTACAGAATTATCGATAAAAATAAATTTCATTATATAAATCCCGGTTGATAAATCAGAACATGGGATACTTACCAGGCTGGAATCACTTTTGATATTTCTAAGTAATTTACCATAAACATCAAATAACTGTATTTTAATTTTATTGGAATTTACATCTTTACACCCCAATTCAACGTTTATATAATTATTAAACGGATTAGGGTATACATTTATTTGGTAAATATCTTCAATTTTATTTGCAAAGACAAAATTCCCCCAAATTTTTTCAACAAATTCCGGGTGGTCAATAAATGGGTTTCGGTTACCCTGATACTGATAATAAATAATATCATTCCTGTTTTGCTCCCAGCTACTTACGGTATCTTTAAGGTGCCATTCGTACAAATCAGAAAATTTGCCATGTATCGGCTCCTTGTTTTGAGATGAATTAACATAATCAACAATCTCTAAATCAGGTTCTTCGCCTTCACCTTCGTATCTTGTTGCCATATAAAAAATCATTCTGGCAACATCACCTTTTACAACATCTCGTGGCTCCCACGAGTTTGAAGTGCGCCGGCATCCTGTTGTACCATCTGCATCAATATAAATATTACCACCTGCCGAAAAATCATGATTCGACCGTGCAGAGTTAACAGTTATATCGCTTGGTCTAATAGCATGTACATCAGTCCCTGCTCCTTTTTCCGTCCCAAAATCACCATGCGATTTAGCCCAAACATGTTCCCTGCTCCAACCATTTTCATTGTTATATTCCAAGGCAGCATCCATAGTCCATCCTGTGTAAAGGAGTATTACATTTTCCGGGTTTACCGTATCTTTATCGGTTTCTTTTAAAATATCCCAAACATCGGTGCCGCTGCTTGTATACGGAAACTCTACGTGGTTTTTAATTATATTGTATAAAGCTGTTTTTAGTGCTTCGCCCGTTAATCCGTCAGTTGTAGAATAATATCCCTCAGGTATTTGTGCAATTAAGTTTTGTGTGGCAGAAACAACAAAAACCACAATCAATATTTTGAGATATTTATAAAGCATAATAAGCAAATTTCATTTACTAAAAAAGAATAACAGAGCCGGGTTTAAATTAGACTTTTACAATCCCTATGGTCATCCGTTGATTCGTTTATCTGTTTATCTGTTTATGACAGGTATAATTGTGTATAAAGTCAGATTTTTTTTAATTTCAACAAAACTTAGCAATGCCTGTTCCGTTTTTTCGGAATTGAAAAAACTTACTAAGTTGATACACAACTTGCAAAGTCTTTAAGACTTGGTAAGTTTTTAAAAAGACTTGACTTTATAGACACCCGTATGTTTGTAAAGATAATAAAAAGGAACCATCTTTTTATTAAAAGTACAGAACTTAGAAATCTTGTAACCCGTTAATTAAGAATTCATCAGATGACTAATTGAACAAAAACCTGCCATTAATATACACACACAAATTAAGCAATATTAGGATGTAAGGGCATAAACAAATAACCAACATATACTTTAATAATTACCCGCCAAGTTTGCAGTAATATCACTTCCATGAACACATAATGCGCTGATTTTCAACGACTAAAGCCATTTGGCAATTTAGCAGTTTAACAATATAACGCTTGGCTAAATTCCTGAAAGGGATTTAAAAGCAAAACCCTTTGCTATACGAAAATAGCCAAATTTTTTATTTTACAAAATTTATTCAGGTTAAAAAACAAAATCAAAAATTTAACGACGCTTGTTACATGCAATCACCTAGTGTATAGCAAGATACCCTTTTTGAATTTAGCTTTTGTTACCATTTGTTTCTACTCTTTCAGGGTATTGATTTCTTTTCCTGTTAATCCTGTCATTTCACTGATTAACGAAATATCCATTCCTTTTTCAATCATTCTTTTTGCTACTTTAATTGCCTTTTTCTTTTCTCCTTTTTCAATTCCTTTTTTAATTCCTTTTTTAATTCCTTTTTCAAGATAAGTGCTTTTAATATTAAATATATCCCTGTAAGCATTCACACTTGCTTCATATTGTTTGTATTCTTCTGGTTTTAATTTTGCAATTTCAGCAGTTTCAAATAATTTCAAAAAGATTTTTTCCTTCAATTCAACTGGTATCCTTTCTAATTTAGGTAAATTTTTTAAAACATACATCCATTTTTCAAAACGGGTTTTTATTTCTTTTTCCGTTTTTGTGAATTTTGGCATTTCCAAATAAATATATGTCAACTTATCATAAAATACTTCTTTTGTTTCTTGTTCTGCCAATTTTACATCGTGGCGATATTTATTTGGGTCGCTTTCTTTAAACACGAAGTCTAAAATCCCAATTGTATAAACTGCTTTTAATTCAAAATTCCAAAATCTGTCTTTATTCCGTGCCTGTTCTTGAATTGGGAAAGTCGAATAAAAAACAGTCCTGTCTTTAAAAAATTTTTGCTCAGCTTTTTGCATTTCTACAATAAACTGTTCACCTTTTTTATTTGTGCAGTAAATATCAAAGATTGCTCTTCTGTCGCCTACTGAAATAGGAAGTTTTTCGTTTGGTAAATATGACAATTCTGTTATCTCACCCTCTTGGTCTTTTAATAGTACATTTAAAAAATCAAGCAACAAGTCTTTATTTGGTTCAACCCTAAAGGGCGAAGTCGCTGAAAATCAGGACGCCCTTTAGGGTTAGGGGTAAATCCTTATTTTCAGATTGCCCTTTTTCACCCTTTTTAGACTGGACTCAAATATACAATGGATACCCCATTCTTTTTTTTGCAAGTTAAAATTTTTTTAAAGTAAAACAGATTTTTCTAATAGGGTATTTTTATTCAATCTTATCATAGAATTAGAAAAAGACAAATAAAGCGCTTTAATAAACAAATGTATAATTCAAAAAAAAATTATGGGACAAGCACATTAATAATAATTGTAAATGTGTAGCAACATAAAGTAAATAATAAATAATTTAAAAATATAACTTATGAAAACAATAATATTTAACAAAGGGAAAATGCTGATTTTTATTTTATTGGCTTTTGGGTTTCAGATAGTACATGGGCAAAATGCAGAAATGTCATATTTCACCATAAAAGGAAAAGTAAAAGATGATGCATATAAAAGAGAAGTTGTGTTTGCAACGGTATCTATTTTAGGCACCCATATCGGGACTGTAACAAATACAGATGGAGAGTTTACTATAAAAATAAAAAAGTCTTCCGGGGCAAAAAAACTAGAATTTTCACATATCGGTTTTAACAACAAAACAATACCAATTAGTGAGCTAAAAGCAGATGGTAACATGATTTTCTTAAAATCATCATCCATGTCGCTTGATGAGGTTACAATAAGGCCGGCAGATGCCAAAGATTTAGTAAGGAATGCCCTTGCTTTGGTTCCATTGAATTATAGTGCCATACCACTGTATTTTACAGGCTTTTATCGCGAAACAGTAAAACAACGTCGTGATTATATTTCAATTTCTGAAGCTATTGTTGATATATACAAAGGTGCATACAGCAAAGAATATGATTATGATAAAGCAAAAATTTACAAAGGGAGAAAAAGCGCCAATGTCAAACGGTCCGACACCCTCGCTGTCAGGCTTCAAGGTGGGCCATATATTTCATTGCTGCTTGATATAATAAAAAACCCTAATCTACTGATGGCTAGCGACATAATCGACGATTATGAGTATGAATTAACAAATATAATTTCAGTTTCAAATAAACTAAATTATATGGTAACTTTTAAACCGAAGTATGTTGACGATGAGTTTCCTTTATATACCGGGAAATATTATATCGAAGTTAAATCACTAGCCATTACATCGGCCGAATTTAGCTTAGATATAAAGGATAAAGAAAAAGCTAGCAAGTATTTTGTACGAAAAAAACCAATAGGTTTGAAATTGACACCGATGTCGACTAACTATATTATCAAATTTAAAGAAACCAATGGCAAATATTATTTCAACTATGCACGTAGCGAGGTGAAATTCAAATGCAAATGGAAAAAGAAATTATTTAACACAAATTACACTATTATGTCAGAAATGGCAATGACAGATTGGAATGCCAGCAATGTAACAAAGTTTAGTAAAAAGGAAAGTTTAAAAAAGAATACTGTTTTTGCAGATGAACTGACCGCTTTTATGGATGATGATTTTTGGGGAGAATATAATTTCATAGAGCCTGACGAGTCAATTGAATCAGCAATAAAGAAGTATAACAAACGTATTAAAAAGCAAAATAATTAGGTAACTTTGGATTGCTATTTCAAATATTTTTGGAATAGCAATTTTTAAACTAATTTTGTGTATAATAAACGTCTTAAATAATTATGGAAAGTATACACCCGTCCGACCGCTTTGAGCGGTAAAGCAGAAGAAATTGTGCAAGAGGTTTTTTATAATATCTGGAAGAATAAAGAACGTTTATCTATTTCGGTTTCATTCAAATCATATTTATATAAATCAGTCAAAAACAGCTGCCTGCAAATTGCACAACATCAATTAGTTAAAGATAAATATAGGCAGTTTGTAATTAATCGCGATAGCAGCAAACACTATAGCCCCGAGGCAGAACTTGAAGTAAAAGAAATTAACATTGCTATTGACAAAACCCTTAATACTTTGCCGGATCGATGCAAAGAAATTTTTCAGTTAAACCGTTTTGAGGGTTTAAAATACAAAGAAATAGCAGAAAAACTATCAATATCGCAAAAAACCGTTGAAGCAAACATAAGCAAAGCACTTCAACACCTCAGAAAAAATTTAGA
>NBLH01000162.1 GCA_002084525.1 Bacteroidetes bacterium 4572_117 | reverse complement strand
TTATAAATTGTAGGGTATTCTTTGTCGATAATAAGGTCTTCGTTTTTTGTTCCGGTGTAATACAAAAAATTATGTTTGATATTATAATTATCGAAAATTTGGTGCATTGTATCATCAGGGGTTAACGAAACAATAAGCTTAAACGGTATTTGGGCCAACTTTTTTAATGCTGAGCCGGCTTTGGTGTTTAAAGACTGGAATACATCTTTATAAAAATCCTTTGAAACGTTGATAAGCCTTGTTTCTGCACCGGGCATAAACAGGCCTTCTTTTTCAATGAATTTTCGCTTTTTATTACTGATTTTTTTATAGAAATTTTCGTGTATAGATTCGCTGTTTTCATCAACAGAAATTTCAGGCCCGATAAATAAGACACAATGCCTTTGTAAGTTCCTCGAAATCAATATCTTCAAAATCATCTTCGTCAAAAGTTTTATTTTGCATATCAGACTCATCTTCTTTTGTCCTAAGCGATACTATTTGCACCAAATTAGCAATTTGTTCGGCAATTTTTTGCTTTTCGGCTTTTATCTCGGGGTTTGCCTCTGTACCTGAATGGATGATAATGTCGCGGGCTGTAATATTTTGGAGCGTATTATTGCTACTGCCAATAATATCTATTTTATTGTTTGTATCCATTTTTCTGTTTTAAATTTACTGCTTGCACTTGCTTCATAAGACTCATATCTCCTTGTATATCTGATAAATATAAATACAGGTATAACTTTTGATTGCTAAAAAATGTTAATAAGTATGAGCTTAATGAACAATTTAACAATTCAACAATTTAACCATTTAAAGTATAGCTATATAAAATTGAATTTATGGAAAAACAAAGAATTGTACTAGTGTCAAGTCATGTATGAGATTTCGGGTAAACCGATGTTATTTTTGGAATTTTGAGAAACTAAAAAAAGTAAGCATAGCCATAGCTACGTGAGTTTTTTTTAGTAAAGCAAAAAACAAAAAGAGCAAGGTTCAGCCCGAAAGGTCATGCTTGACTTGACACTAGTGCTATGTCAAATAAAATCTAGCAGGTTTAAAACAATCTAACATCCTGCAGTCAGCTGTATTACAGTTAATTTAACAGTTAAAAACCTGTCACGTTTATTTCATATCATACTTGACTTGAAACCATTCTCAAAATTTCATATATATTTAGCAATATTGATTTCTATTTACAAACTACCTCCCTGTCAAAGTTTTTGGGATCCTGCCTGATTTTATTGATTCGGAACGTAAACGGCGGCCTACGATTTTTTCGACCATATTACCCATTTTAAGCAATTCGTTTATATCAATACCTGTATCTATACCCATTTCATCCATCATCACAATCATATCTTCGGTTGATACCAATCCGGCAAGGTTTGGGTCGGCATAATAATATGTACCGGTACCAGTAACAGGCACACCGCTTACAAAATTTGCAGGTTGCCCACCTATGCCACCCAAAGCAGATTCATAATGTGTCATCCCTGCTTGTAAAGCTGCCAAAACATTTGCCATCCCCCAGCCGCGTGTAGTGTGAAAATGTACGATATGTTTCGAGGTGTCAGGGATTGCATCCAATATCATAGAATAATATTTGAAAACCCTGTCAGGCGAAGCAGAGCCATCATGATCAGCATGTTCAACATCGCTTGCGCCAATATCAAGCCAACGTTTTGCAAATCCAACAGCTTTTTTCATTTCAGTAGGCCCTTCAATTGGGCAACCCCAAATAGTACTAACTGTACCGTTTACTTTAATACCTGCATCATTGGCCTTTTTTATATACTCTTCGCTCATTTTCCAGTATTCATCAAGCGACAAACCTGAATTTTTCCGGTGATGCGATTCGCTGGTTGAAACCATCAACAAGATCCTATCAGGCCCCCAACCTTCTTTTTTTGCCTCAATTGCACGTTCTATAGCCCTTTCTCTTATAGTTACGGCAGTAATTGTAACATCATTAATTAAATCTGCTATCTTTTTACTTGAATGCAAACGTTTCATTAACTCATCAGAATCTTTAAATTGTGGCATCCCTCGTGGGTTACCAAAATTAGTTACTTCAATGTTTTTAAATCCTGCAATTATTAATTGTTCTGCCAACCAAACTTTGGCATCCGTTGGTACAAATATTTCTTCGTGTTGAAATCCATCACGTACTGTAATATCGCCAATTGTTACTTTTTTAGGGTAATTCATATCTTATTTTTTCTGGTTCGGTTTTTACAAATATAATATTTATTTTTATATATTATTAAGCTAAGTTATTGATTGAAAAAATATATGTTGTTACAATCTTGACGCCTTCAACTTGCTCTTTTGCTTTTTATCTTCTTTGAAAAACGCTTCAAATAGCCCGCTATTATTAGTTTTTTCAAATTGCTAAAAAACAAAATACCTCCGTTTAAAACTGTCAATTTATTCCATCACAATCCCTTAGCTTAAGGCCACCTCTAATAAAATGCCCAAATAATTTTGTCAAACTACTTACTAAAACGGCAAATCTGAACTTTCCTCTTCGGGTGGGATATCATTTTCACTTAAAGGCGGTGCATCGTTAATGTTTGGGCTTGAAGTTGTTTGCGAACCCTTAACTATTTTCCATGCCCTAAGATCTGTATACCAGCGCTCGTTATATTCGCGCGACTCAATATTAAAGCTAACAGTAATCTCATCGCCCGTTATAAGTTGTTTTATAGCAGCGGTTTTATCGCCCCAAGCTGAAAAACAAGCTTTTTTTGGGTATTGATCCATAGTTTCGATAACAAATTCTTGTTTAACCCAAGTCCCATTCTTTCCTTGTCCTTTTTGTTCAGGAAGGATTTTCACAACTTTACCTGTAATTTCCGTACTCATTTTGACTATTTGTTATAAAGTTTATAATATCTAATTAATCAATACACAAAATTTTAGCGACAAATTAACCGCCAAAGCTTAGCGCTTGTTAAGAAACAACAATTTTTTCTATTTTATCACCACCTACTATCATGTCAATTACCTCAAGGCCTTCAACAACTTTACCAAAACATGTATGGTTCCTGTCAAGGTGTGCTGTATTTGCCCTGCTATGGCATATAAAAAACTGCGAGCCACCTGTATCCCTACCTGCGTGGGCCATTGATAAAACCCCACGATCATGATACTGGTTTTCACCATCTAACTCACATTTAATTGTGTATCCCGGGCCTCCGGCACCTGTACCATCGGGGCAACCACCCTGGATAACAAAATCAGGGATTACCCTATGAAAAGTTAAGCCATTGTAAAAGCCTGATTCAGCAAGTTTAACAAAATTAGCTACAGTTCCGGGGGCATCATTTTCATAGAAATTTACTTTCATAATGCCCTTTTGTGTATGTATTTCTGCTGTTTTCATTTTTGTAATTTATTATATGAATGTTTTGGTGATGGATTAAAACTGGTGATTATTGTATGAATCTAACAACTGACGGGTTAACCCGTCAGTTAATCAACAAATTCGATCCAGCACTAATATTTTATCCCTTTATTTCTTCGGGGCAACTATCTCTAACAACTCCATTTCGAAAATTAGGGCCATATTTGCTTCAATTACCCCGCCTGGACGAACTTGTGTGCCATAACCTAATTCAGTTGGGATATATACCATATATTTTGAACCTACAGGCATAATTTTTAATATTTCGGTCCAACCTTTAATAATACGCCCATTTACTTTTGTTTCAAATGGCTGTCCCCTATCAACAGAACTATCAAATTTTGTCCCATCAATTAAAGTACCAGTATAATGTACTTTTACCGTACTTGAATCATTCGGGATTGCCCCCTCGCCTTTTGTGATAATTTTGTACTGAATGCCCGATTCAAGAACTTCAACACCATCTTTCTTTTTGTTTTCTTCAAGGAATTTTTCACCGGCTTCTTTATTCTTTGCTAACTTTTGAACCTGGGCTTTTTGAAAATATGCTTGGATACTTTTTTGGCCATCCTCGGCACTAATTGTTAAGCTATCGTCATTCAACACATTGGCTAAGCCGGCAGCAAGTGCTTGAACGTTAACTTCATCTAATCCGGCTCTTTTTATATTTTTTGCAATATCCACACCTAGGCTGTAACTAACTGAGTCTAATTCAGTTTTTAAATCGGCACTACCAACTTGACTGTTACCATTATTACACGCAGCAAAGCTTAATACTGCAATTGCTACTAATAAATAAGAAAATTTCAATTTCATACTTCTTTTTTTTAATTGTTTTTATTTAAAAAATTTTGACAAAAGTAAACGGGTTTTCTATAAATTCAAAGTTTAAAGCCAAAAATATTTGATTTGTTATTTTTCTATAGAAATTAATTCAATATCAAAAATCAATGTAGCATTTGGCGGGATAACCCCTCCTGCACCCCTTGTGCCGTATGCAAGATCAGCAGGAATAAACAAGGTCCATTTAGCACCTTCTTTCATAAGCAATAATGCTTCGGTCCAACCTTTTATAACCCCAGTTACAGGAAATGTAATAGGTTTGCCACGGTCATATGAGCTGTCAAATACTTTACCATCAATTAAAGTGCCCCTGTAATGAGTTTTTACTTGACTTTCAAGTGTTGGTACACCACCCATACCTTGTTGGATAATAGCGTATTGTAAACCACTTTCTAAAGTTACAATACCTTCTTTTTTTCCATTTTCTTCAAGGAATGTTTTTCCTTCTTCTAAATTTTTTTGAGCTGTCATATTGCTTTTTTTTATTTTATTTTTTTCAAGGATTTTATCTGCCTGGTTGGCATCTATTGTTAATGGTTTTTCATTTAAAGCATGTTTAAAGGCCTTATTAAAAACCTTTAAGTTAATATTATCCACACCGTCTTTTTTAATTTGAGTTGCCAGGCTAACAGCAAAAGCATAACTTATTGAATCTGTTTCGTTTTTTAATTTAACCGTTTTCTGGGCAAAAATAAAATAGGGTATAAACGCCACTAACAACAATAATATATTGATTTTCGTATTTTTCATGTTCTTTCTGTTTTTGCTTAAATAATTTGCAATATTTCTATTGCCTCTAACAATTTTATAAAATGACAAAGTAACAAAAAAAAGAAAAACCAATCAAATATCAGTTTTTCTTTTAACAATTTACTCAGATGATTTTTGTATAATCTTGATTATTAAATTAAACTAAAATTGTCAATTAGCAAAGCACTTTAATTAATCATCGAAATCAATAGGGTCGTTACCACTACCAAAACTAAGTGGCATAGAAAAACCAACATAAGGCGAAATATAATTACCTACCTTAAACTCCCCGTCAGATTGCTCAGACCATGTCCACCTGTAATCAATACCAGCCAGAATAAACCTGTACATTTTATAAGCTACACGTACTGAGGCTAATGAACGTTCATCAAATTTAAAAGCATCGCCAAGGTTAGTTAAACCGCCTTTAACATATTGTCCCCTAATTTCAAATTTTTCGAACATTTTAGATGCGTCAAAATGCAAGGCAAGGGTTGCCGGTGCAGTTTCGCTAACATTATCAGGTATCATCAAAGCACCACCAACTAAAACTTTTTCTAGGGCAACTGCTGTTAAGGAGCCATATATCCCTTTTTTACCATCTGTATTAGCAAGTTCTATAAGTTTTGTATCTTTATTTGCCTCATAATCACCATCATAAAATTGTGGTGAGAAAAACTCTGTAAACCACAACCTTTCAATCCGTGCCCTAAGTTGTATGGTTTTTGCACCAAAATTAAACCTAAAATCAGCACCTACACTAAAACCATTACCGCTATCGTAATTGTTTTCCCCGGCTACATCATTTCCTTTAATTAAAGGATGGTCAGAGTCCTGTCCGGTTGCCCTTAAAATATCAGCTAGTTTGTTTAAAGTATCTTTTAATAATTCAGATTCATTTTTCAACAACTCACCATACTGTGCATAAACTTTCAACTGCATAAACGAGCGGTTTAAAGGCATAACACCAATATCGGCAGCCCAGGCTTTTTGTCCGGCTTCGATATATAAATTTTGCTTTTCACCTCCTATTTGTGTATTGTCGTTGTCGGTTACATATGTAAAACCTATGTCCATGGTTTTAATAATCGGAATTTTTGTGCTTCCAAATGGTTTAATATATGGCCTAAGTGCCAATAAATTGAACGAAGACATATCAAAATCGCTATACAAACCCTCGAGCCCAAAAAAGTTTTTGACAAGTATATCAAACGACACCCCGATTTTTCTTTTGTCGTAGCTATAGGCATTTGTGTAATTATCGAGCAACATCCCGTACCCAATCCATTCGTCGGTCATTGTACCAACTTTAATATAAACGGGGTCGCGCTTTTTAACACCCCAACGCAGGTAATCAATCATACGTAACAAGCCAACTCCATCTTTAAATTCGTCGGTCCTGAACTTGCCTGTTTCAAGGTTAAACATTAATGGGATATTCATACCAATACCCAATTTCCCAAAACTAAAATCAGGCCGTATCCTCATTCCAATAAAATTTTGGTCGCCAATTTTAGAATAACCTAAAAATGCATTTAAGGCACTTTCAGTGTCTAAACCATCGGCAAAATCAAAATCCCCAAAACCTTCGCCTCCATCAGTATTCCCATCTTCCTGCGCAAATGTTTGTACATTGATAGCAAACATAAATAATGTAGCTACGAAGAAATAATAAATATTCATTTTTTTCATAATTATTCTGATTTGGTTAATATATATTTATAATAACGTGTTCTTTTTAAATTTATTAACGTAATTCTTGTTTATTTGACCAAAATTTGCCTAAAAAGGTTTCATGCAAAAACAAAAAATAAGCTAAACATCTAGTAATCAAATAATATAAATTTCTAATAATTGAGCTGATGGCTCAGGGATTAAAGTTATTTCTTTTAGTACTGCCGGTAGTAAAACTGTTTCGCCAAATTCAACCCGTTCAGTTTTATTGTTGTAAGATATTATGAAACTACCTTTAATGCACATATAAACAACAAACGAATCTATTAAATTGTAATCTTTATCAACTGGTGTATCAAAATTTAAAATATTTGTGGTAAAATAGGGGCAGCTTAATATGTTTGATGTTTTATTTGCTTGTTTTTTATATTCTGTTTTATAGCTTTTGTATAAATCAAAATCCATTACTTCAAGTGCCATTTCGGTGTGCAGTTCACGCGGTTTACCATCATTGCCTAGTCTTCCCCAATCGTAAATCCGATAAGTAAGGTCCGATGTTTGTTGAATTTCGGCCAACAAAATGTTTGGGCCAATTGCATGTATCCTACCCGCAGGGATAAAAAAAACATCACCCTCAGATACTTTTTCTGAGTTTAAAACATCTTTTATATTGCCTGAATTCAGGGCGGTGAGGTATGTGTTTTTATTTATTTCTTTTGAAAAACCACTTATGAGTTCCGCACCTTTTTCTGCCTGTACAATATACCACATCTCAGTTTTGCCTTTACCCTTATGGTGCTCCATGGCATAGCTGTCATCGGGGTGTACTTGGATAGACAAATCATCATTGGCATCGATAAATTTAATTAATAACGGAAATTCCGCACCAAATTGTCCGTAAACTTTGTCACCAACAAGATCGCCCATATATATTTCAGCAATTTCGTTAAGGTTGTTATTTGCCAAAAAACCATTAGAAACAACAGAAATGTTGTTTTGATAAGCAGAAATCTCCCAGCTTTCGCCAATTTTTTGTTGCCCGGGCCATTTTTTGCCTAGTAAATTTTTAAGCTTTTCGCCTCCCCATATTTTTTCTTTTAAAATAGGTTTAAACTTAAGTGGATAAAGTTTCTCCATTGTTTCCTGAATATTATTTTATAGTACAATATCCAAAATTAAACTAAAAGTATATAAATACAAATATATTTATTCAATTTCGATTTCTTTTTTTTATAGCATTTCTCCTCTGGTAAATTTTACACCCTTTACACTTTCATTATCCGTGTAGAACAATTAACAACGATTGTTAACCGTTGTAAACGACTATGCTCGTAAATACATGATACTTAGAGTGTATAAATTGCATTTGTTTTACATTTTTGCCGATTATTGTATTTTTTCGCCTAAATATCCCTATAAAAGCAACAATACAGTGTGTCAGGTTGGCTTATTGATATTTTGAAGGACAAACTGGTTGAAAATACGCGGCAAACAGTATCTAAAAAACATTTAACCATGTAAAAATAGTATGAGATTAATAAAAAAAGCAGCCCACATTTGCTGCGGCACACGTTTACAAACGGTTTACTTAAAGTATTAGCCCATACAATGCCCATACAGAACCTGTTGGAGCATAATAGACTGAATACCATTCAAACAAACACTCATTTGGCAAACAACAAACTGGTACAGATAAAAAGCACTATGGATAATTTGGATATTTAACATAAAGGTCGTAAATCTAGGGTAAGTTAAATAATATACTATTATTCTATGAAACTTTGTTTTTAGATGTAATTTTTTGAATGTCAGTATTTCACTGATTGTATCTCTTGCACTTTATATAATGTAATATTTAAAAGAATTAGCTACTTTATATACTAAT
>NBLH01000161.1 GCA_002084525.1 Bacteroidetes bacterium 4572_117 | reverse complement strand
CAACGATATAATTCACAATCTTGAGTTATTAACAACGAAATAAGTCAAATTATTAAAATATTTCGTGTTTTTTATGAAATATTAACAATCTGAAACAATGTTATGCAACATGCCGAGGGTAGACAAATGTTTAGATTTCAGTAATAAAAAATCTACTTTTTATTAAAAAATGGGTGCGAAAGAAAAATCGGCTAAATGATAAATTTTTTTTTTATTTTTGCATAATTGTTTAATTATTAAGGGTTAAAATGTCGAAAGTTATAAAAATAAAGAAAGGCTTGGATATTCATCTAAAAGGGCAAGCAGAAAAATTGCTTGTTAATTTGGGTGTATCTGCAAATTATGCTGTAAAGCCAACTGACTTTGAGGGACTTACACCAAAAATTCTGGTGAAATCAGGATTTGAGGTCAAAGTTGGTACACCATTATTTTATGATAAATACAGACCGGAAATTTTATTTACTTCACCTGTTAGTGGAACTGTTTTAGAAGTAAACAGGGGTGAAAGGCGCCGGGTTATGGAAATTATCATTAAAGCAGATGAAAAAATTGAATATAAAAGCTTTAAAAAAGCCAATCCAAACGATCTTCAAAAAGAGGAAATCAAGGAAAATGTTTTAAAATCAGGTTTGTGGCCAACAGTAAGGCAAAGGCCTTATGCTGTTATTGCAAACCCTGCTGATACGCCAAAAGCTATTTATATCTCAGGCTTTGATTCTGCACCTTTAGCTCCCGATTACGAATTTATCCTAAAGGAGCAATTGGCTGATTTTCAGACTGGTGTTGATGCACTAAAAAAACTTGTTGATGGCCCTGTGAATTTGAGCACTCATAATGTTTTGAACAACAATTTGTTTAAATCAGTAAATGGTGTTGAGTTTTACGAGTTTGAAGGACCTCATCCAGCCAGTTCAATAGGTGTTCAAATAAATAAGATACAAGCATTAAATAAAGGCGATATTGTTTGGTACTTGAACCCTGCCGATGTTGCAAAAATTGGCAAGTTATTTAACGAAGGGATTTACGATTCTTCAAAAATAATTGCCCTTACGGGATCAGAAATTAAAATGCCACAGTATTTTAAGGTAATTAGCGGTGCTGATATATTGTCAATTGTTCGCGATAATGTTCAAAAAGGCGAAGTCCGTTTTATTTCAGGGAATGTTTTAACCGGTGAAAAAGTAAACAAAACAAATTTTCTGGGTTATTACGATTATCAGGTAACTGTAATACCGGAGGGTAACAAACCCGAATTTTTGGGTTGGGGAACACCCGGTTTTGGGAAATTTAGTATGACCAGGACTTTTTTCTCGTGGTTAACACCTAAAAAGCAAATGAGTTTAGACACAAACCTACACGGTGGGCTAAGGCCATTTGTTGTAACAGGCGAATTTGAAAAAGTTTTCCCAATGGACATTTATCCAATGCAGCTTTTAAAAGCGATAATTATTGAGGATATTGACCTTATGGAACAGCTTGGTATTTACGAAGTGGCAGAAGAAGATTTTGCCTTATGCGAGGTTATAAATACTTCGAAAATAGAAGTACAGAAACTTGTGCGGAAAGGAATTAATACAATGATTAAAGAATTTAGTTAATCCCCTCATGGAGGGTTTTTAAATAAAACTTAATCGATACTATAAAGATATAATTAACTATTAAAATAGTAAAAGAAACAAATGAATATTTTAAGAAATTATATAGATAAAATAAAACCAAACTTCGAAAAAGGGGGGAAGTTAGAAAAATGGCTCCCTGTATTTGAAAGTTTTGAAACCTTTTTGTATGTGCTAGGTGATACTGCCCCAAAAAAAGGCGCACACATTAGAGATGCTGTAGACTTAAAGCGTGTAATGAGTGTTGTAGTTATTGCATTGATACCTGCTTTATTGTTCGGGATGTGGAATGTTGGCGAATATCACTACCTTTCAATTGGTGAAAATGCCACTTTCTTTGAAAAATTCGGCCACGGGTTTATAAGGGTATTACCATTAATTTTGGTGTCGTATATAGCTGGCTTGGGAACGGAATTTGTTTTTGTTTACATCAAAGGCCACGAAATTGAAGAAGGCTTTCTTGTGAGTGGTATGCTTATACCGATGATTGTTCCAGTCGATACACCACTATGGATGGTTGCTTTGGCTACAATTTTTGCTGTTATTTTTGGTAAAGAGGTATTTGGCGGCACAGGTATGAATATTGTGAACCCTGCTTTGTTAACAAGGGCTTTCCTTTTCTTTTCATATCCTGCTAAAATGTCAGGCGACACCATTTGGATCTCCGGCTTATCAGAAGGCGAAGGTATTGTCGATGGTTTTTCAGGAGCAACACCGCTTGCAAGTGCCGCAGCAGGGGCTATGGACAAGCTTCCATCTACTATGGATATGTTTATGGGATATGTTCCCGGTTCAATTGGTGAAACTTCGGTTTTGGCTATTTTAATAGGAGCAGCTATTTTATTATTTACGGGAGTTGGGAGCTGGAAAATTATGTTATCCGTTTTTGCCGGTGGTGCGGTAATGGGGCTCATATTAAACTTTTTTGCTACTGAAACAAATCCTTACATGGCACTTCCATTTTATCAGCATTTATTGTTAGGTGGTTTTGCTTTTGGTGCCGTTTTTATGGCTACCGATCCTGTAACAGGTACGCAAACAGAAACAGGAAAATGGATTTATGGATTTTTAATAGGCTTTATTGCCATAATTGTAAGGGTGCTTAATCCTGCATACCCCGAAGGTGTGATGATGGCCATTCTTTTAATGAATGTTTTTGCACCACTTATTGATCATTACGTTATTCAGGCAAATATTAAGAAACGATTAAAGCGTGTTAAAGCTTAAATATTAAAATTATACAATAATGGATACTAACGGAAATTTATATACATTTATTTATTCCACAGTAATGGTAATTGTGGTTGCAACGGCTCTTTCGTTTACAGCTTTAAAATTACAACCTTTACAGGAAATGAATGTTAAAAATGAAAAAATGCAGAATATTTTAACTTCTGTACGTGTTGAAAGCACTGCTGAAACTGCAAACGATGTTTTTGCAAAATATATTACAAAAAGCTTTGTTGTTAATTCAAAGGGAGAAGAGGTCCAAGGGGTTGCCGCTTTTGATATTAATTTAAAGCAGATGTATAAAAAAGATGCAGGTGAAAGGGAATTGCCACTTTATGAAGCAACTTTAGCCGATGGCACAAAAAAAATCATAATCCCACTTACAGGCAAAGGCCTTTGGGGACCAATTTGGGGCTATGTTGCACTTGAAAGCGACATGAATACAGTATTCGGTGCTGTTTTCGACCATAAAGGTGAAACACCCGGCCTTGGTGCTGACATTAACGCCAGTTGGTTTGAAGAGCCTTTCACAGGCAAAACTATTTACGAAGATGGTAAACTTATTGGCATAAGGGTACATAAAGGCGGTAAAGGCGCTGCAATAGCGGCAGGCGACACAGAACATGGTGTTGATGCTATCTCTGGCGGTACAATTACAAGCAAGGCTCTGGAAGCAATGGTCTTAGATTGTCTTTCAAATTATAAAATTTATTTAGAAAATAATAAAAAATAATAATCGATGAGTACAAAAAATTTAAAACTTTTAAGCGACCCTATCAACCTGAACAACCCGATTACGGTCCAGGTTTTGGGTATATGTTCTGCACTTGCTGTAACCGTAAAGCTTGAACCGGCAGTTGTTTTGTCTATATCGGTTCTGTTTGTGTTGGCCTTTGCTAATGTAATTATCTCAGTATTACGAAATACCATCCCTTCAAGAATAAGAATTATTGTTCAGCTGGTTGTTATTGCTGCACTGGTTATTCTTGTTGACCAGGTATTAAAAGCTTATTCTTACGAAGTAAGCAAACAGTTATCTGTATTTGTTGGCCTTATCATTACTAATTGTATAATTATGGGTAGGTTAGAGGCTTTTGCTCTTGGAAACAAACCTTGGCCATCTTTTCTTGACGGTGTTGGAAATTCAGCCGGTTATGCCATTATACTTATAATTATAGCTTTTTTTAGAGAACTTTTAGGCTCAGGTACATTATGGGGTATCCAGGTTATACCTGATAGTTTTTACGAAATGGGATATACTAATAATGGTTTTATGATTTTACCCCCAATGGCCCTTATTGTTGTTGCAATAATTATTTGGGTACAGCGGTCAAAGTCACGAGAACTTATTGAAGCAAATTAATTAATAAAATTGTAAAGAAAGATCAATATGGAAGATATTTTAAATATATTCGTCAAATCAATATTTATTGATAATATGATATTTGCCTATTTTTTAGGCATGTGTTCATATCTTGCTGTGTCTAAGACAGTTCCTACTGCTACGGGTTTGGGTATTGCTGTTATTTTTGTTCTTGGTATAACCGTCCCGGTAAACTATTTAATCGAGAATTTCCTACTAAAAAAAGGTGCATTAGATTGGATTCTTGGCGCATCGGCTGCTGAAATTGATTTAAGCTTTTTAAGCTTTATTATGTTTATAGCTGTTATCGCATCAATGGTTCAGTTGGTTGAAATGGTGGTTGAAAAATTTGCTCCTGCATTATATTCAGAGTTGGGTATTTTCTTGCCCCTTATTGCAGTAAACTGTGCAATTTTAGGTGGTGCTTTATTTATGCAAGAAAGAGAGTATACTTCAATTGCAGAAGCAACTTCTTTCGCACTTGGTTCAGGATTAGGTTGGTTTTTGGCAATTGTTGGTATAGCGGCAATTCGCGAAAAAATCAGGTACTCAAATGTTCCTGCCCCTTTAAGAGGCCTTGGTATTACTTTTATTGTTACCGGTTTAATGGGCATTGCTTTTATGAGTTTTATGGGAATTAAATTATAAACTTTTATATATTTTAATATGATATTATTAAGTATAAATACAACAGTTATAGGCATTAGCATTGCTGTGTTTTTGGTAATAGTTTTATTGCTTGTTGCCCTTTTGCTGTATGCGAAAGCAAAATTACTACCTTCGGGCGAAGTAACACTGAGTATTAATGAGGAACCAGAAATAGTAGTTGAACCGGGTAGTACGCTACTGACAACCTTGGGGAATAACAAAATCCTTTTGCCATCGGCTTGTGGTGGTGGTGGAACTTGCGGTATGTGCAAATGCCAGGTTACTGATGGTGGCGGTGAAATACTTCCCACAGAAAAACCTTATTTTTCGCGTAAAGAACAGCAAAACAACTATCGTCTGGCTTGTCAGGTAAAAGTTAAGCAAGATATGAAAATTGAGATACCACAGGAAATTATGGGTATCAAAAAATGGGAATGTGAAGTTGTTTCTAACTATAATGTGGCAACATTTATTAAAGAGTTTGTCGTTAAATTACCTGAAGGCGAAACTATGGATTTTCGTTCAGGTGGATATATCCAAATTGACGTACCAAAAATTGACGTTCAATTTAAGGATATGGATATTGAGAAAGAGTACCACGAAGATTGGGATAAATTTAATATGTGGGCTTTACAGATGAAAAACCCCGAAGAAACGTACAGGGCATATTCAATGGCAAACCACCCTGCCGAGGGTAACATTGTTATGCTGAATATTCGTATTGCTACCCCACCTTGGGATAGGGCAAAAAATGGGTTTATGAATGTGAACCCGGGAATTTGTTCTTCATATATTTTCTCAAGGAAACCGGGAGATAAGGTTATGGTTTCAGGGCCTTATGGCGAATTCTTTATCCAGGATACTAAACGTGAAATGATGTTTATTGGTGGTGGTGCAGGGATGGCACCTATGCGTTCGCATATTTTCGACCAGTTTAAAACACAAGGGACAGATAGAAAAGCAACTTACTGGTATGGGGCACGTTCAAAACGTGAAATTTTCTACGAAGATGAATTTATTGATCTGGAAAAAAAACATGAAAATTTCTCTTTCAATGTTGCCTTATCAGAGCCAATGGAAGAAGATAATTGGGACGGTTATGTTGGTTTTATCCACCAAGTAATTTTCGATGAGTATTTGAAAAACCATGAAGAGCCCGAGGATATTGAATATTACCTTTGCGGACCACCTATGATGAACGATGCAGTTCAAAAAATGCTGTATGATTTGGGTGTACCCGATGAGATGATAGAATTTGATGATTTTGGATCGTAAATTATTTAAAAATAATAATATTAATGTCCGTGGGTTTACACAAGGAACTACTTTTAGTATCATTTATCAAGGTAGTAAAGATTACGAAAAAGAAATTATTGATTTGCTACACCAATTTGATATGAGCCTTTCAACCTATCAGGATAGTTCAATTATTTCATTGATAAATAAAAACAACAATGAAGTTGTGGCTGATGAACTATTTAATAAGTTTTTTGAAAAATCAAAAGAAGTTTATAATAAATCAAATGGCTATTTTGATATTACCGTGGCACCTTTGGTAAATGCTTATGGTTTTGGTTTCGCAAAAAAAGAAAATGTCGACAGTGCTTCAATAGACAGCATAATGGCATTTGTTGGTATGGACAAAGTTAATTTTGAAGATGGTAAAATAATAAAATCTGACCCCCGGATTATGTTAGACGGAAATGCAATTGCGCAAGGGCAATCGGTCGATTATATTGCGCAACATCTTGAAAGTCAGGGCATCACAAATTACCTTGTTGAAATTGGTGGTGAAATTTCTGCAAAAGGGCTAAACGACAAGGCCGAAATTTGGCGTGTTGGGATAGATAAACCTATTGAAAACTCAGATGAACAAAACAGGACTTTGCAGGCTATTATCCGTTTAAAAAATAAATCGCTTGCAACTTCGGGTAATTACAGGAAATTTTACGAGAAAGATGGTGTAAAATATGGTCATTCTATCAACCCTAAAACAGGCTATCCCGCCATGCATTCGATATTAAGCGCCACAATAGTTGCCAACGACTGCATTACTGCTGACGCTTATGCCACGACATGTATGGTTATCGGTCTTGAAGAATCGCTGGAGCTATTAAAAAGCCTGAAAGGCTTGGATGCATATTTAATATACACAGACCCGGATAATGGCAGTTACCGGGTTTATATGACAGATGGGATAAAGGGGATGATCGAAGAAATTGGGCAAATTGAATAAACTTTAACATTTATTAATATGTGTTTAATGAATTTAACATAAAACGCGTTTATCTTTGTTCCATACAAAAACAAAAAAGTTTTTTCATAACAGGTTTAGATTAATAATTAGGTTAATAGTACAAGGGCGGAGTGGTTACCGCCCTTTTTTTATGCTTAAAATTAATAGTTTATTGGTTAAGCCAAAATAAACAAAAGTTTTAACATTTATTAATATGTGTTCAATGAATTTAACATAAAACGCATTTATCTTTGTTCCATACAAAAACAAAAAAGTTTTTTCATAACAGGTTTAGATTAGTAATTAGGTTAATAGTACAGGGCGGAGTGGTTACCGCCCTTTTTTTATGCAATAAAATTTGCCGAAACAAAACAAGAATGTTACATTTGCAGCCAGTTCGGGGTGTAGCTCAGCTTGGTTTAGAGTACGCGTCTGGGGGGCGTGGGGTCGGAAGTTCAAATCTTCTCACCCCGACAGGATTAAAAGCCTGATAAACAATTGTTTATCAGGCTTTTTTTGATGTGGAATAATTAACCCAAGTTGGGTTCTGTAAAGCTCTGAATATCAGCGCCTGTTTTGTAATGTGCTGATAATCAGCGCTTTT
>NBLH01000160.1 GCA_002084525.1 Bacteroidetes bacterium 4572_117 | reverse complement strand
CCGCAGTCAGAATTTTTGTTGCTACACAAACTGCTTTAATTTTTCACATTTTTTTTTAGTCATTCTGCAAAGTCCTGCTAGTTTTAATTGCACATAACATCCGACTAAAGTGAAAAGTAGATTTATTTACCTTATGCATTCATCAGATTTTTATCATTTATAATGCAATTTACAGCTTATATATTATTATGTTGTGAAACTTATTAGTATTCGTGTGTTTTAAGCTAAATAAAAATCAGTGTGGATCCGTTAAATCAGTGTTATCAGCGTTCCTATTTTTTGTTTGTAGCGAAGCTACGCTATGTTAAATATTCAAATTATGCATAGGGCTTTCGTCTTTACTGCACACTAATCCAACTTTCTCTTTTTCCTCCTAATGTTCCTTTTGCCTTTTTTATATGTTTTGCTGCTAAATTTAGTTGGTGCCCTCCGGTTTTTAAAAACATTACTTAGCAGTTCGTCTATTTTTGCATTTGAGGCAATAAAAAAAGCAATTGCGGCAGCTATAATAGCCGTAGGGTTAAATATGCTAACATAACTGTACAAAATACTTGGTGTGTGAAAATAATATATATCCTGATTTAAAACCGCATAAGCCAGATTGCTGAAAAACGGATAGATAATATATGAAAACAATGTAAATGCAGCAGCAAGTATACCCAAATTCCTGTTGGCCCTTCCAGTTATTTTTCTAATGGTTAATGCAATAATAATCCCAATAATTGGAAATAACAGGAAAAGGGACAGGTTATAATACAAAAATATAAATGCAGATACAGCTGACCCGACAAATGCAATTATTAAAGATGATTTTATTGATTTTACAAACATCCTGTTGTCAAGTTTTTCTCCTAAACTTAATTCTTTGCTTTTAATAAAACTCCCTGTTTTTGGTTTTCCTGAGAATTTTGGCTTTTCGTATACCTTCTTTTTTTTGATTTTGGGTTTATTGGTTTTTAAATTTTTAGCCGGTTTTAATTCTTTGGTAGACGAGTCTTCGGCGGCTTGTTTTGGCCCTTTCTTTTCTGGCTCTTCAACAATACTGATTTTTGCACCAATTGCCTCAAAATTTGTACGTACTTGTTCAAAGTCATATTCGGCTTTGTATACTTCAAATCCAGAAGGTACTTTGTCAGCAATTTCTTTCGATTCTTTTAAACCTAGACCGGAAAATAACCGGATTAGTTTAATTACCTGAATTTTATTCTTCCCAATTTTTACAAGTTTTATTTTCACATGTTTAAATTTAAGTTAAGTAATAAGGATAAAGACTTCGTTAAATTAGTAAATTTAAATTAAAAATTACCCCTCTAGCAATCAGCACTTTAAAACCCCTAAGATTCATTTTTTTAAGGCTCTGATATTTAGAGTGTTACAAAATTTCAACGAACTATTGGTTGTGAACTTTTATGCTTAAAAACGTAAACCAATAACCAATATATCATCTAGCTGATTGTTTAGCCCCCTCCAGTTTTCGTATGCCTCGTCAAGTATTTGTTTTTGTATATGCATTGGCTTATTGTATGCCGATTGCAATAAATCTTTAAAACGGTGGTATTTGAATTTTCGCCCTAATTCACCTCCAAACTGATCGGCATAACCATCAGAAAACAAATATATAACATCATCTTCTTTTAATTCAATTGTGTGTTTTTTAAAAGGTTCTGATTTTTTTACGTGCAAACTAATGGGCATTTTATCTGCTTTTATTTCATTTAGTTTACCGTCCCTGAAATGATAAAGGGGATTGTAGGCGCCAGAATATTGCAGTTCTTTTGTATCTATATCAACAACAATAAGCGATAAATCCATCCCATCTTTAGCTTCGGTATCATCCCATGTTTGATGAAGCGCATCAATAATGTATTCTCTTAATTTATCCAGGATTTTGCCGGAATCCAACATGCTTTTATTAACAATTTCGTTTAAAAAAGCTACCCCCAAAAGGCTCATAAAAGCACCTGGCACGCCATGCCCCGTACAATCAGCAGCAACTATAATTATCTGGTTGTCAATTTGTTTCATCCAATAAAAGTCACCACTTACTATATCGCGTGGTTTAAAGTAAATGAAATAATCAGGTATTATTTTCACAAACATTTCACGTGCTGGAAGCACAGCCCTTTGAATACGTTTAGCATATTGAATGCTATCAACTACTTCTTTCCTAGCATTCACCGCAATATCTCTTTGCTGTTCCATTTCTTCACCAATAGCCTTTATTTCTTCATTTTTGTGTTTTAACTCATCATTTGTTTCAATAATTTGTTTATTTTTATCTGCTAGTTGGATATTTGATTTTTTCTTAATTTTATAACTCCTGAAAATAAAAAACACCATCGCTATCATTAATGCTAGACCCAGAAATGCGCTTTTTGTAATTAACGACTGCCTTTCTAATTTTTCAGCTGCACGAATTTGTTCAAGTTCCATCTCTTTTTGCTTTTTATCAAGCTTATAGCGGAATTCGTGTTGTGCGGCTCCCCGTATGTTTTCTTCATTTCGTATTTTATCGGTCATTGCCTTAAATTGCAGGTGTGCATTAAAAGCCTTTTTATACTGGCCGGTTTTTGCATATGCCTGGCTTAATATTTCCGAAACTTCCATAATTAGCTCAGGTACATTTAGTTCATTTGCAATTTCGTTTCCTTTTATAAGGTATGTTATTGATTTAGAGAATGTTCCCTGATGTAGATAAAATTCCCCCAAATACTTTAATGCTTTCACGATTCCAATTTTATCCCCCATTTCTTCGTTTGCAATCAACGATTTTTCATAGTATTGCAAGGCAGGCTCAAAATTGCCTAACTGAAAATTAGCAACTCCTAAATTTACGTTCGATAAAGCAATCCCTTTTTTATATTCAATATTTTGATACAGTTTTAATGCTTTTTGGAAATTATCAATGGCTTTTGTATAAAACCCCGATACTTTTTCATTTGTACTTGAATCATTATACAAGCGGCGTCCTTCTTTGTTATAACTTTCACCAATATTGATATATATATCGGCCATCCCCTTTTCATCTTCTATTTTCCTGTAAATTTCAAAGGCTTTTTTGTAGTATTCTAATTCTTTTTCAATATCTTCTTGTATAGCATAAATATTACCGATATTCATAAATGTGGTGGCAATTTCCTCATCGTTGCTTAAATCTTCGTGTATTTTTAAACTTTTGAACGAGTATTCAAGCGCCATATCAAAATTACCTTGCTCGCTGTGTATGTTTACAAGGTTGTTATAGCTACGGGCCAACCCGTCATAATCTTTAATCTCATTTTGGATTTTTGAGCTTGTGAGATAACTTTCAAGAGCTTTTTCATATTCACCTTGGTTTCGGTAAATTATCCCTATATTCATATGCGCACGGCCAATACCTTTCTGAGCCCCCTCTTTTTTCCATAATTTTAAACTAAGCGAAAAGTTATCCAGTGCTTTCTCGAAATTACCTTTGATATAATGAATTATGCCTATTTGCCTGAAAGCATTGGCAGCCCCTTTGTGAAATTCAATTTCATTTGAAAGTACTAGGGCATCATCAGAAAAACCTATTGCA
The DNA here is from genome assembly GCA_002084525.1 of Bacteroidetes bacterium 4572_117. Classification (GTDB taxonomy): domain Bacteria; phylum Bacteroidota; class Bacteroidia; order Bacteroidales; family NBLH01; genus NBLH01. The sequence goes on along the minus strand of NBLH01000160.1, from coordinate 4,555 downwards.
GAATCCAAATCGATCCTCTGATATATTGATGCTAATTCAAGTAGACTATTTACACTGTTTGTGTCTTTTCCTGATTTTTTAATCACAGTAAACAGGCTGTCAGTTTCAGGGCTTTGCGATTTGCCTAAAAAACTAACCAACAGCAATAAAATTAAGATTCCATATTTTAGGTTTAATGCCATAAGATAGCCATTTTGCATATTAAAAAATAAAAATACAAGTAAATTACCAAAAAATATAATAAAACGGGAATTAATTTAACACAGGATCTTCAGGGATATTCAACCAAACTTCATATTTTTTACCTAGCCTTTTAAGGGTAGCCTTCCAATAATTTTCATCAATAGTCATTATTGACGATGGCTCAGCTTTAGTTACAAGCCAAAAATCATTTTCTATTTCTTTATCTAACTGACCTTTGCTCCAGCCTGAATACCCAATAAAAAAACGGATTTGTTTTTCATTAATCGATTGGCTACGTAGTAATTGTAAAACCGTATTGAAATCACCACCCCAATATATGTCGTCTATCACATGTTTGCTATCAGGAATAACATTCCCCAAGGTATGAAGGAAATCAATCCTATCAATAGATACCGGCCCCCCAATTGATACTGTACCGTTAAAATCAAAATCTTCTTCAAATAAATCAGAAAGTGGTATTTCAACTTGTTTATTCAAAATAAAACCAACAGCGCCCTCTTCATTATTTAGAGTTAACAGCACAACAGACCTTTTAAAATATGAATCTTTCGAAAAAGGTTCAGATATTAATAATGAGCCGGTTTGCGACAACACATTTTTATGCTCAATCCTAAAAAAGTCAGGTTCAATTTTCACAAGATATTATTTAATTGACTTCGAAAAGTAGTAAAAAAAATGTCGAAAACAAACTATTTAGGCATATTTTTTCAAAAAAGGCTCGAAAAAAATAGAAGAAATCGACTACTTTATCACTATACACTTGCAACACAGCAACATATACCAATTGCTATAAAAATCATTTTTTTTATATTTAAAGGATATATGTTTGCTAATTATTTTTATTTTTGTAAAAAAGCTTTATTACTCATGAAACAAGTATGATTAAAATAATTACTCACAAATTTAGATTAACTTTATTTGTGTTCGTGAGCTAAAGGTTATTAAGCATTCAAGGAAATGATTATTTTACATCATACGGTAACATTCCGCTTTGGCGGAACAAGTAGTGGCAAATGAAAAACAATAAAATAGACACATGAAAAATATAATTTGGGGTTTATTGGCCCTTGTTTTCTTGCAATCGTGTATTGCTAACAAGATTAAATATATACAAGACAAAAATGAAGTTTTTGAGCACATTGGTAAATATCCAAATAAGCCAAAAGAGTACAAACTTCAAAAAAAAGACATTTTATATGTTAAGATTTCTTCAACAAATAAAGAAATTAATGAATATTTCAAAATGGGTAGCTCATCCAGCACCCAAAACTCAAACAATTCGCAAAACAGCAATTTCTACTTAAATGGTTTTACTATAAATGATAGTGGGTTTGTGCAAATACCAATTCTTGGACTTATAAAAGTGTCTGGGTTAAATATTGCAGAAACAACTGAAATAATGCAAAAAAAAACAAACGAATACCTTAACAATGCTATTGTTGACGTTAAACTTGTAAGTTTTTTGTTGACTTTTTTAGGCGAAGTAAATTCGCAAGGTAAAATTACTGTTTTCGACGACAAAGTTAATATTTTAGATGCAATTGCACTGGCAGGCGGCATTTCTGATTTTGGTAACAAACAAAATGTATTGGTGATACGAAAAACAACAGATGGATCAAAAACATTTCGTGTGGATTTAACTGACCGAAGCTTGCTGACCTCAGAAAAGTATTATTTATTGCCAAATGATATGATTATTGTTGAACCACTACCAAATAAAACTTTAAAGATGAGTATTGCAGATTATTCAATGATTTTAACAACGATAACTTCTACGATTACAATGGTGTTGTTAATTCTTAATTTATCAAAATAAGCATTTATGAACGAAAAAACATATGAAACCAGTACTGCACCTTCTTTTAACATAAAAAATTATTTATTAAAATTAGTTTCGTATTGGTATCTTTTTGCTTTATCCGCAATAGTATTATTCACATATAATTATATTGAAAACAGGTATGCAATTTACACTTACGGTACAAATGCTACAATAATTTTAAAAGATGAGCTACAAAGCACCCAGCAGGTTGTTGGTGGCTTAGGTCTATTTGGTTCAAGAAAAAATATTGAAAATGAAATTGGGGTCTTCAAATCATATGCACTTTCACAAACAGCCCTTGATGAACTCGACTTTGATATCTCATATTTTAAATATGAAAAATTCAGAAGCGACGTTGATTTGTACCAATCAACACCATTTATTGTTATACCAGACACAGTTAAAAAATTTAGTGACAGGCTGAACTGTAAACTCACCTTTTTATCTGAAAACAAATTAAGGCTTGAGATTGAATCGCTAAATATTATCAAAGAAGTAACTTTTGGTGATTACTTTTATTCAGATAAATTGAATTTTAAAATTATTAAAAACGAGAAATATAGCTTTGATTATAAGAAGTTAATTGGTAATCAGTATTATTTTTATAAGAATAGTAGGAATAGCCTGATTAATTCTTATTCAAACAGGTTAAATGTTGATTTACGAAGCCCCAATAGCTCAATATTATGGTTATGGATTTCGGGCACGGTTCCGCAAAGAATAGTAAATTACACCAATAAAATTATAGAGGTTTATTTAAGAAAACGTTTAGAATATATCCAAAAAGACATTAATAATGGTAATGATATGGAAAATATTATTTCTCCATTATTTATTGATATCCAAGATGCTGTACTTGTTTCGTACATACAGGAATATCAAAAATTGAAGGCAGAAGAAGATGTTTTGAAGTATGACATAAAGGCTAATCTCCCAAATTTTGATATATTAAACATTAAACTTAGTAAGCTTATCAATAATTTAAAAACCCATATTAATAAGAGTATTGAGGCAACAGATTATAACATTGAAAATATCACTAAAAAAATAGCACAGGTTAACTCAAAACTTAGAAATATCCCTTTAGTTGAACGACAGATGAAGAATATTGAACGGCGATATGAACTAAATGACAACATTTATACTTTTTTGCTTGAAAGAAGGACAGAAGCCGGTATTACTAGGGCATCAAATAGCCCTGGTGCTAAAATGTTGGATAAGGCAAGGGTTGAAAATATAGTAAGGAAATCGCCGCAACCCGGGCAAAACAGAACAAAATACATATTTATTTCAATTTTAATACCACTACTTATTATAATAATCATTGATTTTTTTAATAACAAAATAATCGATAAATCTGATATTGAAAGTACAACAAAAATCCCTATACTAGGATCAATAAGCAGGAATGTAAATAAAGAAAAAATCCCCGTCTATGAAAGCAGCAAATCACCAATTGCAGAATCGTTTAGGCTATTAAAAACGAACCTGAATTACTTGCTTGCCGACTCTGAAAAAGCAGTTATTATGGTTAGCTCTGCCTTAAGTGGTGAGGGAAAATCATTCATTTCTGCAAACATTTCTGCTTTAATTGCAAAAAGTGGGAAAAAAACGATACATGTCGGACTGGATTTACGAAAACCAACTACTCATAAAATATTTAACTTAAATAATGAAATAGGGCTAAGTACCTTTCTAATTAATTTCAACACCCTAGATGAAATAATTATCCCAACCAATTATGAAAATCTTTCCATAATACCTTCTGGGCCAATACCACCAAATCCGGCAGAATTAATTGAACTACCGAAAATGCGCGAACTTGTTAACACACTGAAAAAACAGTATGATTGTATTATTTTTGACACACCTCCTATTGCATACGTTGCCGATTCATTGTTATTAGCCAAACTTGCTGATGCCAGTTTATTTGTGCTGAGGCAAAATTATTCACCCAAAAATGTAATAACCGTAATTGATGAATTGTACACATCGGGCAAAATTGCAAATATGGGGCTTGTAATCAACGATGTTAACCAATCTTCGATATACGGATTGCGTAAAGGATATGGGTTTGATTATGGGTATAGTTATGGATATGGCTATAGTGAAGGACAAGGCTATTTTGATAATAAAGGTAAGAAAAAAAACTTTTTTTACAGATTTGGGCAATGGTTTTATGGCAAACTGAAAAACTTATTTAGCTAAAAATGAGCTAAAACAACATTATTTAGATATCAAATCAATCATGAAAAAATATATAAAAAAGCCTTTATTAACCTTCTGGATTATTATAAGCATATCCTTTTTAACTGATGCTCAAACGCATAAATTTTCAAATTATACGGTTAAAGACGGCTTGTCGCAAAGTAATGGCCTGTGTTTTTTTCAGGATTCGGAAAGCTTTTTATGGGTTGGGACACAAAAGGGATTAAATAAATTTGACAAAAAAACCGGGAAATTTATTATTGTGGAACATCTTGCTGAAAATTCTTTAATAAACAACAACTCAGTTTATACTATTATTCT
>NBLH01000159.1 GCA_002084525.1 Bacteroidetes bacterium 4572_117 | reverse complement strand
ATTCAGAGCCTTTTCAAAAAATTCTGGACGCATTGAAACTCTTACAGCATTCTTTGTTTTTAAATCAACCAAAACAATCGCATTTTTTCCATAATTTAACTTTTTAGCAATTCCTTTTCCATAGGTACAACCCGTTGCAGCCATTACTCCATCTAAAAAGCAAGCGGCTGCATGTGCAGGTCCATTTTCACAAAAAAGATACAACTCTTTATTACTGGCTTTTTCAACACCAAGCTTTTTCATTGCAGTTAAACCTGCACGATAACCAATTGGCATTGCAGGACATTTATGTCCGTGAAATTCAAATGCCCATTCTGGTATTTCTACTTTTTTAATTTCCATAATACTAATTTTTTAAATTTTATACTCCATACTTAACATTATCCTATTTTGAGGTTTCACATCATCATCGTGTAACCATCCCTGGTAATTCAACGAGAGCTTAACCCCTTTTACAGGAACAATAGAGAGCCCGCCCATAATTGTATTTCCATTACCTAAAACAGAAAGGTTTTCTATTGCAGGTTCTTCATAGAGTAGTCTATCAAACCGGGCAAAAACTTCAGTTTTTTCATGTATTTTAAATGCACTATATACTGAATATCCCAGGCTGTTTAAATCTTTGTTTTCTACATTATCCATGTAATTAAATTCAGCCCCAACACGGAATTTTGCCGATGGCTTAACTCCTATAAAAAAAGAAAGCATTTGTTCTGTTGCCGTACTGTCTATTCCTGACTGTCTGTTATGGTAAAATATTCTTGTTTGGATTTTTTCAGTAGGATTAATATCTAAGCCACCAGCCATTTTTATTTTTCCAAAAGCATCTTGTTTCACACGTGGACCTTCTCCGTTGGTTATAGCAGCATCAAACGCAAATGTCTTATTTAACTTATAATAGGCAATAAACCCTAAATCACTACTTGGGGTATGCCAGTATAAATCCTGAAAGGTTTGAGCGACATAACGCAAACCCCAAAAACGCTCCATGGTAATGTAGTGATTTTGCAAGATTGCACCCCCTTCAAGTGTCAGTTTATCATTTACTTTCCACTGCAAACTGGCAAATTTCAGCCAAAACGTGTAATACGAACCTTCTTTAGAAGAATTTTTAACATTTAGCTGATTACCTAGAGAATCACTTACTGTAATTTCTCCAACAGAAGTTGTCCTTCCACGATCAATAATAATCTTTGCATTCCATTTTTTGTTAAACTGATATTGAAATCCTAAATGGGCACGACCAAAACCATATTCATATTTATTCTCAAAAATATTATAAGATGCCGTACCAAATACCTGTACAATAGGCTTTAATTTATTAAAATCAAAATTATATGCCTTAGTCGTATCTTGAGCTATTAGTCCAGAACCGGCAACTAAGAAAAACATTAGTGTAATATATTGTCTGTTTTTCATTTTACCCTTCGTTAATTTTACATTTATTTCTTTTAAAATATCTTCCCATAATTATTCCAATAAGAATAAAAACAGGAATAGTTATTAAGATTCTTAGTAACGAGAATTTTAAACCCAAAAAACCAATCTCGAAAGTAAGCATAGGAATTTTTGCAGTTGTAAAAGCACTGATGTATATGAAAACATTCACTGGGGAACAACCTTTTTTCCATAAAAGATAAGCAACCGGAAAAGCTGCATATAATGGTCCTGCCTGAATAAATGCCAAAAGCATAACCAAAAACATTCCTTTTATTCCCGATGCTTCACCAATATGTTTTTTTATCCGTTCTTTGGGAATCCAAACATCAAAAAGACCAATCAGGATGAACATAACAGGGAGGACTAAAATCATTTCTTTAAAAAACATCCAGAAATTATCTTTTAAAATTTGTTTTCCGGGACCGTAATTGAAATAAAAGGAACTTCCAACGAATAGTACAAAAACCATAATAATCGGGAAATCAAATTTATGTTTCTTTAAAAATGCTTTCATAAACACTTATATTAGATAGTATATAAATGCCATAACTGTTCCGACTATAATTGCCCCAATAAAACTGAGTACATTACGTATGATAGTTGTTTTTAAACCAAAATATCGTGCTTCAATGGGTATGGTTAAAATACCGACCATCATTAAAGTGGTAATAAAAACGGCAATAACTGAATAACTTACACCAGATTGCACTAAAAACCCTGCTAAAGGATAAGCAATAAACCCTGGTAACAAAGAAACAGAACCAATAACTGCTGCAGAAATATAAGCACCTAAACCAGCTTCTTTTCCAAGAAATTCCATCAGAAATTTATCCGACACAAAAAAAAGAACAATACTTATGATAATAATTACCGATAAAAGCGTTGGTAAAATTTTAAGAAACTGCTTCAATCCTTTTTGTATTCCTTTTATGGTTTTCTTTCGATCAACAATAAAAGAAATAATTACAAGCAATGTTGTAAATATTGTCAATGGAATCATTTACTCTTTCTTTTAGTATTTTTTAATCTGAATTCCCATAAGTTTTACCCCATTCAAAATTTTCATAATCTAATTTTGTTTTTGAAAAGGGGTGCTTTGCCTAATTTTAAAATATTAACCATAATCTATTATGCTAAAAAAACCCTCCATAAATTAATCCCGAAACAGTTGCCATAACAACCACAAGTAGAACGTAAACAATGGTTTTTTGTGTTCCCATGACCCCACGAATAACCAACATATTAGGCAATGACAAAGAAGGACCAGCCAAAAGTAAAGCCAAAGCAGGACCTTTACCCATACCTGCAGCCATTAATCCTTGTAGAATAGGCACTTCTGTGAGTGTGGCAAAATACATGAAGGCTCCAACAATTGATGCAAAGAAATTTGAAAATACTGAATTTCCACCAACCAAATTGGCGACCCACCCGTTTGGTATAATGCCGGCCATTGCAGTATTGTCGTGTGTTGAACCTAGTAAAAAGCCAGCAGCCAGCACACCAATAGCTAATAAAGGCATAATTTGTTTTGTAAAATCCCATGTTGATAGCGTCCATTCTTTATTGTCAGGGTCTCTTTTGTCAAGCAAGGTTATTATACTTATTCCGGCAATTCCAACAACCATTGGAATTAAAGGTGAAGGGCTTATTATGGCTGAAACGGCAGTTGCTAAAGCCGCAAGTATTACATATTGCCATTTTAATTTTAGGATAGCAATTAGTGAGTAAATAAGTAAAAGACCAAATCCAGCAGTGATATACCATTTATTTGCCCAGAACCAGAACCATGTTCCGCTTGTTACATCATCACCAGGTTTTCCCCAGTTTGCAAAAACCAGAATAAGGACTAATGTAAAGAAATGGAAAGATGTTTGCCACATTGGGCGTTTTTCAGGTATTTCTGGGAAATTGATTTGCTCATCACGTTTGGCTTTTTCTTCTTTTCTATAAATAAATGACATTGCAGAACCAATTACAATTGCAAATACTACAGCTCCTATAATTCGTGCAACCCCCATTTCAAAACCTAATATGCGTGCAGTTAATATAATTGCCAGAATATTGATGGCAGGTCCTGAATATAAAAATGCAATAGCAGGACCCAAACCAGCTCCTCTTTTGTGAATGCTTGAAAACAATGGCAATATGGTACAACTGCAAACTGCCAGTATTGTACCCGATACTGATGCTATAGTATAGGCTACCCATTTTTTAGCTTTTGCCCCAAAGTATTTCATAACAGCACCCTGACTAACAAACACTGATATTACCCCGGCAATAAAAAAAGCCGGAAGTAAGCAAAGTATTACATGTTCTTGTGCATACCATTTACTAAGGTCAAACATGGCCATGATTGCCTCATTAAACCGCTCATTTTCTATTGGCATAAAATATGCAAATACGAATACGGTTATTATCCACAATAATATTTTAATTTCTTTTTTACGTTCCATAATTAATTTGTTTATTCGCAATTTAACGAATAGTGTGTGTAAATTTTTTTAGCTACAACAAGAACAGCCAGTTGAACCTTTGCCGGTATTTAATATCATACTTATATCACCAGCACAGCATTTACCGGAAGGATTTAACTTTTCACAATCATTTCCTGTACATGCTCCTGTCATATCCTGTATGTCTTTAAGGGTTTTTGCCCCTCTATTTATAGCCTCAGATATTTCATTTTCTGAAATATTCTTGCAATAACAAATTATCTTGCTCATATTATTATAAAAATTACAAAAATGTAGTATATGCCAACAACAATAAAAAGAGTCGCAATCACCCTTCTGAACCAAAGTTCGAAAGTTCTCATTTTATTGTAAAAATTACCTAAGGACCCCATGCTAAAAGCAATCAACCAGGCAAAAATGATTACCGGAATGCCGGTTCCCAGTGCAAAAATTAATGGTAAATACAAACCGCTTGCACTACTTATAGTCATAGGTATTAGCATACCAAAGTAAAGTACACCGCTATATGGGCAAAATGCCAGGGCAAATACCATTCCTAATAAAAGCACTCCCCAAAACCCGCCTTTGGTTTTCTTTTCCATTTTTTCGGTCAATGAACCTATGCCAGGTATTTTAAAGTTTAACACACCCAGCATAAATAGTCCTATTATTATAAGTAATGGGCCTAATATTTTCTCACCCCATTCCTGGAAAAAACCGGACAGCTTAAATTGATCTGCACCAAAGAAAAAAAGTAAACCAATTACCGTATAAGAAACAGCACGGCCTAAGGTGTAAATAAGTCCATTTGTAAACACCTTGCGCTGACTTTCAATATCTTTGCTAATAAATCCGATGGCTGTGATATTAGTGGCCAAAGGACATGGGCTTATTGCTGTCATAAGTCCCAGTATTAATGCAGATAATAATGGAAATTGAGAATTCTCTAAAAGATTTTGCAGTACTTCCATTTTACATCATTGAATCAATTGTTTTTTTTATCTTTGCTTTAAGTTTGTCAGGATTTGTTCTTGCATACATAAAAGCATCATTGGTTAAGTTAACTACCTTATCACCACTTATAATAAGCAGGGTTTGACCACTAATTTTGTATTTTTTAACCAATGGATTGTTCTGGTTAATTTCCCTGTTAATAGATTTAAAAGGAACTTTTTTACCATAGTATTCTTTTATTGCTTTTTCAGTAACAGCTTCAACTGCCTGGCAGGTAGCACAACGCCTGGTTGCATGAAAATAATAAACTTTTACTTTGTTTGTTTTTAAGGTTTTGACAGACTCATTTTTTTGCATATCTGTACTATTTTGAGCTAAAAAGTCATTGCTTTGAGCATTAACAGAAACAAAGCCTGCGAATAGTACAAAACTTAAAATACTAAATAATTTTTTCATGGTGATTACATTTAATTTATTAATAATTTTTTTAATTCATCAATAGTTGGTACTCTTCCTGATAGTACAACCTTATCATTAATAACTAATGCAGGTGTTGTCATAACACCAAATTGCATAATTTCTACAATATCTTCTACTTTTGAAACTGAGGCATCCAATCTTGCTTCATTTATAACATCTTTTGTAGCTTTTTCAAGTGCTTTACACTTAGGGCAACCTGTACCTAAAACTTTAATTTCCATATCTGATATATTTAAAATTATTAATTATTCGCAGTTCGTAAAACAACGAACTCTATTTGTAAATTTTTTTAAATTCTTAAAATTTGTTTAAATAGAACCTGTGCTTCTTTCCAATTTTCTTTGTTTAAACAATATTTAATTCTTGGTGCTTCAATCTCACCTTGTATTAACCCTGCTGATTTTAACTCTTTTAAATGTTGTGAAAGCGTAGATTTTGCAATTGGTAATTCATCACTTAAATCTCCACTATAACAACAAGATTGAGTTGAAAGCAACTCTAAAACGTACATTCTGACAGGATGCCCCATGGCCTTGGCATACCTTGCCGTTTTTTGCTGTTCTTCCGTATAAACTTCTAATTTTTTTAAATTCTTCATTTCGTAATATTACGAAACAAAATTAGGGAAAATTTTGGGAAAAAATAAATAAGTTCAGGAAAAAATTATAAATTAACAAATTACAATAGCTCAACAGGCTGACAGTTAATAACATAGGCTTCTCATGGTTAATAATTGCATTTTTTATATCAACAACAGCTTTTTAGTACCAGACCCATATTTGCAATTATCATCCGGAAGAAATTATCAATAGTTGGGTGCATGATAGCTCTCAATTTCCGCAGCATGCATGTACTTTGAATCTAATATATCATAAACACCTGCCCCAATTTCAATTCCGTTATTAAATTTATAGTTAACAAATAAATTAGCCATAACAACAGATTTTAATTCCTGCGAAAAAACAGTATGCCCACCTTCCCTGTAAGCTGTATACCGTTCACTGTAATAATGTATTGTTGGGTTTATGTATAATCGTTTAAATAGTTTCCCACTTCCATAAAATGTTAATTTATGTGCTGGAAACCCAAGTAAAACATCATCATTATCATCAACTTCATATAATGAAATAGTATTTTCATTGGTTTTATAAAAAGAATAATTAAACTTAAAGTATCCAGTTTTATTTTTAAACAATAAAGAAGCCTCTAAACCATCGGTACCAATTGTACCGAAATTTGAATATGTATCATAACCATTTATAAGACGGTATATAACAGGGTTATAAACTTGATTACGAAAAACATTAACACTAACTGACAAAAACTTAGCTAATTGGTAACCGGTTTCTAACTCGTAGCTGTACATTTTTTCGGGATGCAAGTTACCTTTAACGGGGATTCCGTTTTCATCTATTACAACATTGCCATTATAATCTATTTTTACAGCCGAGGTAATGTTTACAATATCCGGTAAACGATATGCCTGGCTATATAATAATTTTATATAAAAGTGGTTTATGGTTTTTGTTAACGCAATTCGTGGTACTAAGGCATCTCCCGCCAAGCTATGCTTGTCATATCTTAATCCGGTAGTTATGTTGATAATTGGGTTGTAAAAATCAACCTGTGTGTAAGTTGCAAAACTACTCATATTAATATTTCCTTTACCATTGAAATAAGAACTTGCAACATTGCCAAGTTCAGGAGCAAAGGAAACAAATATTGATTTAGCCTGCGCAGTCAAATAAGTGTTTTCAATTCCTGCCAGAATATTCAAATTCTTATTAATACTATATAGAGCTTCAATATTTCCCTTGATACGTGATGTGTTTAGCTTATAAACATCCCCGTTTGGTACAACAGATCCGTCTCCGTCTTTTGCCGTCAAGTGATATGGTATAAAATAACTGAAATTAAACTTTGGACTTATTGTTAACTTTTTATTAATTTTAAAATTATATTTTACCGAAGATAAAAAATTGTCAAAACTCCTGTTCAAAATAGCATTCCCACATAGCCCTGTTATTCCTAGATTTGCTTCTTTTTTGCCCAGTATAGTCTTCAAAATCATAAATACTGCTAATATCTCCCTGTTTTCCCGAAAGAGTTAGTGATATTCCAAGTTCATTAATTTTTTTCCGGAAAGATAAATTTACATTATTTAATGAATTTATTTCGCCTTTCATTATACCGTGCAAATAACTAGCAGAAAACCCACCGTTTTCTGGTTTTTGGGTAATAATATTAATTACTGATAATCCAGCATAACCGCCATATTTTGCCGATCCAGGGCCTCTTATAATTTCTATTCTTGAAATTTGTTCAGGAACAAGCCTGTTTTCTAATGTAAAATTACCATAAAGCGGGTCGTTCAAAATTTGCCCATTTATCATAAAAAGGGCTTTACCTTCGGCAGCAAACAAACCTCTTGTTCCAAGAGAAACTGAACCGACACCTCCAATTACAAAATTAAATCCAGGAACAAGGTTTAGCACATCAACAATATTCCTTGCACCAGAATTTTCAATTTCTTGCTTTGTAATTAAAGTGACGATACTTGGCGATTCTTTTATTGTTTTTTGTTTTACGGTAGCAACACTAATTTTCAAATTCAACAACTCTTCAAGGCTCATATTTAATAAACTATCCATATTTATTGAGTCTTGTTGCGCTTTTAAATTAGCAAAACTTAATACAATCAATAATATATTTATTGTCTTTTTTATCATTAATTAAGCACTAGTCCTTTTTTATATGTAAACCATGCGTAGTATAAGTAATTGATACTCTTTCAAATATCAAATTAGAATTATACAATTAATTTTTAACAGGTACTTATTATTATCTGCTACGCCTAAACCGAAAATTAAAGGTAGTTATAAAATTTAATAAATAAAAATACATCACAGTATTATGAAAAGAGGTGTTTTTCTAATCTTTGTTAAAATAAATAACAATTTAGGTGCGGTTTTGTTAATCTAATTAACATTTTAGGACTGTTTTTGTTTGCATTTTTAACATTTTTAGCCTATTTTTGTTATAAATATAAACAAAATAGAAATTGAATACCTATGATTTCTCAATTATTTAATGTTCATAGAAAGCTTTTATTGCAGCTAAAACCAAGCTTTAAACGCGATTATATTAATCAGATAGACTGGAATGACAGAATGGTTGGCATATCTGGTGCCCGTGGTGTAGGAAAAACAACAATGATACTACAACAAATAAAAGAAAGCTGCAAAAATACAGAATGTTTATATGTTAGTGTTGATGATGTTTTTTTTCCTTACAAAAATTTAATATCCCTTGCTGAAGATTTTGATAAATTGGGAGGGGAAATTTTATATATTGATGAAATTCATAAATATCCGAAATGGTCGATCGAATTAAAAAATATTTATGATCGATTTCCAAATCTGAAAATTGTTTTTAGTGGTTCATCTTTACTTTATATTAGTGCAGGAAATGCAGATTTGAGCCGCAGGGCAGTCATTTATAAACTATCGGGTTTATCGTTTCGAGAATTTGTGCAAATTGAAACAAAAACAAAATGGCCTAAACTATCTTTTAATGAACTTCTTGATAATCACGAAGAAATTGCGATAAGTTTTCTGGAAAAATTTAAACCTTTAGCGTTATTTCAACAGTATTTAAAACATGGTTATTATCCATTTTTCCTACAAAGCAAACAGAATTATTTAATAAAACTTAAGCAAATTTTTAAAGAAACGCTTGAAAGTGATATTTCGACTATATACGGATTAGATACGGAAAAATTAAATAAACTAAAACGCTTTCTATTTTTAATAAGCGAAACAGTGCCAATGAAAATTAATATTTCTAGTCTTGCAACATCCTTGGAAACCAACAGGACTATTGTTTATGAGTTTCTTAAATATCTTTCAGAAGCAGAGCTTATTAGTCTTCTGTATTCAAAAAATAAAGGATATAAGACATTGGCAAAACCGGAAAAAATTTACCTGTCACATCCAAATCATTATTATGCGTTAAGCGAAACACCAAATACAGGCTCTTTACGTGAATCATTTTTTATTAATCAATTATCAGCAGTTTCAAAAGTAAGCTATACAGAAAAAGGTGATTTTATGGTTAATGGAAAATATACCTTTGAAGTTGGAGGGACATCATTTAGCTATCGATAATAAAGAAATTGGCTATTCGCATAAAATACCTTTGTGGTTGTTTGGGTTTTTGGTTTAAAGATGTTTCCAAAATTAAGGAAACTATTAATTATATTTGCAATAGTTGAAAACATAAATATTTATGCCAAATGCATATTATAAAAAAACAAAGCTTAAAAGAATTTTGGGAAAAGCACCAAGACAGTGAACAGCAATTAAAAGCATGGCATAGCGATGTTGAAAAAGCCAAGTGGCAAAATTTTAATGATTTAAAAGAAGACTATTCCACC
>NBLH01000013.1 GCA_002084525.1 Bacteroidetes bacterium 4572_117 | reverse complement strand
TCGATGGCAACAGAAATGGGTGCGATAATAATTTTGTTTACGCCCAACAATGAAATAATGGAGTATTGCAATGCTGCTTCAGGTAAAAGCCACGATTTAGTAAAAGCTGATAAAAATGCTGAATATGAGCATGTTTACGATTTAGATTTAAGCAGTTTTGTACCTATGGTGTCGCTTCCGGGCAAACCGCATAATACTGTAAATATTATTGAAGCAAAAAAAACTAAAATTGATTCTGCATTTATAGGAAGCTGTACAAACGGCAGGATGGAAGACATGTATGAAGTGGCAGGAATACTAAAAGGCAAAAAAGTTGCTCCCGGTGTGGTATTAAAAATAGTTCCTGCAACTGACCCAATTTGGGATAAATGCCTTGATGAAGGTTTAATCAAGATATTTAAAAATGCGGGGGCATTAGTCTCAAATGCTGGATGCGCAGGTTGTGCGGCTGGGCAGGTTGGGCAAAACGGGCCTGGTGAGGTTACGATAAGTACCGGAAACCGAAATTTTCCGGGCAAGCAAGGCCAGGGTTCCGTATATTTAGCATCACCGGCAACTGTGGCTGCATCGGCAATAGCGGGATATATCACTACTTTTGACGATATTCCTGGCGAACCGGCAATTTTTGAGGCTTCTTATACTGATAAAGAAACAGATATAGCAACAAAAGAAAACAAAGCTGAAAATAAACCTGAAATTATTGAAGGGCGTGTTTGGTACATACCTGAGGATAATATCGATACTGATATGATTTTTCATAACAGATACCTTGCTATTACCGATATAAACGAAATGGGGCAATATACTTTCGATAACCTTGAAGGTTATGAGGATTTTTCTAAAAAGGCCAAAAAAGGCGATATTGTTATAGTACATAAAAACTTTGGTAGCGGTAGTTCAAGACAGCAGGCCGTTGATTGTTTCAAAGCGCTTGGCGTTCAGGCAGTGGTGGCTGAATCGTTTGGTGCAATTTATGAGCGTAATGCTATTAATGCTGCTTTCCCGATAATTACAGCAAGCGAAATTTCAAAACTTGATTTAAAGGATGGCGACCAACTAAGAATTGATCTAAAAAAGGGTGAATTAACTAATTTATCAAAGAAAAAATCAATAATATCAGAACCTTTTTCTGAAGTCCAGTTTGAAATTTATAATAACGGGGGGCTTTTCTGATTTTTGATTTACGATTGACAATCTACGATTCAGGATTGACGGTTTTTTAATTTGTGCTTAATATATTAGCCTGAATACTAACGACTTAATTAATTTTAAAAAAGTATTATATGGAATTAAAAGAACTTGAAATATTAAAAAATCAGGTAACTAAACTTGATGATAAGGCTTTCGATCTTGAATCGTGGAAAATTTATACAATTAATTTGCTTGATCGGATTTTTGGGCGGGAATCGCAAAAAATAATGCAGATAAAAGAACTTAAATATGATTTTAGCAGTTGGACGCTTCGTGATACATCAGGCAGTTTGGACCCAATAAAGAAAAAGGCAAAAGTGATAGTGCAATCAGCTATTAACGAGCTGGAACAATTTGGCTTGCCTGAAAAGGATAAAGCCGAAGAACCTGTAAACTTAATAGCAGAAATCTTAAAAGATGAACTGAAAGGCTCAGAATATAAACGGGTTGTTAGAATAATGGGCAAGGATGAAAGCGATGAAGTAAAATCAGGACAATTGGCAGAGTTGATAAACGATTTGGATATGCAGACAAAAAATCAAATAATAACTAATTTAATAATGGGCAATTACTAATTACAAATTACACATAATGAAAAGGACTTTTGTAGAAAAAATATTTGATGCAGAAAAAGGCAGTACTGTATTTTATAAACCAGATATTGTGCTAACGCATGACAATACTGCTAGTATCCGTAAAACATTTGAAAAAATGGGTGGCGAAAAAGTAGCAGATCCAAATCAATTATTGATTGTTCTTGATCATAACGCACCGCCTACTTCTGCAAAATTGGCAACGCAATATGCCGAGATCAGGGATATTGTAAAAAACGAAGGGGTTGAAAAATTTTATGATGCAGGTAAAGGCATTTGTCATCAAATTATGTCGTACCATGCAGAACCTGCTATGGTAATAGTTGGTTCCGATAGCCATACCTGTACAGCTGGTGCATTTAATGCAATGGCAGCCGGTATTGACCGTACCGAGGCAGCCGGTATCTGGAAAAGGGGTGAGACATGGTTCCGGGTTCCTGATTCAATAAAAATTACCTTGCACGGGAAACTACAGAAAGGAGTTTATGCAAAGGATTTGTCTTTATGGATTATTGGTATGATTGGTTCTGCCGGGGCAAATTATATGTCGATAGAATACCATGGTGAAGGCGTAAAAACGCTTGGGATATCAGAAAGGATGACTATTGCGAACCTTGCTTCTGAAATGGGGGCAAAAAATGCAGTTTTCCCACCTGATGAAACACTGGCCGGCTTTTATGGTAAAACAAAAATAGACGGTATTTGGGCAGATGAAGGCGCAGAATATACCCGGGAAATTGACATCAACCTTGATGATATTTTCCCATTAGTGGCTGCACCACACCATGTTGACAACGTGAAATCGCTTGCGGAATTAAAAGGCACTAAAATGCAGCAAGGCTTTATTGGTACATGTACCAACGGACGTATTGAAGACTTACGAGAAGCTTGTGCTGTTTTAGAAGGGAATAAAGTTGCCGATGGTTTTCAGCTATTGGTTACACCTGCATCGCAAAAAATATATTTGCAGGCAATAGAAGAGGGTATCATCCAAAAAATGATTGAAGCAGGGGCAAATATACTTTCATCTTCGTGCGGGCCATGCCTAGGTACAGGACAAGGGATACCTGCTGACGGATATAATGTTATTTCTACTGCAAACAGGAATTTTTTAGGCAGGATGGGTAATAAAAACGCCAATGTATACCTTGCTTCACCAGCAAATGTGGCCTATGCCGCACTTAAAGGCGAAATTGCTGATTCAAGGGATATAGATGCCGATGATAAATACGAAAGTTCAGCAATTCAGGATGGTACTTTAACCATAGAAAAAAACGATAACAGGCGTTTAAATGGCACATGGAACTATAGCGACGTTAACGATTTAAATACTGATTTAATGTTTGCGGGGAATCTAACCTATAATGTGTTAAGCTCTGATGCTGAAGCTATTATGCCTCATTTGTTTGCCGATTTTGATTCTAGTTTTACCAAAAATGTGCAGCAAGGCGATATAATTATTGCAGGCGATAATTTTGGTTGTGGCAGCTCAAGGGAGCACCCCTCGGTTGGGCTAGCTCATGCTGGGGTAAAAGCTGTAATAGTAAAATCGGTAAACAGGATTTTTTATCGGTCGGCGGTTAACCAGGGTTTGTTGCTTTTGGTTTTACCCGATGTTGTTGATGCATACAAAGCTGGTGATATTGTAGATGTTGATTTAGGAAAAGGGATTATTAAATTAAATGAAAAAGAATTTAAATTTCCGGCACTTCCTGAAAAACTTATGCAAATTATTGAGAAAAAAGGATTGGTAAACTGGATTAAGGCACAATAACAGGTTTGATTTTAGTAACTGGCAATTAGTAACTGGTAATTAGTCATTTGCCATCAATCAATTAGTCATTTATTTTTTCTGCTGTGTGGTTTATTTGATTCTAATTTTAAAAGGAGCTCAATTTAACCTTAACATACTGAGTTTAATAGGTTGATATACAGGCATTAATGTTGATTGAAATTTTTTGTTTAACTTTGGGATTAGTAAAATGACTATTAATAACAATTAAAAAAAAACTGATGAAAAAACTATTTGGAAGTTTAGTAACAGTATTTATTGTAATATTTATGGTTTCAATGAATAGTTGCGACGAAGATGGAGTACTTGTACTCCCCTCGATGAAGGCAACAGTTGACGGTAGCCAATGGACATCTTTATTTAGGGCAACAATTGTTGATCAGACAGCTGGTTCTGAAAGTATAATTATTACAGGCACACCAACTGTAAGTGAAACAGCGGATAAGACTATTGTTATTACAGTTAATGGGATTGCCGCAAGGACATATAAATTGTCAGTTGCAGAAGGACGAACCGAATGTTTGATTGCTTACAAAAAAACAGCAAATGCGGCAGACGGTAGCGATGATTATTATGTTTCGCTAGATGCAACAGTTACCATAACAAAGATTGATTTTGAAAAAAAACAGGTTTCAGGTAGCTTTTCAGCAACTTTATATCCTAATGGTAACATTTTGCAAACTAAAATGGAAATAAGGAGTGGAACTTTTGAAAATTTGAATTTTCAATAAATAATTGAAAAAAAACTGAAAAAATTAATGTTTTTGTGTTTTTTTTTTACCTTTGCCCCCCGAAACAAAAAATGGATCCATAGCTCAGCTGGATAGAGCAACAGCCTTCTAAGCTGTAGGTCGAAGGTTCGAATCCTTCTGGATTCACTTTAGTTTAATAGCATTGCGAAAACAATGCTATTTTTTTTGCCCAAAACTTTAGTAACGGTTTCTGTTCTATAAGTAATATTTTGAGCCTGACAAAAGATAAAAGTTAAATATCATTTATACAACCAGTTCCTTAGTTTTAGAACTTACAAAAATTAAAAGATTCCCCATAAAAATGTATTAGACTATGATTTTAAATTACAAACATTCGTTAATATTTGAGGTGAATTGTTAAATTGTTATACAGCAAATTAATAGTTATACTAAAAACAGGTTTAAATTAGACTTTAAAAAAGCTGTTTGTTGCCAAATATCAGCCTAACGGGCAATTTAACCATTTAAAGTATATCTTGAATGCCATTTCTGAATTGTTTTCATGCTAAATATTTAATAAAAACCTTCAGAAAAGGCAACTTCTGCATCAAGTTAATTTATTAGGCCTTTCATGTCTATTGCATAATTGATACTAATTGCGCAAATTTATTTGACAGCTCTTCGTCAACTTTTAACTATGTATGGATTATAAGTTTGTTTAAGGATGATATTCAGATAGATGATTGCATATAGATTATTTCCATATAGCATATAACAAAGGATTTGTAAAACATAACAAACTATTATCCACCTCTATAACCATGTTAAAAATATCAAAGAAACAACTTATCATAAAAAGTGATTTATTGTTTATTATATTTAAAGTATTTAGTAACTTTGTACTAAACCAAAATAGTACAATGGAATTATTGTCGGTTAGCGTAATTGGAATATTTATAGGCAAACTACTTGTTGGTGAGAGGATAAAAAAACTTACGAATCCTTTATTTGAAAAGCAGAAAGACACCTTTATTAACAAATTGCAACATGTAATTCATGATACGATTGATGAGTATAGGAAAGATAATTATAGAAAAGATGCAGAGGGCAAATATAGTTTTTATAAATCGCAAAAAATTATTGATGTTTTATTAAAATACAAATATAACGATAATCCCGGTGATCCCCATATCAATCCCGATATTAATCCTAATGAGATTTCCAAAAAATTAAATAAAGATGATAGGTTATTTGATACTAAACCTGATGAAATTGAGTTGTTTTTGAAAATTTTTGATGAAAAAATTTCTCAGGATAAAGAATTATTGCAGCTTGGAATTGAAGGGGGATATAAACAAAAAGTGTTTGATATTTATAAAAAAATAGATAAAGTAATTGAATTATTAAAATCTAACAGTGAAACAAAAAACAGAATAAATATTGATGGTAACGGGAATAATGTTTTTCAGGGAATAAACAATTCTAAAATAATTATAGCCCCGGAAAATTTATCAAAATTTAAAAAAGCCATTAAAACAATTTCCGAACAAATCAGTTCTTCAGTTAAACACAATTTAAACGAAGCAATAGAACAATTGGGGAATATTGAACGCAAACAAGAAGAAAATTACGATACCATATTAAATGAGTTGAAAATACTATTACATAAGGTTATTGAAATAGCAAATAAAGACAGAAAAGATATTTTAAACATAATTATACTTTCTGCACCTCCTATAGGTGTTAAAGATAATCATGCTTTAAAAAATATGCATAAAAATCATTCAAAAGACTGGAAACCTTATATTAATGATACAAGTATCGATGAATTATTAAATACATATTCAGAAAAGTCGTATCTTAAAATTAACAAACTGTATTTTGAAGATTTTGATATGTTTTCAGCACGAAATAAAGAAGAGGTGCTTGAAAAAATTTTAGGCGAAAAAGAAAATTTCATTTTAATAATAGACCCTAAATCCTTATTTATAGATGATTTTAATGATATTGTCAATATTTTTAACAATTCGGCAATTGGGGGTTGTATTATCCCAATAATCGAAAATGATATAAATTCAAAAATTATTGAAGTTGTAAGAACTAAACTAAATCAGTTATATATACATTTTTTTAAACATTTTCACAAAGAATTTATTCAAATAGAACTATTTGTGCCAACAAAAGAAAAGTTTTATAGAAGATTATCTAATATTGCAATATCAAAATTAGGCCGTATTCCCAATAAAAAAAGTAAATTGAGTGCTGAATGGGAAAATAATTATGGCCAATTATCAAATTTATAAAATATTATGATAGCAACATTTTATTCATATAAAGGTGGTGTAGGCAGAACACAATTAGTTGCAAATTTAGCAAGCTATCTTGCCTTTTACAAAAACAGGAAAATTTTATTAATTGACTGGGACTTAGAAGCTCCCGGGCTAGATACTTTTTTTAATATTAACAGAAAAGAAATAAAATTTGGATTAATAGAATTATTATATGAGTATATTAAACTGATAAAGAACAACGAAGATGCAGAGATTAAAGATTTACCTTTTTTTGAAGAAAAACATATTATTAAACTTGGTGATATCCATTTAATTCCTGCTGGGAATTACAATGAAAATTACAATAAAAAAATAAATGATTTTAACTGGGATGAATTTTACAATTACAGATCAGGAAACTACTATATTGAGTTTTTAAAAAAAGAATTAAAAAAACTTAATTATGATTATGTTTTTATAGACAGCAGAACCGGTGTTACTGATTATTCAGGTGTTTGTAATATACAAATGCCTGATATTAACCTAATTTTAGTTGCCCCTTCAAAACAAAATCTTGTAGGTGCAAAAGCTATGGCTGATGATATTAAAAATTCACCTTATACAAAAGATGGGTTCAGGCAGCCAACTGTAATCCCTATACTTTCACGTTTAGATTTAACAACAAATAAACAGGCGAATAAATGGTCTCAACTGTTTTCAAAGCGATTTTCAGGCGAAATAGGGTTTTTGTTAAACGAATTAGGGAAATATGCTGATATATCAGAGAATAAAGGTAGATATAGGGATAATACAATGTTGCAATATGTTAATGAATTAGCTTATGGCGAAGAGGTTTTAATAAAAAAAGGAGGCAAAAAAATCATGTCTCCTTCAATCGAATATAAATTTGCTTTAATAGGAGAATTGTTGGAAATATTAAAATTTAAACCAATTTTTAAGTCAAGTAGATACATTCAAGTAAAAGAATACATAAATGAAAGGGAATTATACGATTTGAATAAATACTCTGATGATAATAAAAAATTTTTACGGTATTTTTCAATATTGCCTTCAGAAGAATATTCTGTTAAACAACTAATTGATTTTTTTCAAATTGATTCTGCAAAAAAGGATACTCTAATTACAATATTAAAGCTATTTTCAAACCAAGGTTGGTTAAATAAAATTTCCGATAGATATTTGATGTATCCATTTATGCAAAAATATATAAGACAGGAATTGAAACCTGATCCTGATAATTGTGCTGAGATTATTAGATTTTTTACGAATAAAATTAAAATAAGCAAAGATGATGAACCTACTGAAAAGACAAAGTTTATAAAATATGCAGATAATATATTAGAATACATAAAAGAGGACAATGAAGTAATAGCGATTTTAGCAAATAACCTAAGTGGATTATACAATTATTTGGAAGATTATAACAAAGCTTTATTTTTTTCACAAAAAGCATTATCAATCAGGGAAAAAATGGTTCCCCCACAAAATCTGGAACTTGCAATTTCCTATGGAAATTTAGGGGTTTTGAAACATAAAACAAAAAAATATGACACCGCCCTAAAATTATTCTTGAAATCACTTAAAACCTATAAATTAATACCTGAATGCCCAGATTTACATCTAGCTTATACGTACGACAATATTGCCAGTGCTCATTATTCAAAGAATGAATATGACGAAGCTCTGAAAAATCTGTATAAAGCTGCTGAAATTATGGAGAGGCTTTTACCAAATAATAATATTCGTCGCATCACACAAATATATAATAGTATAGCTTGGACACTCTTTAATTTAAAAGATTATAAAGAGGCATTAAATTATGCTAAAAAAACTCTGAGACTTTCAAAATCAAATAATTATAAGGATTTTATAAGATTAAGTGAAGAGTTAATAAAAAAAATAGTAAATTTGTAAAAAACAATAATTATGAATTATAAAGAGGTAGCTAAGCAGGCTATAAATTTATTTGTTCCTGCTTTAGCAAAAAGTAAAGCCAGGAAACACATAAAAAATGATTTTTCAGAAGCAATTAATAATGAAATACTAGATGTATGGGGAAAAATACGCCCTATTTTTATAGAAGAAATTGAAGATGAAACGATTAAATTTGAGAATATTACTGAAGATACAGATGCAAACGAAGCAATTCAGTATGAACTTAGGAAATTATTGAAAAAAAATGACGGTGTTCAAAAAACTGTTAATGAACTTATAAAAAAAACTAAGAAGATAAATCCTGGAATTACAAAAGAAAATACTGTTACTGTAACAGGAAATGACAATACTATTTTTCAGTATATAAAAGGCTTGAATATAAACATTTCAGGTAATAGGACAATAAACCACCATGAAGAAAAATCTACACATGTTGAATAATAAAAGTAAGATAAAATATTAATTGTTATTTAATGCGTCCATCATTATCAGCAAAATATGCTTATAAAACCTAGATAAATCCGTTTTTGTAAAGTTTTTCCCTTTATAAATGTTTGAAACAAGAAACCTGTTATTCAAACCTTGGGTCAGGCATAAAATCGAGTTTGGCCATTTTTTCGACATCAATTGATGGGAAACCGAATTCGCTTGTAACTTTTCCCTGAATCAGATAAACCCCCATGCCGGAGAATGGGTAATTGCTTAATGTTTTAGGGAAATGTACCGTATCAAAAAAACTGCCTTCGTTATCAATAAAAGTCCCGAAATTCATAATTTTGAAATGTTTTGTGTATACATATTTTCGGTTTACATACATGCCTAATATACGCACTTTTTTTCCTGTCAATAATTTTAAATCTTTAGCTAAATAATCGCCACGGTATTTTGTTTTTAGCATATCAAAATACGAAATTGTTACAGGAAAACCAATCAATTCTATTTCATCAAAGGCATCTGAAATGTTTTGCTGCGAAAACTTGGGTAGTTTAGGCTTAGCCAAAGTGCTTTGAAAAAGCATGGGGTAGGCATGTTTGTGTTTGGTATTTTTATTTTTAAAGCGGTGTGCCTCCCATAAAAGGGTAGCTTTTGAAATCCCTGTAAAAGAAAATGCACCTATGCGTACAAGTGTTTTAATTTGTTCTAAACCTGGGCCTATCCGTAGCATAAAATCTTCGAAACTTATAAAAAAGCCATGTTTTTTGCGATTTTCAACAATTTGTTCAGCTAGCGAACTTTGCAGGCTGCTAATGTGGGTAAAGCCTATGTAAATTGTTTCTTTTTTTATGTTTGTAAGTATCAGCGAATTATTTATGCAGGGAAGGGCAATTTTTGCACCTATTTGTTTTGCTTCGTGAAAATAAACCCATGTGCGGTAAAACCCACCAAAATTATTAATAACCGCAGTCATAAATTCTTTAGGGTAGTGTGCTTTCAGGTAAAGGCTTTGAAAACTTTCAACGGCATAACTTGCCGAATGTGCTTTCGAGAAAGAATATCCTGCAAAAGAAACTATTTGCCGCCATACTTCTGTAATCAGTTGCAGAGGGTAGCCTTTTTGCAAACAGTTGTTAATAAACTTATTTTCAATAACTTGAATGTCTTTTGTTTTTTTGTTTTTTCCACTCATAAGCCTTCGTAATACATCTGCTTCGGCCAAACCTAAGCCTGCAAAATGGTGTACTATTTTTAGCACGTCTTCCTGATAAACCATCACACCGTATGTTTCGCTTAAATGCTCTTTAAACACAGGGTGCAGGTAACGGACTGTTTCAGGCTTGTGGTGCCTTTTAATGTACTCTTTCATCATGCCCGATTTTGCCACACCGGGGCGGATTACAGAACTTGCGGCAACAAGTATTTCATAGCTTTCGCATTTTAATTTAGATAAAAGGCCTCGCATGGCAGGGCTTTCGATATAAAAACAACCTATTGCCTGCGAACTTTTTAACAATTTCCTTGTTTTTGTGTCTGCCATGGTTTTTTTTGTGTCGTGTATGTCGATATTAACGCCCCGGTTTGCCCTGATAAGCTTTACGGCATCGTTTATATGGCCAATCCCACGTTGGCTAAGGATATCGATTTTATCTAAACCATTTTCTTCTGCAATATACATGTCAATTTGCATGGTTGGGAACCCTTTTGGCGGCATATCTAAAGCCGAATAATAATTAATTGGTTTTTCAGATATGATAATACCCCCGGCATGGATGCTACGATAGTTCGGGAAGCCCTCCATTAGTTTACCAATTTGAAGGATTTTTTGTGTGGTTTCATTAATGTTGCTTTCATCCATTGGGTGGTCTATGAACCGGTCAACTTCCTCTTTTGCCAACCCATAAACTTTGGCAAGTTCGCGAACAATTGAATTAAAACTGAATTGGTTGATTGTCCCTAAAAGGGCGGTATATTTATAACCGTGTCGTTTAAACACATAATCAATAATCTCGTCGCGTTCGCGCCACGAAAAATCGAGATCGAAATCGGGTGGCGATTTTCTTAACGGATTAAGGAAACGCTCAAAATAAAGGTCTAAGTCAATGGGGTTTACATCGGTAATACGTAAGCAATAAGCAACAATACTGTTTGCACCCGACCCTCTGCCAACATGATAGAAACCTCTTGATAATGAGTAGCGTATAATGTCCCAAGCAATCAAAAAATAGGTATTGAATTTAAGTTCCCTAATTATTTTTAGCTCATGTGTTACCCTTTGCCGTGCTTTAAAATTTTCGTGTTTGTACCTGTACCTGAAGCCTTCCCAGCTTAGTTTTTCCAATAATTTGTGGTCGGTTGATTTATCGCCCGTGAAACTTAGTTTGTTTTTTTTTGTATGTGCATTATATTCAAAATTTGTACTGTCAAATAGTTTTTGTGTTTGTGTTACAAGTTGTGGGAAACGGCTAAACAACCTGTTAAATTCATCAATAGAAACAAATTGTTCTGTTTCAGGGGCTAAATCTTGTTTTGTTAATTTACCCAGCAAAGTATTAAGCTGGATTGCCCTTAGGTGTTTGTGTAGTTCGTATGTGAGTTTCCCCGCAAAAGATATAGTATGGGCAGCAACAAATTTGTTTAAGTGTTTCTCAAAACCTGAATGTACAACCGATGCAAGTTCCGTTGATTTTATTGCTATGTATTCGTGTTTTTTTAAACCCCGTACATCAATTGTTTTGTTAAATGGGTAAATAATAAATGCATCATTAAAATCGGCTGCCTTGTCGGGTAATGGTGTTTTGTTTATTTGGTGCCCGGTTAGGAACTTGTTTAACTGATAGAACCCATCGTGGTTTTGTGCAATGCCTGTATAAAGCAGTTTGTGTTTTTCGTTCCTGAACTCTATGCCTAAAATTGGCTTGATGCCTTTTTCGTTGCACAATTTGTAGAAATTAAATGCGGCAGTAACATTGTTTATGTCGGTTAATGCAAGTGTGCCTAGTTTATATTTCGCTGCCAGATATACCAGTTTTTCAACTGATAGTGTGCCATATCTAAGGCTATAAAATGAATGTGCAAAGTACATATGATACTTTAAATAGTTAAATTATTGAATTGCTGAATTGCTGAAATGTTCATTAAGCTGATACTCAATGATAAACAGCTTTTAAAAAGTTAAATTTCAATCCGTTTTCGGTATAATAACAATATTCCGTTAAATTTTCGTTTCGCACAAAGCCGCAAAGTTTTTGTTCCAAAATAGTAAAATACTTAGAAATTAAGAAACATTGACTTTATGGACACAAATTAATTGCGCACACCTCGCAATCGCCTATTGCACAGTTACTTATATAGACATGCCATGTCATTGTTATAATATTCACCTATGCCGCCCCATACCACTTTTTTTTAATAGTTCCGTGGTTTCGTACCGTTCTTCTTTTAGCAACCTTTCTCCTTGTGGGTCAATAAGTGCCCTGCCTTTGGCTTTTGGGTTTTTAATATCAGGTGTAATAGGATAAGCGTTCATCCGCCCTGCAGGAAATGCTTTTAGTATCCTGGTAACATCCGTTAAGGGGGTTTTGGGGTTAAGCCAGTGTTTTTCATGCTTTGGTTCAAGTATCACTGGCATGCGCTGATGGGGTAATTGTTGTAAAAGCTCATTGGCTGTTGTTGTGATAATGGAAAATGAGTTTATTTGTTCGTTGTTTTTAGGGTTTTGCCATGTATCCCAAATACCTGCAAAAGCAAAAGGCCGTGAGTTGCGTACATAAACCAGGTGGGCTTTGTTTAAGCCTTCGATGGTTGTCCCTTCAATAAAAGCATCAGCAATAACCAAACACCGTTGCGAACGTATCGGCTTCCTGAATGCAGCTTTAAGTATAATTCCTTTGCCTCCTGAATAATTGGGGTCGTTTTGTTTATTATTGTCCCCTTCAGATCTGGCATTGAATAAATACATTGGTTTTTTTGCCCAAAATGGTGTTAGCCCAAATGTGAAAAACTGGACTTGTTTTGGGTCTTTATCAGTTATTACCGGGGCTTGTTGCCCTATACCCAAATTAAAATTAGCTATGAAAGCATCAGGATAATCAATGTTGATATTGAATCGTTTTTCTATTGTTTTTACTTTCGATACAGTTATAAATCTACCACACATAATATTTTTTTTTAATATTGATACGGTCCAAAAAATTTTTAATATATTATTATGTTGTGAACGGCACAGACCTCATCGTAGGTAAACTGTGCTAAAAAAACAAAGTTTTACGAAATCCGATAAGTATTAGTGTGTTTTAAGCTAAATAAAAATCAGTGTGAATCCGTTAAATCAGTGTTATCAACGTTCCTATTTTTTGTTTATAGCGAAGCTACGCTATGCAATTGCTTTCCTTATAGTTTTATTGCCAAATTTGGTTTTTAAAAAATCAAGTTCGTTATATAGTTTAGTTAAATTGGCTTTAGGGTCAAAAAGTTGTAATTGTTGGGGGCCACGTACCAATTTGTTAAACTTTACACCAATCAAACGCACCGATAACCTCCTGTTGTATATTTTAACAAATAGCTCTTTTGCCACTTCCGTGATATGGTGGTCGAATGAAGTGGACGGGATTTTTTTTTGCAATGTATGTGTATCGAAATTTGAATAGCGTATTTTTACAGACACAACAGATGTTAATTTATTTTGTTTACGTAAGTCAAAAGAAAGTTTTTCTACCATAAGCACAACAATTTCCAGCATGTGCTTAAAATTAGTCGAATCTTTGTCAAAAGTCCGTTCTGTGCTAATGCTTTTTTGTTCGCGATATTGAACTATTGGGGAGTTGTCTATCCCGTTCGATTTTTTCCAAAGGTTAATACCTGTTTTTCCAAATGAATATTCTATTGTTTGTATCGGTATTTCGCTTAGGTTTTTGATGGTATAAATACCCATTTGGCGAAATGTACGGAACGCTTTATGCCCCACACCCGGGATTTTTTTAATTGATAAAGGTTGGATAAATGGTAATACATGATTTTCTGATACTGAAAGCATACCTGGTTTGGCCTCGTTAGTTGTAATTTTTGAAGTAGTTTTGTTTGTCGATAACCCAAAACTAATTGGTAAACCAGATTCTTTAACGATAGTTGAGTGTAATTCTTTCGACCATTTTTGTGTCCCGAAAAAATGGTCCATGCCTGTCAGGTCAACATAAAATTCATCTATCGAAGCTTTTTCAAAAAGTGGTGCTTTTTCATTAATGATTTCGGTTACCAGTTTCGAATATTTAGAATAATTATCCATGTCTCCCCTTAAAATAATGGCATCGGAGCATAAATGCCTGGCCATTTTCATAGGCATGCCCGCATGTACACCAAACCGCCTTGTTTCATAGCTGCAACTCGAAACAACCGACCTGTCAGAAAAACCCCCTATCATTACAGTTTTGTTTTTGAGTTTAGGGTTCATAAGGCGTTCTACCGAGATAAAAAAAGTATCAAGATCAAGGTGTAGAATCTGCCTATTTGAATTGTTTTTATTGCCGAAAGTATCCATCATTCTAATTATTAAAAAATTAACAATATTATTGATTAGAATATAATCATATTTGCGACTATAATATAAGCAAATAAATAAATAAAAGCAATTTTTTACTATATTATTATGTTATAAAAATTTGCTAAAAAAATAAAGTTTTACGAAATTCGATTAGTATTAATGTGTTTTAAGCTAAATAAAAATCAGTGTGAATCCGTTAAATCAGTGTTATCAGCGTTCCTGTTTTTTATTTGTAGCAAAGCTACTCTAAGTTTTTGTTTATAACTTCGATTTTTTGAAGTTGGATATGGGAATATTTTTGTATATTGGCACACTGATTTTGTCATTCAAATATAAACGAGTTACAAACAATTAAAACATAATTATTATGAAATGAAAAAAACACTTTTCTTATTATGCCTTTTTTTCTTAGCTTGTTCAGATAAAAGCGAGCCTATTGTTGAGGAAATTAACAAAGTACCGCCAGAATTAATAGGAAAATGGAAAATAGTAGAGATTTATGAAACCGATGGAGGTAGCTTACCGAGTTGGAGAACTTATAATTCGGGAAATGAATATCATGTTTGGTTTAAGTTTAATAATAAATATGAAAAATCTGGTGGTGCTCTTACATGTTTAACCGGAAACTATACTATACTAGACAATAATTATCTTAGATACAATTCAGTTTGTGGGGGAGAACAAGAAGTTTATATTGAACTACTAAAAAAGGATTCCTTAATAATTGACTTAAAAATCTTTGAAGCCCATAAACTTAGGTATATTAAAATAAGTTCAGAAGGCGAATAACAACTGCTTGTAACAAAAGCTAAATTCAAAAAGGGCAATATAATTATTGGTTGCTTATTGCATGAATTTAGTACCGTCAAATCTTTCGATTTGGCTTTTAAAAGAGAGAAAAATAAAAACAATTAAAAATAAAAACATGAAAAAAAATATTTTTTGGACATTGGTATTGTTAGTGATTTCGTTTCAAGCTTTTGGGCAAGTTCAAAATGTATATCTAGATGAGTTACGTTTTGAAAAAAGAGTTTTTGCAAAAGCAGTTAAAACTATTGACTATAGTGATATAAAGGGTAGTCCATACTGGATTAATGATTTTGTTATGAGTAAGATATATTTTAGGAAAGATAGCGTTTTTAAAATAGGCCTAAGGTATAATGTTTTTGACCAAAGTATGGAATACGAACTAGACGGTGTTGTGTATGCTATTTCAAACCCTGATATAATAGAGAAAATTGAAATGGATAATAGTGTTTTTATCTACTACTATAATCTGGAAAATCCGAAATTTGATTCATATTACGAATTGTTGGCATCGGGTAAAACTTATTTGTTGGCAAAAAAAGAAATTGCCTACAGAAAAGCTGAACCACAAAAAGCAATTGTTGAATCGGAACCTGCTAAATTTATAATTCGGAAAGATACTTATTATGTAGTTATTGGCTCGGCATTACCTGTTTATGTTAAAAATAAGAAAGCCTTGTTAGGGATTTTCTCAGATCAGAAAGAAAAAATGCAAAAGTTTATTAAAGAAGAGAAAATATCATGCAAAAAAAGTGAAGATTTGATTAAATTGGTTGAATATTACAATAACTTGTAAGCTAATATTAAAAAAGAATTATGTTGAAAGATAAAAGTGTTGGTACAGAGCGGTTTAAAATCACCTCGTATCAAATGGATGCAAAAGGAAATGCCACATTGACCTCGTTAGCCGGGCTTTTTCAGGAAATTGCGGGGAACCATGCCCATGCAAATGGCTTTGGGTATAAGCAAATGGTCAGGAATGGGCATATTTGGGTACTGACACGTTTAAAAATAGAAATTGCCAAATTTCCCGTTTGGGAAGAAATAGTTGATGTGAGTACCTGGATTGTTAACCGTGAGAAATTTTTTTCGCGCAGGGATTTCCAAATACACAACAAAAAAGGCGAATTATTGGTGTCTGCTTCAAGTGGTTGGATGCTTCTTGATTATTCAACGAAACGGCCTAAACTTGTTGATGGCATAGAAATGAAAATTCCGATGCAAGCCGATAAACTTGCCATTAAAAGTGAATTGCAAAAAATAGGGCCAAAAGATTTGAATAATACAAAAACTGATTATTTGGTAAAGTATAGCGATTTAGATGTAAACAATCATGTAAATAATGTTATGTACACTAGAATGTTCCTTGATAGCTATGCCTACGATTGGAGAAAGTCTAAAGTGGTTAAGTCGTTTGAAATTAATTACCTTGCAGAAGCAGCTTATGCTGATGAACTTGAAATAAGTGGCAGCAAGCCGGAAGGGGAAAACAACCTGGTTGTTCAGGAAATAAAAAGAAAATCGGATAATAAAATAATCTGTAGGGCGAAGGTGGAGTGGGGATAACTTGTAATTGGTAACTGGTAATTAGTCATTTGCAAGTTCCGATAACTTAGTAAGTTTATCAAACTTGCTAAGTTTTAATGCCATAACAGTAGAGCTTTTGATTATTGAATATCGGTTATTGGTCAATTGGTCATTTGTAAGTTCTGATATCTTAGTAAGTTTATCAAACTTGCTAAGTTTTAATGCCA
>NBLH01000158.1 GCA_002084525.1 Bacteroidetes bacterium 4572_117 | reverse complement strand
GTAAGTTTATAATCACAAACAGATTTAACAAATCAAAATATTATGAAACTGAAAAAACTTGCTGTAATTTTAGGGATAATGCTTTTTGTTTTAGTTGGCATTTACTACATTCTTGACCCTGAAACTAAAGAATTAAACAAAAAGGAGCGCAAAAAACTCGGGGGGGCTTATATTGAACTTTCAGATGGTTTTACACACTATAAATTGGAAGGAGCTGAAAATGGCCAATTGGTAGTACTTGTCCATGGTGGCACTATCCCAAAATGGGCATGGGATAACCAGATTGAAGCACTAACAGCAATAGGCTGCCGGGTACTTACTTACGACAAATACGGCCGTGGTTATTCTGATAGGCCGGATGTAATTTATAATCAGGATCTTTACAAAAAACAATTGTTCGAGCTTGTAAACAAACTTGGGATAGAACAAAAATTTGATTTAGTTGGACTTTCTGTAGGTGGTGGCACAGCTGTTAATTTCACGGCTAATTATCCCGACAAAGTTCGCAAACTGATTTTAATTGCGCCACTAATTAACAATTTTAAATTACCTGCTATTTTTCAAATCCCTGTGATAGGCGAGTTTGCTGCACGCACCGTTGGGGTAAAAACAATTGTTAAACGTTTTAACTCGCTTATTGAGGGTACTGCAAATGCCGAAACCTATAAAAAGCTGTATGTTGAACAAACAACTTACAAAGGTTTTCAACAATCTTTGCTATCGATGCTTAGAAACGATGCCGTACGTGATTATACCGGGGCTTACCGAATATTAGGTAAACAAAAACGTGAAATTTTACTGATTTGGGGTACAGATGATACAGAAATTACAAAAGAAATGATAAATGATATTCGAGACCTCTTACCAAATGTTCAGTTTAAACCTGTAAAAGGGGCCGGACATGGATTGGTATCGCAGAAATATGAAATAGTCAATAGCTTGATTACTGGTTTTTTACGGTAAAATGCAATAATCTATCCCAAAAGCTTGACTTTTTTATCAGTTTTTTGTATATTGAGGCTAAAAACTAGAGCTTATGAACAAGATTATTTGTCCAAAATGCCAAGCTGTTTTAAACCCGCAAAACAATGTAATATTGTCGGCTTTAAAAAAAGATGGAGAATGGGGCCTTATTTTACTAAGTGCCAAGCTTGGAGATTATTCAGTTAATAATCATGAAAGTTTTGTTATTGCTGAAGGCGATGCGGTTAAATTTTATTGCCCTGCCTGCCATATTAATTTGTCTGATTTTGCACCAAATAAGCATCTTGCCGGAATAGAATTGATAGATGTTGATAAAACAAAAAAAACAATATTTATTTCATCAGTTGCCGGTGAAAATTTGTTCTGAAATTAGTCGAAGAAAGTGTTGATGTTAGGCATCTTTGTTTTATGGGTTTTTGTGCTCTTAATTTTTTGGTAAAAAACAATTGTATAACATAAGCTCCTGTTAAAAAATAATTGTATAATTACAATTTGATATTTGAGTGAATATCAACCATTTACCCTGTTCAGGGTTTACATATAAAAAAGCACTGGTGCTTAATAAATATTGAAGCTAACAAAAAAAATGTATTTTTGCCCTTTCAAATCAGTTTAAATAAAAATTTATGGGCAAAACAGAAAGCGGATTTAATCTAAACCGAAAAAAATATAGTCAAATTAATAATATTACCGGATGGGTAATTTTGTTAATTGCATCATTTACATACTTATCTACAATTGAACCAACAACCAGTTTTTGGGATTGTGGGGAATTTATTGCAACAGCACACAAATTAGAAGTAGGCCACCCACCGGGAGCCCCCCTATTTATGATTGCTGCAAAGGTTTTTAGTTTATTCTCTGGTGGTGATGTAACACTTGTGGCAAAAATGATTAATTCCCTTTCAGCACTAGCCAGTGCATTCACTATCTTGTTCCTTTTTTGGACAATTACATATTTTGCTGCCAAAATTGTACGCAAACCAATTGAAGAATATTCTCTTAACGATTTGTTGACTGTTATGGGAAGCGGGCTTGTTGGCGCACTTGCTTATACATTTTCCGATTCGTTTTGGTTTTCGGCGGTCGAAGGTGAGGTTTATTCGCTTTCGTCGCTATTTACAGCAATAGTATTTTGGGCAATTTTGAAATGGGAACGGGTTGCCGATGAAAAATATTCAAATAGGTGGCTAATTTTTATTGCCTACATGATGGGGCTTTCAATTGGTGTCCACCTACTTAACTTACTTGCAATCCCCGCAATTGTTTTTGTTTATTACTTCAAAAAATATGAACCATCAAAAAGTGGTGTTATTGGCGCTGCCATAATTTCAATTGCTATTTTAGGGGCAATAATGTATGGGATTATTCCAGGTATTGTCAAAGTTGCCACATGGTTTGAGTTGTTATTTGTAAACGGTTTTGGTATGCCTTTTAAAACAGGTGTGTTATTTTACATGCTTATGCTAGCTGCCGGAATTGTATGGGGTTTAAAATATACGGTAAAAAAACAAAAAGTTGTCCTTAACACTATCATACTAACTTTTACGGTAATTGTTATTGGATATTCTTCATTTACAATGATAGTTGTACGTTCGCTTGCCGAACCACCTATGAACGAAAACCAACCCGACAATGTTTTTGCTTTACTGGCATATCTTAATCGTGAACAGTATGGCGACCGCCCTCTTGTAAAAGGCCAATATTTTAATGCCCAAGTAGTTAAGCAAGAAACCCAATATACTTATGCCCCAAAGGGTGATAAATATATAAAATTAGCTAAAACTAACCCTAAATATGTTTATGACCCTGAATTCACAACACTATTTCCAAGGATGTATAGTCACCAAAGCAGTCACAAAAGTGGTTATATCAACTGGGCAAACATTAAAAACGATAAAAAAAGGCCTAGTTTTGCACAAAACCTTGGGTTTATGTTTAAGTACCAAGTTGGGTTTATGTATATGAGGTATTTCATGTGGAATTTTTCAGGACGGCAAAATGATATCCAAGGGCATGGTGGTTACCTGAAAGGTAACTGGTTAAGCGGCATACCTTTTGTCGACGAAATGCGCCTTGGGCCACAAGACAAACTGCCCGAAAGCATTAAATCTGATAAAGCTAGGAACAAATATTATATGCTGCCTTTATTATTAGGTTTATTGGGTATGATATTTATGTTTCAGGAAAGGCCTAAACAATTTTTAATAGTCATGCTGCTTTTCATCCTAACAGGCTTGGCCATAGTCGTTTACCTAAACCAAACGCCTTACCAGCCTCGCGAACGCGATTATGCTTATGCCGGATCCTTTTACGCTTTTGCCATTTGGATAGGGCTTGGTGTATTTGCCATCAGTAGTTTTATAAAAAAATACCTGCCCGGTGCTACATCAGGTATATTGGCAACAGTTCTAAGCCTGGTTCTTGTACCTTCAATAATGGCAAAAGAAAACTGGGACGACCACGACCGATCAGGAAGATATACCGCACGTGATTTAGCTTCGAATTACTTAAATTCATGTGCCCCAAATGCAATACTGTTTACTTATGGTGATAATGATACATTCCCGCTTTGGTATGCCCAGGAAGTTGAAGGTATCCGTACAGATGTGAGGGTTGTTAACCTCAGCCTTTTGGGTACACATTGGTATATTTACCAAATGACAAAACGTGCTTACGAAAGCGACCCCGTCCCTTTTTCTTTTTCTCGCGATAAATATAGCCAAGGCGTTCGTGATTTATTACCGGTTGTTGACCGCATAAACAAATATGTACCCCTAAAAGACGTGATGGATTTTGTTGGCTCAGATGATGATAAAACAAAAGTTCAGGCAAGCGATGGTAGTGACATGAACTACCTACCAGCCAAGCTTTTACAGATTCCGGTTGATTCCGCTAAGGTGGTAAATAGTGGACTGGTAAGCACCAACGATACTATTGATATTTTAAAATCGATTGATTTTACTTTAGCAAAAAAATATATTACTAAAAGTGATATGATGGTTCTAGATCTTTTGGGTAATTTTAACTGGGACAGGCCTATTTATTTCGCATCTAGCGTTGGCAACGATAATTACATGGGTTTGCAAGACTATTTCAGGCTCGAAGGGTTTGCATATAGATTAGTACCATACAAAACAAAAAAAGCAAATGGCGATATTGGTGATATCAATACCGACATACTTTACGATAATTTAATGAACAAATTTAAATGGGGACGTATGAACGAACCCGATGTGTTAATTGATCACCAAAACACCAGGGTTATATCTATCATGAAAATAAGGGATGTATTTTCCCAACTAGCCAGAACTTTATTAGCCGAAAATAAAAAAGGAAAAGCTGTTAAAGCACTTGATAAACTTGTTGAAATTACACCTCACAACCAGTTACCTTACGATTATTTTATGTTACCTGTTGCAGAACTTTATTATCAGGCAAATGAAATTGAAAAAGCAAATAGCATTATAAATAAGCTTTCGGCCATATATCAGGATGACCTTAATTACTATTTAAGTTTGCCCAAACCTTATTCTACTTCTATTGGGTACGAAACAAGGGTGGCAATGAGCATTATGCAGGAAATTGTTAGTATTACTGAAAATTATAAACAGGATGAAATTTTTGAGAATATTTCGAGTGATTTCGATTTGCTATTTCAAAAATACATTAGTTCAGAACAAGGCAAGCAATAAGACTAAGAATTCGTTAAATTATAGATTGTATTTATGATAAGTACTTTATAAAAATGAAAAAGTTCCACCTTAAAACAGGTATAATAATTTTGGCTTTGTCATTAATGATAAATCAATACTTATTGGCTCAATTAACCATTGATGAAATTGTTAGTAAACATTTAGATGTTGTTGGTTTTCATTCCGATGAACAAAGTATCAAAAGCGTGGAAATAATTGGCAATTTCACACAAAACAATTTTAAATTCCCGATAAAAATGTGGGCTATCATGCCAGACCACCTACATCTCAATATGGTATATAACGGTCTCAACTTTTTAAAATCGTCGAATGGGAAAACCGACTGGGAATATAACCCAATGAAAGATACCCTACAGGTAAAAAATGGGGAACCCGGTGAAGCTGACGACTTTTACTCAAGATGGACAGGTGGGCTCACTGAATTTAGGAATGGCAAAGTTACAGGCAAATTGTTAGGCATTTTTACTGTTGAGGATATTGACACCTATAAATTAAAGGTGCAAAAAGCTGACAAAACCCGCATTTATTATATTGATAAACTAAGCTATATTTTAATAAGGGTTGATGATGACGAAGATGCAAAAAAAACAACATATTATTCTGATTATAAGAAAGTTAACAGCTTATTACTTCCGCACAAAATGGAGGGTTTTGAATCTGGTAAGCTAACAATACTTATGGAATTTGACACCATAAAAGTTAATATCCCTATAAACAAAGATTTGTTTAAAGTGCCTACGAAAGAGTAATATCAAATGAACGAGGAACTTGAAATAACCGAATTTCTTAAACAAGCTGAGCAAACCCCTGTAGTCGATGTACGTACACCGGCTGAATTTGCACATGCACATATTCCAGGCGCACACAATATACCGCTTCTTACAAACGAAGAACGTGCACAGGTTGGGACTTTATATAAAAAACAGGGGAAAGAACAAGCTGTACTGTTAGGGCTTGAAATGGTGGGTACAAAACTCAGTAGTTTTGTAAGACAAGCCAAAAAGTTGGCCATTGACAACAAACTGATTGTACATTGTTGGCGAGGAGGTATGCGGAGCAAAAGCATGTCATGGTTATTTAATACTGCCGGCATAAAGACTATAACATTAGCAGATGGTTATAAAGCATACAGACGGTATATTAAAAGCTGTTTTGCCAACAACCACAAATTAATTGTTTTGGGTGGGATGACAGGTAGCGGCAAAACCGAAATACTGCAAGCCATGGCTAAGCTTGGCGAACAAATTGTTGATCTTGAAAAACTTGCGCATCACAAAGGTTCAGCATTTGGCTCTTTAGGGCAATTAAAACAGGAAAGTACCGAACAATTTGAAAATAACTTATTTGAAATTTGGAAAACCCTCGACATTAATAAAACTGTTTGGCTTGAAGATGAAAGCCAAGCAATTGGTAGCGTCCGTATCCCAGATGAACTATACAAACGAATTAGGGCTAGCACTGTTATAAAAATAAACCTTCCAAAAGCCGAAAGGATAAAATGGCTTGTTAAAGATTATGGTATTTTTGACAAGGAAAAATTAAAAGCAGCCACACTCCGAATAGCGAAACGACTTGGTGGGCTGCGGACAAAACTTGCTATTCAGGCCATAAGGGACAATAATTTTAGCAAAGTTGCAGATATTATGCTTGAATATTATGATAAAGCATATTTGCATGGTTTATCAAACCGCAAAAGCAATAATATTTTTGAAATTAATTTAAATAAAATTAGACCGGATGAAAATGCCATCGCAATTATTGATTTCTATAATAAACTTGAACTATAAAAACATTAAACTTAAATTCTAGTTTTTTATTTAAATATTAATACTTACTTTTGCAAATTCTTTTTAAGATATAAATTGTGGAAGTAGATAGCAAATACAGTATATATTTTTGGGGACTTGCTGATGGGCAACACCATTTTTCGTTTCAAGTATCTAAAGGTTTTTTAGCAAATTTTGACAAAACTGAAATAAATGACTTGGAAATTAAAATTGATGCAATAATGGAAAAAACCCCTAGGCATTTAGGTTTCACCTTTCATATTCAAGGTATTGTAAACTTGCAATGTGATCGCTGTCTTGATTTCTTTGATTTTGAACTTAATTTTGAAAATAATTTACATGTTAGCTTTGGTGAAGAAACATCAGATATAACAAACATTGACGATAGGATGATTCTTTCGAGGAAAGAAGATAAAATAGATCTAGCGAAACATTTTTACGATTACATTAACTTGCAAATCCCATTGCAAAAAATTCATCCTGATGATGAAAAAGGTTATAGTACCTGCAATACGGAAATGCTTGAAAATATAGAAAAACATATGGGGCATGAAAACCCTTTAAAAGAAGTTGATCCCAGATGGGACAAACTAAAGAATTTATATAATTAATAGGATCACAGTAATTAAAAAAATTTAGAAACTGAATAATAATTTTAGAAAATGGCACATCCAAAACGAAAAATTTCAAAACAAAGAAGGGATAAAAGAAGAACACACTACAAAGCAACTGCTAGTACTTTAGCTACTTGTTCTAATTGTGGGGCTTCTCATCTGTACCATCGTGTTTGTCCTGAATGTGGATTTTACAGAGGTCAACTTGCTATTGAAAAAGAAAAGTCACTTTAATTGACAATTGCTTTGTTGAACATTAAATTGTTGATAAAGGCAATTATAGAAAATTACATGCGATATTATCTATAATAAACAAACCCCAAAAACAGATGTTTTTGGGGCATTTTTGGTTATAATAATATTATTTCTTTTAGCAAAAAAACATTAGAGCTTACCATTAACCTAAAACATATAGTTTTATGTCTAAGATAAAAACGGCAATTACAGGTGTAGGAGCTTATGTTCCTGACTACATTTTAACAAACGATGAACTTTCAACAATGGTCGACACTTCTGATGAGTGGATTATGACCAGGATAGGGATAAAAGAAAGGAGGGTCTTGAAAGGTGAAGGCAAAGG
>NBLH01000157.1 GCA_002084525.1 Bacteroidetes bacterium 4572_117 | reverse complement strand
CAATCCTTATAATAATACTTCGTTATATTTTTGCCGCGAATGCACGAATAAAAAGGTAACGGACTAATAATCAGCAATATATACAATCATCTGGTGGTATCCTAATCTGCTGATTATCAGCCCATTTCAAAAATGTACCGAACTATTGTTATAGCTAACATTCGTTAAATTATAAATTTTAAATGAGCTTAGTTCAAAAAGCCGCTTAGCGGCTCTATAGGCTAATTTTTAGTTTTTTAGACCAGACTCATAGATAAAAGATTTTGGATTAACCCATTAACAGAAAGAATATGAAAATTGCAGTTGTTGGCGTTACGGGCATGGTCGGTAATGTAATATTAAAAGTATTGGCAGAAAGAAATTTCCCAATTAAAGAGCTTATTCCTGTTGCTTCTGAAAAATCAGTTGGTAAAAATATTCAATTCAATGGCAAAACATATAAAGTTATTGGATTAAAAGATGCTGTTAGGCAAAAACCTGACATAGCACTATTTTCTGCCGGTGGCGACACATCATTGGAATGGGCACCACAGTTTGCTGCAGTTGGGACTACAGTTATTGATAATTCGTCGGCTTGGCGCATGGATAAATCAAAAAAGCTAATTGTACCTGAAATCAATGCAAATATTATTACAAAAACCGATAAAATAATTGCCAACCCTAATTGTTCAACCATACAAATGTTAATGGTGCTTGCCCCCCTGCACAAAAAATACGGAATAAAAAGAGTGGTAGTTTCAACTTACCAATCAATTACCGGAACCGGGGTAAAAGCAGTTGAACAAATGGACAACGAACGGAATGGAAAAAATGGCGAACATTGCGATACATTTACCGATAATGGGTACACAAAAGAAGAATTAAAACTAGTTAACGAAACACGTAAAATACTTGATGATGATACAATCCGGCTTACCGCAACTGCTGTGCGTGTACCTGTTGTTGGAGGTCATTCCGAATCGGTAAACATTGAATTTGAAAATGATTTTAATTTGCAGGATATAAAAAACCTTTTAAAAACCGCTGAAGGCATAGTTTTACAAGACGACATCAAAAACAACATTTATCCAATGCCAATTAATGCAAATAATAAAGATGGTGTGTTTGTTGGGCGTATCCGTAGGGATTTTTCAAACCCAAACAGCCTCAATTTATGGATTGTTGCCGACAATTTACGAAAAGGAGCAGCCACAAATGCTGTTCAAATTGCAGAATATCTGCTTGCAAACACATTATTGTCAATTAATAAATAAGACTTTATTAAGCAAAATTCTCGTAGGTCGTACGTATATAAGGTAATTGATACAACCTACTCGAGACTTGATGTTTAACTTGACTTTTGCAGGTTCTTTACTTGTCATTATTTTTTCCATGGAACATTATTTTGCTAATGTTTCATTAAGTTTGCCTTTTTTAGGATGGGTCGAATGAAAAATAAATTTTATGCATAATGCATTATCCCAAGTCACTAAAATTAATTAAATTTGTCCGTACCAAATATTATAAACCATGTGGATAAAGAATCCTTTTCTGTCAATAATATTCCTTTTACTTATAAATCAAATAACATTTTCCCAAAACAATAATTATAGGGATTCTGTTGATGTTACACATTATAAAATCGAACTTGATTTATCTGATCTGTCATCGGGTGAGATAATTGGCAAAACCAGTATAAAAATAACTGCAAAACTTGCCGATTTAAAAAACATAGGCCTTGATTTGTTAGGCTTACATGTTGATAAAATTGAATCAAAAGGGAAAAATCTGTCATTTAGTCATAAATCATCTGTTTTAAGGGTTAATTTACAAAAAACAATTACAAAAAAAGATACCATTGAGCTAACTATCAGCTACCACGGCAAACCACAAAAAGACCGAAGATGGGGCGGTTTTTTTATTACATCAACACATGCCTTTAATTATGGTGTTGGTATGGCTGCAACACCGCCGAATTTTGGGAGGGTTTGGTATCCATGTATCGACAATTTTACCGACAGGGCAACTTATGAATACATTATTAAAACAGGCTTAAAACATGTAGCTGCATGCCCCGGCACCATGCTATCGGTTAAAAACAAGCCTGATAATACAAAAACCTACCACTGGAAACTCCATCAGACTATCCCAACTTACTTGTCATCAGTTGCAGTGTCTGATTATCAAGCAATTAAAGACACAGTGCAGGGTATTTCTAAAGTTATCCCAATAGAAATTTACATTAATAAAAATGAATTTGAAGAAGGTAAAAAATCCTTTGTCCATGTAAAAGATTTTCTGCATTCGTTTGAGAAAGCATTTGGGGACTACGTATGGGAAAAAATAGGATATGTATCAACACCTTTTGCCGGCGGGGCAATGGAACATGCTACAAACATAGCATATAGCTCAAATTGTAATGGGTCTTTACGCTGCGAAACAACTTTAGCACACGAATTATCTCACCACTGGTTTGGCAATTTAGTTACATGCAAAACAGAAAAAGATATGTGGCTAAACGAAGGCTGGGCAAGCTATAGCGAAGCTATTTTCACTGAATACCTTTACGGCAAAAAAGCTTATAAAGATTACAACCGGAAAAACCATAAAAAAGTGCTACAATTTGCGCATTTATACGATAATGGCTACCGTGCAGTTTATGGTTTGCCCCACAAATACACCTATGGTTCAACTGTTTACGACAAAGGTGCCGATGTAGCCCAAACGTTAAGGGGATATTTGGGCGATAGTTTGTTTTTTAGCACTTTAAAACAATATTTTATCGATTATGCATTTAAAGAAATATCTACCAAAGAATTCCGTGATTATTTCTCACAAAAAACTAAAACTGACTTAACCGATTTTTTTGATTTCTGGGTTTTTGGTGCAGGTTTCCCACATTTTTCATACGAAACATTTAGTGTTAATAAGTCAGGGAAAAAATATCAGGTTGATATTAATATTAAGCAAAGATTGTTAGAAAGCCGAAATTACTTAAAAACACCACTTGAAATTGGCTTTCTTGACAAAAATTGGCACATAAACAAGTTTACAATCCCTTTTACAGGAAAATCAGAAATAAAAAGCGGCAAATTTGATTATAAACCATTGATGTTATTAATTGACCCTGATGAAAAAATGGCCGATGCCACAACTGATGAATATAAAACCATTAAAAACATAGGACAAATCGAGTTTACCGAAGAATTTTTTAGCTTGGATGTAAAACAGTTAATCGATTCAACTTTTTTTAGGATAACACACCATTGGATAACGCCTGAAAATAATAATGATAATATAATGAAACTGGCAAATCGTTATTGGCAAATACAATATGTGGCCGCTAATAATTTTTCTGCTTCGGCAAAACTAAAATTCGACCTTTCGTATGCACTAGATAATGGGCTAAAAAACTTCCGAAAAGAAAACCTTTGTGTTCTGTATAGAAAAAACCAACTAACAAACTGGGAATTACTTGACTTAAAACCCATTAAACAAGGAAATCGTGGTTACTTTTTGCTGCCTAAAATAAAAAACGGCGAATATACCATAGCAGGAAAAAACTAAAAAGCAAATTGTTGTATTATTTTGAAAACAGCATGCCGCAACCATATTTTTTTTAACTGGTATGAATATTGTACCTTTTTTGTTTAATAACGACTAAAAATAAACGGATGAAAAATTTATTAATTACTATAAGCTTATTATTAATATTACCGGCATTAAGCATTGCCCAAAACCCCAGTAGAGTAAAACCCACAAAAGTAGTTTGGCTGGCTGATGGTAAAGAGCTGAGTATTAGCGAAGCGCAAAAAGGGGTATCTTTACCTACTAAACTTGAAATATCTGTTATTTTACCAAATAATCAGAAACTTGATGGACAAAAATTTGAATTTAAGTGGTATCGCCGGGCAGTTACACGCGATTATTTAACTAACAGTTTTATTAAAAAAATAGATGCCGCACAGGTTGGTGGAAATCAAATTACATTAAAAGCGGGCCGCACTAATTTAAAAAGGGGTTGGTGGAAAGTACAAATTGAAGCCTATGCTGACAGAAAGTCTTTATCGTTCAACAATAAGCAAGTTTTTTGGATTAAACTATTATAAAATAATTAAAAATAAACGGATGAATAGAATTATTATTAGCCTGGTAGGTATTTTGCTTATATCAGCATGTTCAACGGTTGCTGTTAGTAAT
Source organism: Bacteroidetes bacterium 4572_117 (assembly GCA_002084525.1). Lineage (GTDB taxonomy): Bacteria > Bacteroidota > Bacteroidia > Bacteroidales > NBLH01 > NBLH01. The sequence goes on along the minus strand of NBLH01000157.1, from coordinate 8,653 downwards.
CGTAAACAAATAAAACTAATACCAAACACAACAATGTTTGCTACAAGCTTTCAGCAGTACGGCGATTTCTTGAAAGAACAAAAGTTAAGTAAAAACCAACAACAAACTCAAATGGTTAAAAAAGTTGGTGCAAAAATTCAAAAAGCGGTTGAGAAATATTTTGCCGACAAAGGAATGAGTTCAACACTGAAAGGCTATAGCTGGGATTTTAACCTGGTTGAAGACCCACAAATAAATGCATGGTGCATGCCGGGTGGTAAGGTAGTATTTTATACTGGTATTTTACCGGCAACAAAAGATGAAACCGGCCTTGCAGTAGTAATGGGCCACGAAATTGCCCATGCAATTGCCGATCATGGAAATGAACGGATGAGTCAGCAGCTATTGCTTCAGGGAGGTGGAATGGCATTAGACCAGTTGACAAAGACAAAACCTGATAAAACAAAAAAGATGTGGGGTACGGTATTTGGTTTAGGTGCACAATATGGTGCTGTATTACCATTTAGCAGATTACATGAAAGTGAAGCAGATCATTTAGGTTTAATTTTTATGGCTATGGCTGGCTATAACCCAAATGAAGCTGTTGACTTCTGGACAAGAATGTCAAAAATGGGTGGACAAAAACCACCGGAATTTATGAGCACGCACCCATCTGACGAAACCCGTATTAAACAAATAAAAGAACATTTACCTGAAGCGATGAAATATTATAAAAAATAAAAAAAACACCATAATATCACAAAAGTCGATTTTTCAAATCGGCTTTGTTTTTTGATTTATCATGATTAGCTTTTAGGCACAAAAACACTTATGCCAACAAGCTTTTTACTTTTTGGGCTATAATTTTACCTTCAGCTTTTCCGGCAACTTTTTTATTTACAATACCCATTACCTTGCCCATATCTTTCATTGAACTTGCACCGGTTTCATTTATTGCAGACTGAATAATGGCCGTTAGTTCATCGTCGCTCATTTGTTCGGGTAAATTTATAGCCCTAAGTGCCGAAAGTTTTTCGGCATGTTTTGCTTTCATTGCAACTTTTAAATCTGTATTTATTTTTTCAAGTAAACTCATTTTAATAATTCTTTTACATTTTTGATTAATACTACTTTACGAACTTAAAACTTACTAATAATCAGCCTGAAAGGCTAAATCATTTCAGCCCAAGGCAACGCCTTGGGTTATGGCAAATATCAAAATTAATTGCAGGCTGAAAGCCCAATTTATCAATATATCAAATTAAGCTGGACTTTCAGTCCGTAAAAACATTTTTTTCTTTTTACACAAGGCGTTGCCTTGGGCTGAATTAAATAAGGCTTTCAGCCTATTTGTCAGATAATTATAACTTCGCAAAGTAGTATTAATGATCAAATAACCAATATACATTATAATAAGATATCCACTAAGTTTGCAGAAATACCAATATTAATACCCCCCCCTTTATGCCCCATCAAAAAACCTATGGTTTTAATCCACATTATCGTGTAAAAAAGAATTTTCCGATAATTGGTCATCATCATCTTTTAAAACGTAACGAGAAACTTTTGATTCTTCAAGAAAATTTTCTTGTTTCAGATCCAAATTCCTACGCTTATATGCAGGGATATTTTCTAACTCATCAATGGTTTTTGCGTTTCTTTCCTTTATTTGGTTTTTTTGCTCCATTTGCTTTTTCATCTTCTCAACCTGCGCTAAATGTTCTAAGGCTTTTCGCACCCTTTCATCCTCATCATCGGTATTTTCCGACTCTTTGCTTTGTTCATGCACAATTATTTCGTCATCCTGTTTTTCAACTTCAAAACCTTCGTTTAAAATCGATTCATTTACATTAAAGGTCTCTTGTTTGCTTTTTTCAAGTTTTATGTCATCACCTGCATAAGCAACTTCAAAGCCAACCTCTTCACTTAATGTTTTTTCTGTTTTTTTTAGGATTTCAACTTTGGGTACATTAACACCATCTTTTTTTACTACATACAACTCAGGTATAACATCCGTTTCGAAACCTGTTGCAATTATTGTAACATTAATTTTTTTACCAAGGCTTATTTCTTGGTTGTATCCCCAAATTAAATCGGCATTATTTCCAGCAGCATCCTGCACAAAATGTGTTATTTCAAAAATTTCGTCCATAGTTACATCTTCTTCGCCAAAAGAGATATTTAACAAGATATTTTTTGCACCTATAATATCATTATTATTTCTCACCTTCAGCCTGTGCCGAACCTAGAACAGCAACACCACTTTCGGTCATTACAGTTTTAACATCGGCAAAATCGACGTTTACATGTCCTTTTTTTGTAATTATTTCAGCAATACCTTTTGCCGCTACCGACAAAACATTATCTGCTTTTGAAAAAGCATCGGTAACTCCAACATCACCGTATATCTCTCTAAGTCTCTCATTATTAATAACCAATAACGAATCAACATATCTGCTAATTTCCTGCACGCCTTTTACTGCCTGATCAATACGCCTTTTACCTTCAAAGCGGAACGGGATAGTAATTATGGCTACCGTAAGTATACCCAAATCTTTAGTTGCCTTGGCAATAACGGGTGCTGCACCTGTTCCTGTACCGCCGCCCATTCCGGCAGTTATAAATACCATTTTAGTGTTTTTCCCCAAAACCTTAATTACATCATCAAGATTTTCGATAGCAGCCTCTCTTCCTTTTTCGGGTTTATTGCCGGCACCAAGCCCTTCGGTAAGCGTTTGCCCTAAATGTAATTTTATTGGTACAGGGCTGTTCACCAATGCCTGTTGATCGGTATTACAAACAATAAAATCAACATCGGTTATACCCTGTTCAAACATAAAATTAACAGCATTGCTTCCGCCACCACCTACACCTATAACTTTTATAATTGATGATTTTTTTTCATCCAGATCAAAAGGCATTAAATCTTCCATAATATTCTTTTTTATTGTTCTGTGCTTTTTTTCCTTTAATTCTATCTACCAACAAACCAATCAATAACACATGCTACATTTTCAAACTTTTATCATCGAACATACCGCTAATTTTCTCTTTTATGGTACTTAAAAGGTTATTGTTTTCATATTCTTCGGTATCTAACTCGTCCAGTTTGTCTTCTAGTTGTTCTTCAACATTTTTTGGTTTCTCTTCAGTTTTTTTATTATTGTTTTCTTTTTCAATTTCATAGCCCGACAAAAGCAAACCTATGCCAGTAGAATACATCGGCAAACTAACATCCTGGTTTTCAGCCGAAAGCCTTCGGCTAGGATAACCAACATTAACATCCATGCTAGTTTTATAACTCATTAACTGCCGTAAATGTTTTAATAAAGCACCGCCACCTGTAATGGTAACACCTGCCCCGATTTTATCAATATAACCCGAATTTTCAATTTCAAAAACTACATGGTCAATAATTTCTTCCATACGGGCTTGTATTACCTGTGACAAAAACTTAATTGAAATCCTTTTAGGTTCCCTGCCCGAAATACCTTTAACTGAAACAATATCTTCAGGTGCGGCCTCGCCTAAAGCAGTACCAAACTGAACTTTAAGCTGCTCTGCCTGACGTTGCAAAATCCCGCAAGCATCTTTAATATCTTTTGTGATAACATAACCACCTAATGCAATTACGGCAGTATGCCTAAGTATACCATCATAATAAATTGCCAAATCAGTTGTACCACCACCAATATCAACCATTGCTACACCAATTTCTTTTTCGTCGCCTGACAAAACAGCAGAAGAGGATGCCAACGGTTCCAATATCATTTTATTAACTTTAAGCCCGGCCCTTTCAATACATTTGCGTATGTGTTTGGCAGAAGCTATTTCACCAACCACTATATGAAAATTAGCCTCAAGGCGTTTGCCAAACATACCTATTGGTTGCTTTACACCACTCTCATTATCAACCGTATAGCTTTGCGGTATGACGTGAATAATTTCTTCTCCGGCATCAAGTGCGATATTATGCATATCATCAAGCAGCTCATTAATATCTGACTGTGTAATTTCACTGTCTTTTGATTGGATATACTTTGAATGCCTATTCTTCATGCTTTTAATATGTTGACCAGCAATACCAACATACACATCATGAAATTTATATCCCGATTCTTTTTCAGCTTGTTCAACAGCTTCTTGGATTGAAGCCGCAGCTTCTTCAATATTTAGGACAACCCCTCTCTTCACTCCTTGCGAAGCACTTTTGCCCATCCCCAACACCTTCACTTTTCCGGCATCTGAAACTGCACCTATAATGGCAACTATTTTTGTTGTACCTATATCAATTGCAGCTATAATTCTTCCATCCTTGTTTATTTTATTAGGATTCCCATGTAATATTTCTTCGTCGTTCATATTTCCCGGATTATATTGTTAAGCTATATATTTATCTTTTTTCGCAAATTACCTGATCCTTGTACTTTAAATTAATTGTTTTATAAGTATTCCAGTTTTTACTTAAAAACCTTTTTTTGTAAATCGCCTTCAAATTCCTGAATTTAACTTCATAATTATCGATACCCCCAAAAACGATTATTTGAGAACCAACCAAGGGGACAAGTTCAAATTCATTATTTTCTTTAACATAAATTTGTTGAATCTGAGAGTTCCAAAAATTATTGCTATCAATAAAACCAATCAGTGTAGACAAATCTCTTAAAACCTGTACATTTTCATCGTCTTTATATTCCTCAGAAAAAATATTTATTGAGGAAGTAAATTCCGGCGAAAACCTAATATTACCATTTGCAACCGGCAAACGTATTGTTTTGCCTTCTAACAATGGCATTAGCTCACCCTCACTATCAACGTAAAATCCAAAATTATTATTATTGATAACTCTGATTACAGGTTTTCGTTGCACAATTTCAACATTAAGTTTACCGTCAATTGTTTTGTATACCTGTGCTGTTTTAATAAATGCCTGATCCCTGATAAGCTTTTCTAGTTTTGCAATATTCAAATTATTAATAGGTTTACCCAAAATTTTGTTTTCATCGGGGTCAATTAATTCCATTAGTTTATCCTCTCCAAGAAAACGCGATTTAAGGTTATCGTTAAAAATAATATTAATTGAAGTACACAAAACGTTTTTTCGCTTACTATTAACAAAACCAAATACCAGTAAAAAATAAGCTAGCAGCAATAACCAAAACCCTATGTTTAAATATTTACCCATTTTATTAAATCCCTTTGTTAAACCCTTGAATGAAAATCAACGCCTAACACCCTAACACTAAATAAGTTACTATTTCAGACTTTAGTTTTCATTTATTTTACAAAAAGCCTTTTTTTATTGGTTCAACCAATGTATCAATATCACCTGCGCCCATAGTTAACAGGACTTCTGGTTTGTTTTTTTTCAAATATGCAAGCAATTCGTTTTTACTACAAATAAGCTTTTTATCAAGTTTTACTTTATCATAAATAATTTTTGAACTTACCCCTGTAATAGGTTTTTCCCTTGCCGGATAAATATCAAGTAAAACAAGTTCATCCAACATATCAAGGCTAAGTGCAAACCCATCGGCAAAATCACGTGTCCTTGTATAAAGGTGGGGCTGAAACACACCTGTTATTTTTTTATAAGGAAACATTTCTATTACCGAAGCAATAAACGCCTTGAGTTCTTCAGGATGATGGGCATAATCATCGATATAAATAAAATTATCGGTAACTATTTGAAAATCAAAACGCCTTTTAACTCCTTTGAATGATTGCATCTGCAAACGGACAATATCCCTACTTATACCTGATAAAAGGGCAATTGCAGCAGCAGCCACAGCATTTTCAGCATTAATTTTGCCGGGCATACCAGTTTTAAACCCGACAATTGTCCCAATAGGCGTCATTAAATCAAAACAATAAGTCCCATCTTTATTCATTTTAAGATTAAGAGCATAATAATCAGCATTTTCATCTAAAGAATATGTATATTGTTTCACAGAACTATTAACGGACAAAGTTATGCTTTTTTTACGAATAAGTATTCCACCTTGCTTAATATTATTGACAAATTGTTCAAAAGAATTGATTAAATCCGCTTTATTTTCATAAATATCCAAATGGTCGGCATCAATAGAGGTAATTAATGCAATATCAGGGTTCAAATTTAAAAACGACCTATCAAACTCGTCTGCTTCTACTACTGCAATTTTTTCTGTTGAATTGCTATGCGGTAAAACCAAATTTGAGTTTGTATTCTTCGATATCCCACCCAAAAAAGCATAACACGAAATTTCGCTACCATTTAAAATATGCGCCGTTAATGTAGAAACTGATGTTTTTCCATGTGTGCCGGCCACTGCAACAGTTTTATAGTTGTTGGTTATTGCTCCAAGGATTTCGGCACGTTTATAAATTTTAAACCCATTATCAATAAAATAATTTAATTGTTTATTATCCTTTGGAATTGCAGGTGTATAAATAATTAACGAAACTGCCCTGTTTTGGGTTACTGCATCGGGGATTAAATCAATATTGTCATCGTAATGGATTTTTATACCCTCGGATACTAATTTTTGTGTAAGCCCGGTTTCAGTTTTATCATAGCCATAAACAAGTTTACCGATATTGTTAAAATACCGGGCAAGTGCGCTCATTCCAATGCCGCCAACACCTATTAAAAATACGCTATGTTTTTTGCTAATATCCACTTATATTGTTTAATATTAAATTTTACTATTTCACCTGGCCAACATCGGTTATTGCCTCTAATTTATTGTTTAAGTTATTAATTTTTGCCTGGTCAGGTTTCTTTTTCAATAATTCGCCATTTAATTCAGTAAGTAATTCAAAACTATCAGACACTTTTTGTAATTCTTCCATTAAAAACCCTGTTGTTAATTCTTTTTCTTTAACCAACTTAAGTTTGTACAGATTTACCAAAATTGCCTCGTCGTTATAAGGTTTATCAACCAGTTTTTTAATTTTTGAAACTTCAAACGAGGTATAAGGTACTTTGTTGATACCGTCTTTATAGTTCCTTAGTTCATTTTCGAGTAACATAAACCAATTTTGCGAATCATTATCCCAAAGGTCGGCATATAATTTACTGAGTTCAAAAACTGCCATGTTTTCTTTAAAATGCCCTTGCGAAATTTGTTGCTTTAAGTTTTGGACCCGTTCCGTATAGAATTCAGAAACTTCAAAAGAATCGAGCGCTGCACATGCTGTATACAAACGGTCCTTCAAATTTGAACTGCCAAAATCGAAATTGCGGTCTAAAAACAAATTGTACGATGCATATGCCTTCCTAAACAATGTTAAGGCAGCCTGCTTTTTAATAATATCATCAATTATTTGCAATTTACCCATATCAGTTTGCATTGAATAAGTTGCCGGCGAATGATCGGTTAGTATCTGGACTATCTCATTATCATACTGTTGGTTCCTTACTGATTTATTTAATAACTGATAGGAATTTATTGCTTTGTTTGCTACAGCAATTCCGTTTTCAGACAATCGTGTTTGGTCATTTTTTGAATTATCGCCCCTACACGAAGCAAAAAGAACAACAATTATTACTGCAATTGTTTGGATTGTTATGGAATAAGTACCTCTCATAATATAACGTTTTACAATGCAAAGTTAAATAATTAAATATGCAATGACAAGTTTTATTGTCATTTTATACAGAATAATTTATTTTTTGCATTATGATTAATAATTTCTTCATTTATTTACCCAATTTTAAAATTTCTTCTGCTATAATTTTATCAGAATTTTCTATACCTAACTTGGCCACATTTTTACGTAATTCGGCTATTTTTATTTCATTGTTTATTAATTTTAGTGCTTCATCAAGCATATTTTCATAAGCGTCCTTATCACGTATCAGTACAGCGGCATTTTTTTCAACCAAGGCCATCGCATTTTTTGTTTGATGGTCTTCGGCCACATTTGGTGAAGGCACAAGAATTGCAGGTATTTTCAACAAACAAAGTTCCGATATGGTTGCTGCCCCAGCCCTTGAAATTACCAAATCGGCTGCTTTATAAGCATAATCCATCCTAGTTACAAAATCTTTGACAATGCAATTAGTTGCACCGCTGTTAATTGCTGCTTCGTTTGACATTTTATAGTAAAATTTCCCCGTTTGCCAAATCAACTGAGTACCAGACTGTTCCAATTCGCCCAATTTATTAATTACGGCTTCGTTAATAAATTTTGCCCCACCACTACCACCAAGGACAAGGATTGTTTTCTTATTTTTATTTAAGCCAAAATAATTTAATGCTGTTTCCTTGTCAATATCATTTTTATATAAATTTTGCCTAACGGGGTTTCCCGATTTAATAATTTTTTGTTTATCGAAAAATCGTCCCATATTATCGTAAGCTACGCAAATTTTGGCGGCACGCTTTGCAAGCAGTTTATTTGTTACCCCTGCATAAGAATTTTGTTCTTGAAGCAGTGCTGGTACCCCAAGCAAGCTTGCAATATACACAACAGGCCCGCTTGCAAAGCCACCAACCCCAACAACAATATCAGGTTTAAAACTTTTAATTATTTTATAGGATAAAAACAAACTTTTAAGCAAATTTAAAATTACAACAAAATTATTGAACGAAAGTTTGCGTACAAACCCCCTTACAGGCAAACCTATAATTTGATACCCATTTGCAGGCACTTTTTCCATTTCAATTTTCCCTTCGGCACCAACAAA
>NBLH01000012.1 GCA_002084525.1 Bacteroidetes bacterium 4572_117 | reverse complement strand
TAACGTTCAATGCCTTTTACCTTGTCAAGTTCTTGTAGCAGCCTAAAAAATGTTTCGTTTGTTGATTTGCCAAAATCGCCAATATTTACACCTGTAAGTATAATTTCTTTAAAACCTTTTGATGCAATTTCATGGGCTTGTTCCAGGGTTTTTTCAATGGTATCGTTCCTGCTTTTTCCGCGTGCTTTTGGTATGGTACAATATGTGCACGGGTAATCGCAACCGTCCTGAACCTTTAAAAACGAGCGTGTTCTGTCACCAGAGGAGTAAGCTGCATCAAATTGCTCAACTTCATCAATTTCGCATGAATGCATAATAGGTGCCTGATTTTTTTTGAACCCTTGGATGAATTTAAAAAGTTCAAATTTTTCATTTGCCCCAAGAACTATGTTCACACCGGGGATATTCGATATTTCATCTGGTTTTAATTGGGCATAACAACCCACCACTGCAACAATTGCATCAGGGTTTTGTTTCGTGATTTTTTTTACGGCCTGTCTACATTTTTTATCTGCCTGATTAGTAACCGTACAAGTATTTATTACGTAAACATCGGCTTTTTCGTTAAAATTTACCCTAATAAAACCTTTTTCGGTAAAATCGCGGGCTATAGTTGACGATTCTGAAAAATTCAGTTTGCAACCCAACGTATGAAAAGCTACTTTTTTATTATTATATTCCAATAGCATTTATTTGTTTTTTACTTAGCAGGTGCAAAACTATCTAATAAATCAATATTTATTATTGGTTTAGTTAAAAAACTCGGATTTTTGACGATAAAACTCTTCTATTAATGCTTTTTTTCGTTCAGTTAGGTATATATTTAGATTAAACTGATTCTTTGGTACTAAATATTTTTTTGATTCCTTATTGTTTAATTTATCTGAAAAAACTTCTATATCGTGCCAAACCCCTAATGTCTTTCCTAATAATTTTAACAAATCCAAAGGCTCTTTATATTTACCTAAATTTGTATTCTTAATTTCATACAAATAAATAAGGTCTTTAATTCTTTTGCGTAGCCTATGAAAATCAATTTTTTGTTTGGGCTTTTTTAATGTTTTTTTTATAATATTGAGCCTGTTTAGTATATAATTATCAAAAGTTACTTGTAAATCAGTAAATTCAATAATTATTTTCATAATAGCCTCGCTAAAATTAAATAAGTACTTAATTTGTATTAAATCAAATGTACTGCCTTTTTTTTTAAATTTTTCAATCCCTGAATTTTCTTTCGAGTTCAAAAAACTGTTTAATTCAGGATAATCTACATTTAAATCCTCTTTAAGTTTGCCAAGAATTGAAAGTTGAATTTGTACATCGCGCAATGGTCCTGCAGATTTAAAAACTTCAACTAATAGTTTTCCTTTTTTGTTGGCATAAAATTGTTTTTCAGATGCAAAATCCAAAAATCGATATAATAATCTTAAACGCTTGATACTTACACGCATATCATGAATTGCATCTCTATTGGCAGTCGAAAATGCAGGTTCAAAATTTATCTCAAACTGATTCCGGTGATATTGCGAATATTCCAGTATTTGTTTTTTTATCATTATGTTTGCTTTTTGGGCTATAATTATTAGTGCCTATTTTTATTTAGCAGTTAAATATAATAACTTTATGGTTAATTTGGAAAAAAAGTGATATGAAAGAAAGCCATTTTATAAAAAACCGGATACTTTGATTCTTTGGATAAAATCCCCCCCAAGAATTTGGATTTGCCTGATGCAAAAAAGATAAATGGTACAACGTTTTTATTTTTGATATAAAATAGGTAATTTTATGTTATTTATCAATCTTGCCTGTTTTGTTTTGCAGGGAAATAAATTTCAGGGAAATGGCTAAATGTGAATGTTTGGAAAATTGCGCTTTTTTTAACGATAAAATGGCAAACATGCCTTCGATGGCAAATATTATTAAAAAGAAATATTGCGAAGGCGATTGTTCGATATGTGCAAGGTATATAGTTTATAAAGCACTGGGAAAAGGGGCAGTTCCAGCCAACTTGTTCCCAACACAAATGGATAGGGCAAAAAAATTAATCTAGGCCTTTCTTTTTTATAATAATTCCTTCGTTTAGTTTATTGTTAACATTAGCGAAAAATTCTGCAAGCCTATTGTATTCATATGCCGGAAATTTATTGGTTTTTAGCTCAAGTTTAATAATTACTTGTATGCTATTGCTACTCTGCTCTTTAACATTGTAGTAAAAAGATGCATTTTTCCCGTATACTTCATATTGTGCATCTTGGGGGTATTCAGCAACATAACCTTTGGGGATATTGATATTTAATTCATATGTTTTTAAAAAAGGGTTCTCAAAAAAAACGGGGTAAGCCCTGATAATATCTGGGAAAGAATCCTCAGTGTATTTTGCTAGCATATAGGGATTTATCCTTATTTCTTTGTCATCGGTCTTTGCCTTTTTGCTTAAATCAGCTTCAATTACTAGTGGCATTGCTTCTTGCTTTATGTTTTGCGCTTTAATATTTCCTATTGAATAATCGGGGTGGTTTTTCTGAATTCTATTTTTGATAATTTTATAATTATCAGGCTTTGAAAGTATTTTTTTTCTTAATTTCAATGCATCGTATCCCGAAATACTTCTTTTTAGGCTTCCGGTAATGTTTAAGTTATCGTCTATCAATAGGTTTGAGCTTGTTTTTGTACTACTATTTCTATTATTATTAACTTTTACCCATTCAAAACCTTTCTTTTTCACAATTAAACCCTCAACACCAATACAGTTTTGCTTTAAAAAATTATTGGGGCGCAATGAGTCCGTGGCATCTAAAAACAATTGTTGGCCATTTATGTTTGCATTTGCTATAACATGGTTAAATTGTTTGGCATCTGGTATGTTTTTATCAATATCCCCATTTCCCCTTGTACTTACCAGAACCGGATGTGCTTCAATACCAGCTTTGTTCAGTAAATAAATTAGAATAAAATTAATTTCGCTGCTTGTTCCTGTTTTGTTTTCAAAAGGGTACCTTAAACTTTTTTCGTTTACCAGTTTTTTTGTTATTTTAGAATAAACCTTACCTATAAAAGGATTAAATACCCTATTTGCATAAATATCATATTGGCCATTCCATTTTATGTTTTTTCTGATATAATCATAAATAGCAACCATCTTTTTTTCAGGGGCATTTATCCCTTTTATTATGCTATCAAGGCTGCTTTTATAGTTCCAATACATAATTAATGGCAACCCAAAGCTTTCATTTTTTAGCAAATCGTTGTTTAGCTCTTCCCAACTAGGAAGTTTATAAATAATATAGGCAGCAGGGTATGGCAACATCCTTCGTTGTTCAGGTGTTTTGTCATAATAATATTTATCAGTACTAACCATTAACGAATGGGTCAGTTGGTCCCAACCAGGTTCAGAGCTGTTTCTTATTATTTTAACTAAATGTATATTTAGCTTTTGTTTCTGATTATCAGCTAAGTCAATAAATTTTTCGGATGTAAATGCAGCTATGTTTTTTTTAACAAGTTGATACGATTTTCCTGACAAATTTATTGCAACTTTACTTTTAATTTTACGCACATATCCTGAAAACCCCCTATAATACCTAATCCATTCGAAAAAAACATTTTTACTATAAAACTGTTGTTCGTTTATGTCAAAATTTTTAATATTTACCGGCGAAATCATGTACTGGAAATCATTGGGCACATCAATTCTAAATTCGCTGTGTACGGTTGGTATTTCTGATTGAAAATACCAGCTTTTAGGTGAAACTAAATCTAAAGTAGGTGTCTTATATTTGTACTCGATTATTGATCCTACTTCAACATCCGGTATTGTAAATTCTGCAATTTTATAGCAATTGCTTGAATCTCTATATGTAATATCTTTTCGTTTAAGTTTTTCTGAAACTACCTTGCCACTTTCCAATAAATTATAAACCCTACCACTAATGATGATGGAGGCTTCGTTTCTGAATTTTTCGCAATGCAAATCGTGGAACGGTATTCGTATTTTTGCATATTTCAAGCCTTCCTTTTTCAGGATTTTAATCCGTACATGTCGCTTATAAAATAAAAACAAATGCTTTCCATTTGGGTTTGTATCAAAATATATCTCACCATAATCGCAAAGAACAATGGCCGAAGCTTCGGGGTTTGGCCCATAACTTTCCATTTTTAGGTTATCTATAGAGATGCTCTTCCATTTAATTGGTGCTGGTTGTGCAAATAAATACAAAGAATGGAATAGGAATATAAAAGTAATGACAGTTTTCATTTGTTTTTGTTTAATTAAAAGTTGCACAAATTTAAATTACTAAACATTATTTACAAAATAATAAGCTATACTTAACTATAACTTTAAATATGATTATAATTGGAGTGCTGATATGTTGGTTATTGGGTTATCACCAATATACAAAAAGCTAATTATTAAACAGTTAAATAATCCCTGAATATCTAAACTTTAGCCAAAAATTATAACCCGAAATTTAATTAGGTATTTGCTATTGTAACAAAAAAAAATATCTTTGTTGTATATATCAACCTTTAGTTAAATTATAGATTAAAAATTTTACAGATGAAAAATTTAATGATTGCAGGATTACTAATTAGTTTTGTTTGGGTTGGCAATATTACGGGCCATAGCCAATCAGGTTTTGTAATAGATGGGGCCGTTTCGGGTTATGATTCTGGTTTGGTGTTCCTAAAAAAAAGCCAAGCGGGTAATATGATAACCATCGATTCAATCGAATCGAAGAGTGGGAAATTTGAATTAAAAGGAAAACTCGATGCACCTGAAGTATGCTTTATTTTCTTTGGAAACGGGAAAAAAATGTCGAGGGTTTTTCTCGATAACTCAAACATTACTTTTAGTGTGAAAATTGACGATTTGCGCAACCAAAGACCTTTCGGAACAATACCGGGCTGCAAAAAATGATGGAAATACAGAACTTATAGAACAGATTACAACATCATATTATTCAATTAGCGATGAAAAAACAGCCTTTATAAAAAATTATATTGGTACTAATAACAAAGCGGTTATTGTACCTTATGTTTTATACAGGGAATTGCTTAGTTCTTTAGAACTAAGCGAAATGGATTCAATTTTTAATTTATTAGATGGATCTCTTTCATCATCAACATATTATAAGGCTGTTAAAAAAAGGATTAAGGTGCTACGTAATGTTGAGATTGGTAAAAAAGCACCTGATTTCACCTTAAACGATACTTTGGGCAAGCCTATTTCTTTATCTTCATTTAAAGGTAAATACTTGTTGATAGACTTTTGGGCTGCCTGGTGCGGGCCATGTAGAAGGGAAAACCCTAATAATGTAAAGCTATATTCCGATTACAAAAACAAAGGTTTTGAAATATTTGGTGTGTCGTTTGATAATAAACGGTCAGCCTGGGTAAAAGCTATAGTTAAAGATGGTCTGGAATGGCCACAGGTTTCTGATTTAAAAGGGTGGCGTTCAGCCGCAGGGAAAATATATGGTGTAAATTCAATCCCGCATACTGTTTTATTAGATAAAAACGGAATTATTATAGCCAAAAATTTAAGGGGTAAAGAATTACGTGAAAAAGTAGCCGAATTGCTAGATTAAACAAATAAATGGAAAAAATAATAAATGTTGCCTTATGTTCTTTTGGAATGTCAGGTAAAGTGTTTCATGCTCCTTTTTTGCTGCAAAACCCCAATTTTAATATCACAAAAATATTAGAACGCAGCAAAAACAATTCGGCAGCAATAGTGCCTAATGCCAGAATAGTAAGAAATTATCAGGAAATTTTTGAAGATCCTGAAATAGGGTTGGTTGTAGTTAATACACCAAATTTTTTGCATTTTGATATGGCAAAGCAAGCCCTTGAACATGGGAAACATGTAGTACTTGAAAAACCATTTACCAATACCGTGGACGAAGGTGTAAAATTGATTAAACTGGCAAAACAAAAAAAACGTGTTTTGTCGGTTTATCATAATCGCCGGTTCGATAGTGGGCATAAAACAGTAAAAGAAATCCTTGACAAAAAGCTACTGGGCAAATTGAAAATATTTGAAGCGCACATGGATCGGTTTCGACCCGAGCTTGGTGCGAAAAAATGGAAAGAAACAAAAAAACCAGGCGCAGGGATTTTATATGACCTTGGTTCGCACCTAATTGATGAGGCTTTGAGTTTATTTGGCATGCCAGATTCAATTTATGCCGATTTACAGATACAAAGGAAAAACGCCAAAGTGCACGATTATTTCAATATTAAACTTACATACCATTCTCATACTGTTGAGCTAAAAGCAGGGATGCTGATTAGGGAACCAGGCCCAAAATATCTTTTGCATGGTGATTCAGGCTCATACATAAAATATGGAAACGACCCACAAGAAGAACAGTTGATAAATGGTGTATTTCCTGATTCGGAAAATTATGGGATAGAAAAAAAATCAAACTGGGGTATTTTGAATAATGAGGATGGGCGTGGGGTCTATCAAACACTTTCAGGCAACTATAAAGATTTCTATGAAAATATTTACCAAGCAATAAAATACGAAAAAGAACTTATAGTTAAGCCCGAAGAAGCCTTAAACGTTATTTCTATTATTGAAAAAGCAATTATAAGCGATAGGGAAAAAAGAATAGTTTTTTTAGATAAGATATATAATTAGCACCGAGCTTTAGCTCGGTGTGTTTAGTAAATAAAAATCGGCTTTAGCCGAAAATTGACGATGAATATTTTGGCTAAAGCCAATAATCACTTACTTTACGGACTACGGCATAAATACCGTAGCTAATTATAAGTCAGTCACTTATTTCTTAAGTTGATACGTATGCCTTGTAGGATTTTCGGATATAAGGGATAAGAAAAAAACTCACTTCAATAAATCTACACAATAAGCAAATAAGAAATGAGGGTTTAACAGTTTGTTGTCAGTAATCTTGTCAATGTTTTACACCTACAAAATATAAATCAAATCCACCTTTCCCGCCCGTCCTGTTCGATGAAAATACCATCATGTGTTTGTTGTAATCAACACCCTCATCAAATAAAATTGGCCTGTATTCGTCAAATTCAGTGTTAATTTCTGCACCAAAATTTACTGGTTCAGTCCATTCGCCACTTTCAAGTACTGAATAATATAAATCATACCCTCCGAAACCACCCGGCCTATTTGAAGCAAAAATCAACTTATCATCAAATATGTAAGGGCATTTATCATCAAAATTGCTTGATATAACCAAATTTTTATTTACTTCATGAACATCGGGATCAGCTAATTTGTCAATTAGTTTATTACCTGAACTGTTTATATCTACGCTAAAAATATCAAACTTGTCATTCTCCCTGTCTGAGCAAAAATATATTTTTGAAAAATCGGTATTAAATGCAGGGTATAAATCATTAAATTCTGAATTAAGAAATGCAATAGGCTCATTATCAGAAAATTCGGAAATTTCTGTATTATAAGTATAATTTATTTGAAAATTTCCGCTGACATCAGTTGCATATAAAAACAGGAAGTTAAAATCAGAAAAATTGCCGTTTTGATTAAACAGCAAGTAGGGGCCAAACTCGTTTCCGCTGGTATTCATCTTCCGTAGGCCATTTATCAATGCAGTATAGGTTTCTTGGTATATTCCCCAGCCACCATATCCATTTGTAACATCAAGGACCCCTGTAGTTTTAGAGAAACTGACATCCATAGGGCGGTAAATAATGTCAAAGTCGTTGCCGCTGCTGTTCCTGTTTGTTGAAAAACAAAAGGGGATTAGCCACCCGAGTGTTGGTGCCGTAGAATTATAATCATCGTATTCACTATTAAAACTTTCAAGGTTTACCGGTATGTCAGGTAAACTACCCTCGTTATATTCGTAACCATGTGGTTTACACGAAAATAAAAGTAATAAAGAAATTATTGTTATGATTTTAAATGTATTCATGGCTTTATTTTAAATTAATTACTAATTGAATTTATTACTAAAAGATTGTTTGTCAGAATTATTTGTATCTCATTCAACCTTAACACTATCAACCGCAGTTGAAAAACCTGCGAATATCCCAAAACCATTTTCAATATTATTGTATACCTGAACAGGTTCCATAAAAAACTCATCTTGTGCTTCTTTATGTTTTGATAACGATTTATAGTATAAATAATAGTCTTTGCTTATTGAATGTAAATAAACAAAATATGTAGTATTACTCTCATTATCAGGCTCATGTCCATCATAGTAGTAATAGCCGGATGTTTCAAATGATAGTGTATACTCTCTGCCGTTTATAAGTTCGCCGCTTACTAATAAGCCTGCGGTTAAACCCCAATCTTCTTGAAAAACAATAGGGTCTTCGCTATAAATATCTTCAGCTTGGGTATATGTACTTTCTACATCGGTGCCTTCATCCTCATCATAATAAGAAAAATTAATCCGTTTATTAACATTTACAAAATAATACGAATCTATATTTGGCTTATCTTTAAATTTTACTTTAAAAGCAGTGCCAGGATTACCATATTCATCAAATGATTCAGATGTTGAAATATCAATTATTTCGGTTTTTTCAGGCATAAAACTCTGCGCTTGTGCCATAGGGAAATCCGTAGAAGAAACCTCTATGCGGTAATTGTTGTTTTCTGTAGGGATAAAATTAGATTTATAAACACCCGGATTTGTTTCACCTAACTTTTCAATTAAGTTGTCATTTTCAAAAAGGTTTATATCCGCATTTTCTACATTATCAAATTCATATTTGCCATCCATGATATATCGGCTTTTTGTTAAACTAACCGAAAAGCTGCTGTCTTGCTGAAAAAAACTGTTTATTGTTAGCTTCCGGCCATTGTCGGGTATTTTTATAGTTACGGTTTTTTCACAAGCAAATAAAACAATGCTTAATAAAAGTATAGTGATTAAATTTTTCATAGAATTTATGGTTTAACTGTTATTATCTACTTCAGTACTATTTTTGGGGGATTGTTTTTCCGCTAGCTAGCGGATTACATTAAAATTTGAACGAATAACTAACAAAAGGTATAATCGGGAATAAAGAGGCTTGTTTTAAAACCTTTTCGCTGTCGTTCCCAAAATTATCGTATTCATACGAATAAAATAAAAAGAAAGGGTTTTGCCGGTTGTAGGCATTATATGCACCAACGCTCCATGTCCGTTTCCCCCATTTTTTCTTTTTATGGAAATTAATATTAAAATCAAGCCTGTGGTAATTGGGCATCCTAAAATCGTTCCGTCGCGGATAGTGTTCAATATCGCCCCAGAACATTGAACTATATCTTTCGGTAGCGAGTGTTACAGCATAGCCGGTGCCATAAACCCATGAAAACCCCATATCAATTTTATCAGAAATTTTATGTGCAACAACAACACTTATGTCGTGTCTACGGTCATATTTGTATGGGTAAACCTGCCCCGAACTGATGTTTTCAAATTGCCGGTCCGACCACGAAAGTGTGTAACCTATCCAACCGGTAGTTTTCCCTGTTGTTTTCCTTATTAAAAATTCCGCCCCGTAGGACCAACCTTTTCCGGTTTCGATTTTGTTTTGCCATTCATCATTAACCATTAAAAAACTAGCGCCTTCTTTATAGGCAATTAAATTATCCATTTGTTTGTAAAAGCCCTCAACGCTTATTTCGACACCTTTGTTTAAACTATAAATACTACCTAAGGCGTATTGTATTGATTTTTGGGGTTTTATTGAATCGGTAACAGGCAACCATAAATCGGTTGGTAAGCCAATATTACTATTTGCAAGAAGATGTACATATTGGCTCATCATTGAAAAAGCACCTTTAACCGACCAGTTTGGCTTAATCAGGTACCGCATCGATAGCCTTGGCTCAAAATTATTGTAAAACTTCCCTTTCACATAAAACCCCGATGCATGAAGCCCCGTATTGACTTTAAAATTACCAAAAGAAATATCATCTTCAATATAGGTGTAAACTTCATTGGTATACACTTTTTGGTTGCCAAAGGTGTTGTTGATATCTTCTTCGTTTGATGATGTTATTTTAAGTGCATTTACACCCGGGTTAAAAGTGTGGTACGTATTATTTGCACCAAAACGGATATAATGGCTTGGGTTTGGGATATAATCAAAATCTATTTTTGCAGAATAATCTTCGATGCCCGAAATATAATCAAAACTGTATTTATTAACATCAGAGTTATCTTTATATTCAGAATTAATTTCTGTTAAAAAATTATATTTTGTGTAGCTTAGGGTGGTATTGCTGAAAAGTTTGTTGTTAATCATATAATTCCACCGCAATGCGCCAACAATGTTGCCCCATTTAAGAAAAAATTCATCGTTCGAGTAACTATTCCCCGATTCGTATTTGTAATTTGTATAAGCCTTGTCGTTACCCATAAAAGCACTGAGGTATAACCTGTGTTTGTCGTTAAATTTGTAGTTGAGTTTTGCGGTCATATCATAAAAATAATAGCCCATCTTCATTTTTTCGCCGTATTCGTTTTGGTTGTACAAGGCAATAAAAGGGGCAGCAAGCACATCTATATAAGTTCGGCGTGCTGAAACAAAAAAGCTCATTTTGTCTTTAATAATTGGCCCTTCAAGAGCCAGTTTGGCAGATATAAACCCAACTGAACCTGTCCCATGGATTTTTTCGTTGTTCCCATCTTTCAGCCTTATATCCAAAACAGATGATAAACGGCCACCATATCGTGCCGGGAAACCACCTTTAATAAGTTGTACATTATTAATTGCGTCGGCATTAAAAACAGAAAAGAATCCAAATAAATGGTTTACGTTATAAATAGGTATACCATCCAAAAGGATTAAATTTTGATCAGGCCCACCACCACGTACATACAAACCACTTGAACCTTCCGTGCCTGATTGCACACCGGGTAATAATTGGATTGCTTTTATAATGTCAACTTCGCCCAGCAAGGCAGGTATTGATTTAATGGTTTTTATGGGTATTACCACCGTGCTCATTTGCGAACTTTCAACACCAACATCAATTTTATTGGCAATAACATCAATTTCGGCCAATTCAATATTTGGTTTTAAGTTGATGTTAATGATTTGATTTGCAGATAAGTCAATTTGCTCAGTAACAGGCAGATAACCTACAAAAGAAAAGACCAGTTCAATTTTCCCTTTGGGTAAAGTAATACTATAAAACCCGTAGGGGTTGGTTATTGTCCCCGATTTGCTGTTTGGGTGGAAAACATTAGCCCCAATTAGTTTTTCATTGTTTCCTGCATCTGTAATATATCCGCTAATAGTATATTTTTGGCTGAATAATAATACCGGAAATAGGACAAATGTTAAAATAAGTATGTGTATTTTCATTAGTTTAAAAAATTGTTATTATTTGCATTTATAAACGATACACATAACAACAAATTTACCCTAAATATTGTATCGATAAAATACAATAAGCAATTAACTAAGCACCTGTTAAAAATTAATTGTAAATTCAAATTTGATATTTGAAAGGATATCAATTACTTATACTACGCAGGGTTTACATATAAAAAAGCACTGGAGCTTATTCGTACTTTAAAGCATCAATTGGATTTTTAGCGGCCACACTTATTGATTTTTGGCTTATAGTTATCACTGCGTTAAAAAATGAAATAACAAAAGCCAACAGAAATATCCAGGCACTTATTTCTGTTCTGTATGCAAAGCTGTCAATCCAAGTTTTTAAAGCATAGTATGCTATAGGCCACGCAATTATATTTGAAAGTACAAGGATATAAATAAATTCTTTGTTTATTAGCTTTAAAATACTGAAAACCGAGGCGCCCAATGCCCTCCTTATCCCGATTTCGTGTGTCCGATATTCGGTAATATAAGCTGTTAATGCCCAAATACCAAGCGATGCTATAAGTATTGATAAAAATGTAAATATCCCTGCAAGGTCGGCCAAAATATCTTCGCCCACATAATGTTGATCTAGTTCGTCTTTTAAAAAAAAATATTCAAAAGGCCTTTCCGGCTCATATTTATCCCATAGGGTTTCGATATATTTAAGGCTTTGGTCAACATACTCCTCTTCAACCTGTATTGCAATAAATTTAGTTTGATTTATCCTTGCAGCCCTAGTAGATTGCATGCTAATAATAAAAGGTTCTACTTTGGTGTGTAAAGATGTTACGTTAATGTTACTTATTACACCTACAACTTGTAATGCCCCCCTCATTGTTTTAAAAGTTTTTCCTAAAATACTATCATTATTTTCATAATTTAGGTACTTAACCATTTCTTCGTTTACCAAAACTTCATTTCCGCCGGCATTTTCATCTTCTGAAAAGTCCCTTCCTGTAATAATATCAATATCAAAGGTTTTTACAAACCCGCTCCTCACGTACAACGACGGATAAAACTGATAATCATCTTCAGGATAGCCCTCAGGGATAAATTCATGGGTATTATGGCTTTGTCCAATAACATAATCCATTCCGGTAACATTCTGAATCACTTTTTTTTCAAGAAGCAGTTTCTTAAATTTCTCGAATTTCCAGGCCATGTTACCATTCTCTGAACTAAGGATAATAATTTGCTTATTTTCGAAGCCAAGATCAGCGGTGTGTAGATATTTTAATTGCTTGAATATACCTATCGTACCAATTATCAATAATATAGATATCGAAAACTGAATCAATACAAGTATTTTCCTGAATTTTGTAGAGTTGCTGCCTTGCCGTATAACACCTTGTAGCAAACGGATTGGTTTTATACCAGACATAAATAAAGCCGGGTATATGCCTGAAATAAAGGCTGTAATAAAGCCTAAAATAATTAAACCGGAAATTGTTTCAAACCGGAACCTAAAATCGTAGCTGATAACCTTACCTGAAATAGCACCAAAGGCAGGTAAAAAGAATTCAACCAACGAAATAGCAATAAGTAAACTAATAAATGTAATAATTAGCGACTCTACCAAAAATTGAATTATTAGTTGGATTTTTGCCGCCCCAACAATTTTTTTAACCCCAATTTCTTTAGCCCTGTTTGCAGCCCCGGCTGTGGCCAAGTTAATGAAATTTATTGATGCAATAACCAAAATCAATATTGCTATTATCATTAATATTTTCACATACTCTTCTTTGTTGTTTTTTTGTATTTCGTAGTCGAGATGTGATTTTAGGTGAATATCTGTTAAAGGTTGTAGAAAAAGATTATATGTGTCACCCTCGTTTATTTTTAAATATTTATTTCCAAATTCAGTGAGTTTTGCCTCTAGGTTTTCCGCTTGTTTATCTTCTTTTAGTAAAACATAAGTCCAACAAGGGTTCCAAATCCACGATTTCAAAGTTTTCTCGTTACGTAGCATATGGCTTAATGTATTAAACGAAGCTAAAAAGTCGAATTCAAAATGGGATTGTTGGGGTACGTCAGCTACGACACCTGTAATTTCAAACTCAAAATAATTATCTACTTTTAATACCTTCCCAATCGGATCTTCATTACCAAAATATTTTAATGCCGTTGATTTGGTTATCACCATGGTAAACGGTCTTACCAAAACGGAATCTTTATCACCACTAATTAACTGATAATCAAACACATTAAATATAGATGTGTCAGTATAAAAAAATCTTTTTTCATTAAAAATTTGTTCCTCATAAACAACGGTAAAAACCGATTTTTGAAGATTAAAAAAACGCACATAGTTTTCAATATATTCGGGATATTCTTTAAGCAAAGCTGCACCCATTGGGAACGGCTGGCTTGATGACTCCTCTCCCACTCCATTAAAATCCATTACACTTGTAACACGGAATATCTTATCTGAATTTTCATGATAACGATCATAGCTATATTCATCAAATACATATAGCATAATAATTATAAAAGATGCCAAACCTATTGACAAACCAAGAATATTAATAAGCGAATAAGTCCTGAACCTAAATATCTTCCTGAAAGTTAATATGATATAATTCTTCAGCATAAAACCGTAATATATTAATCATTAAAAGTACTCCCAACATTTACAACAATAATAAACATTTATTGATAACCAAATGTAAATATTTCCCTTTATTTATCATGAACAAATCACAACATAAATGCCAAGCCATGTAATCGTCTAAATATATGACAAATAGCAACAGCAGGGATAACTAAAAACATCACTAAGTGTGCGGTATCGTACCCCAGTGTACATTATCGTACAGACCATTCATTTATTCCCTACATATCCGAAAGCCATACGTATAGTAGTTTAAAGCTTAATTGTTGGGCCATCCAGTGTGGGCTTAGTAACCTGCAGCTTGCCCGTCTTTTCTTGATTCTGAAGCACCATAATACACTCCATTTATGTTGTCGTACATAATTGCCTGATATCCGCCAAATCCACCAATGCCCCATTTTATTTTATGTCCCATTTTCATTAATTCCCGAATTACTTCGTAAGAAATACCACTTTCAAGTTCTAACCAACCTGCATCTTTCATTTCGCCATAATCTGGTTGCGATGAGCCAGTGTGCCTTATTCGAGGGGCATCACCTGCTTCTTGCAAGTTCATACCGAAATCTATTAGATTTACCACAATTTGCGCATGGCCCTGTGGTTGCATTGCACCACCCATCACACCAAAACTGGTAAACGGGTTTCCGTTCTTGGTAATAAAAGCAGGGATAATGGTATGGAATGGCCTTTTACGTGGTTCATAAACATTTTTATGCCCCTCTTTCAATGAAAATAGCTCGCCCCTGTCTTGTAACATAAAACCAAGGCCGGTTGGTATCATACCGGAACCCATTCCCCTGTAATTGCTTTGGATTAACGATACCATATTCCCATCTTTGTCAGCTACTGTCAAATAAATGGTGTTTCCTTGTTCCAGTTCGCCAGCATCATATTTTTGCGAAGCCTTATAATCATTTATTAGTTTTGCCCTTTTGCCAGCATATTCTTTTGAAATCAGTTTGGCTACCGGAACTTTGCTGAATTTCATATCGGAGTAATATTTGGCCCTGTCTTCAAAAACCAGTTTTTTAGCTTCTGCAAACACATGGATATACTCTTTTGAGCCGAACCCCATACTTTTAATATCGTAGCATTCAAGGATATTTAATATTTGTAAGGCTGCAATTCCTTGTCCGTTTGGTGGTAGTTCCCAAATATCGTATCCACGGTAGTTAGTAGAAACTGGGTCGGTCCATTCGGCATGATAGTCAGCCAAATCGTTGTAAGACAAAAAACCACCTTGTTTTTTTATGAATTTAGCTATTGTTTTAGCTATTTTTCCTTTGTAGAAAGCATCTCGCCCATTTTCTGATATTAATTCAAGCGTATTGGCCAAATCAGGATTTTTAAAGATTTCCCCTTTTTTTGGCGTATGGCCATTTGGCATATAAGTTTCTTTAAAACCGGGATATTTTTGAAGGAAAGAGCTGCTCTTTTCCATGTAGTAAGCAATTAATTCGGTTACAGGGAATCCTTTTTTTGCATACCCAATTGCGGGTTGCAGTATTTTTTTCATGGGTAGCTTACCAAATTTTTTGTGCATTTCAAACCAGCCATCTACCGTACCCGGAACCGTAACAGGTAATGGACCATAGGCCGGAATTTTTTCAAAATTGTTTTCTTTAAAGTATGCTAATTTTAATGATTTTGGCGACCAACCACTTGAATTTAACCCATATAGTTTTGCAGTTTTGGCATCCCAAATAATGGCAAACAAATCACCCCCAATTCCATTCCCGGTTGGTTCAACCAATCCTAATAGCGCATTAGCAGCAATGGCGGCATCAATTGCATTGCCACCTTGTTTTAAAATATCCAATGCAACTTGTGTTGCTAAAGGTTGACTGGTAGCCGCCATACCATTTTGGGCAATGACCTCTGATCTGCTTGCAAAATTTTTTCCCGTTATCCTGTCTTGGGCACTAATAAAAATATATGCAAAAGTTAAAACAAGTAAAAAATTTATTTTTCTCATAGTATTTTTTTAATAAGCACCAGTGCTTTTTTATATGTAAACCCTGAGTAGTATAAATAATTGATATTCTTTCAAATATCAAATTTGAATTTACAATTAATTTTTAACAGGTGCCTAAATACGAATTTAAGGATAAGTTAAAGCTATGCTAGGTGTTTTTCCATCATTTTCCATAAAGCTGTTTCTTCAATTGGTTTTGGTATATAATCATCGCAACCGGCATCAATAGCTTTTTTTGAATCACCTAACAAGGCAAAAGCTGTTTGGGCAATAATTGGTAAATTGGGGCTGAATTCTTTAATCATTTTTGTTGCCCTGTAACCATCCATTTTAGGCATTTTAATATCCATTAAAACTATATCGATGTTTTCATTTTCACGGCAATAATCTACAGCTTCAATTCCATTATTGGCATGTAATACGGTTATTTTTTTTTCTGTCAAAACTTCATTCAGGTATAAAAATACGATATAATCATCTTCGGCAACAAGTATTGTTTTACTTTCCCAATCTACTTTATGTGTCTTTGCAATTAAATTTATATCTGGTTTTTGATATCCTTGCTTTTTCATAGGCAGAAAAAGCTTAAATATTGATCCTTTATTTGGTTCAGACTCAACTGTGATTTTTCCGCCCATTTTTTCAGCATAAGCTTTTGAAATAGATAAGCCCAAGCCTGTACCACCATATTTTCGTGCCGCAGTTAGCTCCACCTGTCTAAAACGTTCAAATATAGCTTCTTTTTGATCATGGACTATCCCAATTCCTGTATCTTCTACATAAATTTCAAGTTGATGCCCGTTTTCATTTGCCTGTATAACACGGCAACCAATTTCTATTTTACCTTTATGTGTGAATTTTATTGCGTTGTTTAACAAATTTGTAATTATTTGTATAACTTTTGTGCTATCTGCATGAATTGTTATTGTTTCGATCGGCAAATTCTTTTTAAGTTTAAGATCCTTTATTGTTGCCTGTGGTTTAAATGTATCATATAGGCCTTGTATTAGGTCGTTTATGTGTATATCAGATTCGTCTAAATCTATTTCACCGGTTTCAATTTTTGCTATATCAAGTATGTCGTTAATAATTGATAACAACTGAACAGAATTGCTATTGATAATATCGGTGTATTTTTCCCTTTTTTTATCAGACAAGCCTTTGCGGTTCAATAAATCGGCAAAACCAAGTATCCCATTCATGGGTGTACGTATTTCATGCGACATGTTTGCTAAAAAGGCTGTTTTTAGTTTGTCGCTTAATTCGGCTTTTTCTTTTGCAACGATTAAGTTTTTTTCTGTGTCTTTTAACTTTTGGATACTTTTTGTTACAAATAATATGTATTTTTCGTTATCGAGCATTATTATCCTTGCCGACATTAAGCCAGCTATTATTGTTCCATCTTTATGCCTGAATTTTGCTTCAAGGCTGTTGTAATATCCCTTTGCTGATATCCCTTTAATAAGTTTTCTTTTTTCGTTTTTGTCTGCCCATATATCCAATTCAAAAGATGTTTTACCCTTCACATCTTCTTCGGTATATCCCATCATACGGGTAAATCCGTTATTAATTTCTACATATAGACCATCTTTGGCCCTGTTTATATTTATTGCATCAGGACTGGTTTTAAATGCAATCTTAAACTTTTCTTCGCTGTCTTTTAATGCAAGGTTAATGTTTTTCCTTTCTGTAATGTCCTGAATGGTACCAATCATCTTTAGCAGTTTGCCATTTTTATCGAAATTTAATTCGCCCATGCCATGTAACCACCTGATTTCTTTTGTGTCAAATCGGCAAATACGGTATTGTTTGTTAAACAATTCATGATTTTGCACAATGTTTTTATTGAAATAATCATTCACCATTTGCTTGTCATCCTCATAAACCAACTCCAACCATCTTTTTATGTCTTTTTTATAATTGTTGCCGATACCAAGTATTTCATTAAGTACTTTTGAACTTGTCCATTTACCGGTTACAAAATCCAGTTTGTACGAACCCAGCCTACCAATTCTCTGGGCCTCCATTAAATTAAATTCACTTTCTAATAATGCATTATGTATATTTATTTGTTCTGTAATGTCTTGTACCAGCGAAGCAACACCAATTATATTGCCGGTAGAATCAATCAACGACGTGTTATACCAGTTGCATGTAATAATTTCGCCTTTTTTGGTGTTATTTGCATTTACATTATGGCTACCTTCTTTTTTATGGATTAACTTATTCCAAATTTTATCCAGATTTTCTTTTCGACTAGTTTTAAGTATTAAATTGCTGCCATGTTTGCCAATAGCCTCCTCTGCTGTGTACCCAAATATTTTTTCGGCAGCTTTGTTCCATGAATTTACCGTAAAATCCAAGTTCCAGTCAATTACACCAAGTGGGGTTTGTTCAATATGTAACGATAATTTTTGTTGCGACTCTAAAAGCTCTGCCTCTGCAATTTTTTGCTCTGTAATATCCCTTATGGATGTTACCCTGCTTGGTTTTCCTTTAAAAATGAAATTTTTCGATTCAACTTCAATATTTAGGATACTACCATCTTTTTTGTGTGCCTCAATTTTATATGGTTTAGCATGCTCCAATTCATTGTTCTTATACACTGTACCTAAATAATCATCCGGAACAACCAATTTTATTATATTTTTGCCCAATAATTCTTCGCGCTTGTAACCAAATATCCTCTCAATAGAACTATTAATTTCAATAACCACCCCTTGTTCATGTATTACAATCCCTTCAAAAGTAAGGTTCGATAATTTTTTAAATCTTTCTTCACTTTCTTCAATTTCTGATTTGCTTATCAGTAAATCTTTATTTTTATCAAGTATTTTTTTGTTTAGTGCTTTAAATTCTTCATACAGGGTTTCATATTCACTTTTTTGAATACTAATAGCATTAGCTTTATTCTCAATATCTTTTAAGTATTCTGCTTCTTTTTTAAATTTTGCTGTCTTTTTAACATTTCTGATAAGTACATACAAAACAAATAGCATTGATAATAATGTAAAGGCAAGTATTATATAGTTTTT
Organism: Bacteroidetes bacterium 4572_117; assembly: GCA_002084525.1. Lineage (GTDB taxonomy): Bacteria > Bacteroidota > Bacteroidia > Bacteroidales > NBLH01 > NBLH01. The sequence goes on along the minus strand of NBLH01000012.1, from coordinate 17,552 downwards.
TTGCGAATGGATTTTTGTTGATTGAAGTATTTTGGCATGTTTTTCAATTATAGAAACATGAAATATTTTATCATCAATATGAAAAGAATGATACACAGCTATTACTTTTTCATTTATTCCTGTAATTTGATTGTTCATATTAAAAAGCTGTTTTCCATAGCTCCCTTTTATTCGTTCGTCAAGGAATTTTTCCCTTAACGAAAAATCTTCATCCGGAAACTTTACTTTATCAGATTGAATTACTTCAAATGAATTTTCACCAATTAATTTTTTAAAGTTAGAAAATAGTATGTTGCCCTCAGAATCAGAAATTATTACCAATTGGGTTTCTTTAGAAAAACGATCTATAAAAGTATCACTAATTTTTTTGGTACGCACTATTAATTTAATTACCCCAATAAAACGATCTTTCTTAAAAACAGTTTGGAAAATAGCTATGTTTGGAGCAGTTATAGAATCTGTTAATTCAGTACATAAAAAAAGCTCTTTATTTTTCAAAACATACTTAACGTGCTTATTTGCAGACAAATCAATAGGGACTAGATTGGGGTTTGGGTGCTGGTGGAATACTTTTCCACTTGTATTTATTAATTGTATTTCAACAAAATCGTCGATATGGTTCATAAAAACATTATTTATCGGGCAATAATATTTAAGCAGTTGCTTGCTATCTTCTTCAAAATAATAATTAATAACCGATGAATCTTTTGAAAGGCTTTGTCCTGCATGAATGTGTTCAATAAATGATTTTTCAAAACCAAAAGCAATTAATTGTGCTTGTATTTCTAAATTATTTACCGATTGGGCAACTACGCTTTTGCTATAAATTTTGTTATTATATACAGTTAACAATGCTGTTGAAATCATTAATAATAACAAGATTATTGTTGCAATTGTTGCAGTTTTTGATTTATATTTGCTCATTGGTAATTAAAATAGGTGTATCGGTTATAAGTGTTTTTCAATTGCTTGTAACAACATTTCAATTTTAAAAGGTTTTACAAGAAAATCATCACAGCCGGCATCTATTGCGCTATCTTTATCAGATTTAGTTGCGAAGGCTGTTAGTGCAATAATTGGTACATCCGGCTTAATGTTTTTGATAATACTTGTAACTTCAAAACCGTCAATATCCGGCAAGCGCATATCCATCATTATTATGTCTGTATCAATATTCGTTTTAAATAATTTAATTGCCTCCAAACCTGAATAAGCATGTATAATTTTCAATTTGTATGGTTCTAAAATTCCGTTTACCAATTCAAAATTTGAATATATATCTTCAACAACCAATATTTTTTTCCCTTTTGGTATATTAAAGCTTTTTTTAACATCTAATAAAGAATCTTTTTTCGTTTCGACCGGCAAATATGGTATTTGGAAAATAAATTGGCTACCTGGACCTTCTTTTGATTTCATGAACAAATCTCCGCCTATTAGTCTAGCCAAACCTCTTGAAATCGATAAACCTAAACCTGTTCCGCCAAATACCCTCGAAGTGCTCTCGTCTGCTTGCCTGAAACTGTCAAAAATAAATTTTTGTTTTTCTTTTGAAATACCTATTCCTGAATCAGAAACAAAAAGCTCTAAAATCTTTTTCTTTTCATTTAAATTTGCCCCAAATTCGATAAAACCTTCTGATGTAAATTTAAATGCATTTTCTAACAAGTTTACCATAACTTGTTTTACCCTGTTTTTATCTGAAATAATTACAGCTTTGGTCTCAGTTAACCTTTGCTTATATTTAATGGCAATATGGTTCTTATTTAGTTTGTTTTTTTTGTATTGAAAATACTCATAAAGCTCTGACATTAACTGATTTACAGAAAACCCCTCTTTGGTCATTTTTGTATGGCCTGATTCAATTTTGGCAATATCTAAAATGTCAGTTATAATATTTAATAAATCGTTACTGCTATTTTTAATAATTTCACTATATAATCTTTTATCCTCATCGTTTATATCTTCACCTAAAAAATCAGAAAATCCTACAATTGCGTTTAAAGGTGTGCGTATTTCATGCGATATATGAGATAGAAAAGATGTTTTTAGTTTGTCTGATTGTTTTGCTTTTTCTTCCGCAATAATTAAATCCTGTTCTAACTTTTTTTTGTCAGAAATATCGTAAAAAACGCTAATTATTTTATTTTTGCTTAGCTTTGATACTTTTACTTTATAAATAGCTTGATATTCACCAAAGTTATACTCAAAAGTACGAGATTTTCCTGTTTTTACGGTTTTTGTGTATTTTTTTATAATATCAACTGAATTTATTGGTATGATATCACCAGTATTTTTTCCAATAATGTCTTTTTTTAATAAGCCTGATATTTTTTCAAAGAGAGGATTAACATCCAGAAACTTATAATTGACCGGAATGCCTGTTTCATTATATACTATTTCATATAATGCATAAGCAGAATCAATTATTCGTGATAATTTTTTGTTTAATCTTTTTTTCTTTTTTTCCGTTTTCATCATTAACTTTTTCCAAATATCATAAACTATTTAGCCTGCTTTATTTTGAAGGTTAGTACTAATTAGATACTCAGGACACACATACTTTTTGCTTAGTTCAAAAATATATAAAAAAAATGGATTCCTAATATATTTTACAATATGTTTTAATATATTTACGCTACCATTTAAATTATAACAATAATTTTACATAAAAGCGAGTATGTTGAAATATTTTACGAACAAGAAAATTCTTTAATAATTGATAAATTTTTGTTGCCAACTGAAAAAATGTACGTAGATGAGTTTAAAAACGAGATGCGCATTTTTGTTGAAATGTGCGAAAAATACAAACCGGAAAATGAGTTGGTACACCTGCTTGATATGAAGTTTATTATAGCCCCAAATGTGCAAGGATGGATGAATACTGAAATATTCCCTAGGTATATTTTACATTTTAATTTAATAATATATGTATGAAACCCATTGAGTACCAGAACAGGCTATGGAGGGGTATTATACAACTAATTAATTGTTTTACAACAAGAATGTGATTGTATTTCAGCCACTTAACTTAAATTTGAACTCATGAAGACTAAGAAAAAAATACTTGTAGCTATTGATTTCGACGAACAATCGTTGATAGCCTTACGATATGCAAAATATTTTGCTGAAATTTCGAAATATGACTTAGAGGTGATGACTGTTATTGAAGAGAGTAGCTTTATGAGCAAATTATTTTCTTCTGATGAAATGCTCATTAAAATTAATAAAGAAGCCAAAAAAAATATTGACGAGGTAATTGGCAGCATCCCCGAAGGGATTAAAATATTTACCCGGATAGAAAATGGCAAGCCACATGAAAAAATTATTGATGTTGCCGAAGAAATAAAACCTGCTTTTATATTTATGGGTAAAAGTGAATTGCCAAAATACAAAAGGCCATTTGTTGGATCAAACTCAATGCATGTAATATTAGATTCTATTTATCCTGTTATTACCATCAGGGGCAATTATAATTTTGACACCTACAAAAATAATCATCGTGAAATTTTAGTCCCATTAGATTTTGAGAGCGAAACAGCTGAACAAATTACAGCAGCAATTGAGTTTGCGCAAATGTTTGGAACAAGTTTAAAGATACTTGCAATTCAAACCACGGGTGGCAAAGGTAAAGAAATGAACCTTTTAACTAAACTTGGGAAAGTTAAAATAGTAATTGAAAAGGCTGGCGTTGTATGTGATACAGAGTTAATTAAAGAGGAAAAACGTTCTATACCTGAAGTTATTTCTGAACTTTCTGTAAAAAACAAATCGGCACTTGTGGTAATTATGACCAGGCAAGAGGGTAGATTTGCAGAATATGTTTTAGGTTCAAATGCAAGGGATATTATCAGCGGTTTAGATATCCCCGTATTAAGTATCCAACCTTGGGACACGAATGAAGAAAGTAAAATATTTTCATTAATATTTGACCCAATGAACTTGTATTGAAATGTTGAATGATAATAAATTAGTCATTGGACATTAGTATATTGGGCATTTAGTCATTGGGCATTTAGTCATTGGGCATTTGGTTAATTGAATGTTTAGTGTTGATTGTTAATTGTTGAATGTTGAATATTGAGTGTTTAATGATAATTACCAATAGTAAACCGATAAAAAAATCAGCGAAAATCAGCGTAATCTGCGGGAAAAAAAGCGAAGAAAAAACTCCCGAGGATAAACGCAGAATAGTAAACCGATAAAAAAAGTTGTCAACAAGTTATTTTATAATGAAGTAAATGTATAAAAAGCTGTCAACCATATTTATGAAAGAACAATTGACCAATTACCAATGACTAATTACTGATTACCAATTACCAATTACAAGTTATCAATCAATTTCCAATTTTAAAAAATGCTAAAATGCTTATATACCTTATTGGGTTTATGGGTAGTGGGAAAACTACCGTAGGTAAAAAACTTGCCCGAAAGTTATCGTATAATTTTATTGATTTAGATGCCCAAATTGAGTTAGAAATAGGTACAAACATTACAGATTATTTTGAACAGTTTGGCGAAGAAAAATTTAGGTTGATTGAACATCAGGTTTTACACAATACTTATAAATTGGAAAATACCGTAGTTTCAACAGGTGGGGGAGCCCCATGCTATTTTAATAACATTGGTTGATTTAAGCATATCTTTTTCGTTATGTTTTTCTTCGTCGTTACGGCAAAGTTGTTTTAATTGTTTTGTATCCACATTCCATTTAATACCATCAAAAAATTCAATGCCTCTATGGTCGCGTACTTTGTATAATGCTTTAGTCGTGTATGCTGTGCCAATGTAAATATAGTCTAGTTCCGATTCTTTTGCCCAGCAAATTATTTTCCACATCATCCATTTGCCTAATGAATATTCACGCAGATAATTTGTGTTAAAAAAAGCATACCAATAATGCAGTACATTGTTTTTTAATGAACCAAAAACATAGCCGTAAATTTCTTTACCCGACTTAAAAACAAAAATATGGCTAAAAAAGCTTTTGTTATAAATGTAATCAAACCTTTTTGTGTCGATATTTCCATCGGCAAAACGTTCACCGGCATAGTTTACACAAAAATCACGAAACTCACTGTTGTTTATGAAATCTGTTTTTTTTATTACTTGCAATTCAATGTTTAATGGTTTAATTTTTCTGTCAACACGTTTATTTTCCGATGTGTCTTTGAAAGCCCCTAAGTTTATGCGGACGCTTCTGGCCATGTAAAAAATATCATGTTTTATTGCCGGGTTGTCTGTGTAAGGTAAAAACCCTTTTTCCAAAACCAATGGTAATTCATCAACGTTTTCTTGCAAGCAATAAACTGCATACGAAAATGTATATGATGCATATTGCGCTTGATATTCAGAATGGAAAATTCTCATAACCGGGATAATAAGTAGTTTGATAAATTATTTGTATATTTTATTAATCTAATATGTTGATTAAAAGAATATATGGACCTAAATAAATAAGTCTTAGACCTTATTGAGCTTTTCTAATATTATAAACAACTCTCTGTTTGCCCGTGGTTTAATGGAATTATATGCGATTTCCATTTTCTTTATAATGAATTTATTTTTAAAAAGTTTTTGGTATTCTTTATCGGTTCCTCCAAAAGGTGGGAAATTGTTACCGAATCCGTGATTAAAAAGCAAACCTATAAGTTTTCCGCCGGGGTTTAGTAAATCAGACATTTTTGAAACATAATTTTCTCGTGAATTGGGGTTTAATGAACTGAAAAATGTGAGCTCAATTATTAAATCATATTTTTGGGTATGATTAAAAAAATCTTCGTTAATAATTTGCTCTTTTGGGAAAATTTTCACCCTTTGCTTAAAATTATTTATTGATTGTGGGGCAAAATCCAGCAGCCAAGTTTTTTTGAAACCTTTTTTATAAAGATATTCAACTTCGTATGCATTACCGGCACCGGGAACCAGTATTTTTATCGATTTATCTTGTAACTGGTCAACATACTCTTTTATCGGTGTAGCTACATAGCCAATATCCCAACCGGTTTTTTTGTCGATATATTTATTTTGCCAGTAACCGGAATCGAAATTTTTGCCGCTATTTGCTAAGTTTTTCATTTACTTGTATGTAACCTGTAATTTAGGTGCTTACGAAAATACAACAAGCGGCATATTATTTTGCGAAATATATCCGTACTACCGCTCAAGTGGTCGGACGGGTGTATGCTTTCCACATTTATTTGAGACGTTTATTGTATAGTAGGCTGTTCGCTTAGTAAATCAATGTTTAAACCGCTTCGGGACTAGATTTTTTATCCAGAAAATGTGTTATTGTGTTTCTTCCTTTATCCTAAAATATTCTTCTTTAAGTAGCTCTTTATCAATAGGTACCACACCTACTTTTTCGCAAACAATCCCCCCGGCAAGGTTCGAGATGTAAGCAATATCTTTTGGTGGCAAGCTAGCAGCCAAACAAAGGCTTGCAGTACTAATTACTGTATCACCGGCACCCGACACATCTGCGATATCCCTAATTTCGGCAGGGATATTATGGTATGAGCCATTATCGCTGATATAAATACCTAATTCAGATAAAGTAGCCATTACCATTTCGATGCCTAATTTATCGCGTAATTGGTTAGATGCTTCATGTAGGCCCTTAAAATCATTTTTTCCTATATCGAGCTTTAAACCTTCAACCAATTCTTTAAAGTTTGGTTTAAAAAGCGTTACCCCTTTATAATCCATAAAATTTCTTTTTTTAGGATCTACAAGGGTGGGGATATTGTTGCTTTTTGCAATTTCAACTATCTGGCTTATTAGATTTGACGTAATTACACCTTTGTCGTAATCCTCAAAAATTATTGCATCAATTTTTCTGCCCAAAATTATGGTTTTTAATTTATCAATAAATATATCCTGGGTTTTAGTAGGGATATTTTCGGTAATTTCTTCGTCAATTCTCAACAAATGTTGGTTGTCGCTTATTACACGGGTTTTAATAGTTGTAATCCTATCGCTGTCGGTTACTATACCAATATCAGAAAGCCCTCTTTTTTTTAGTAAATTTTTGAGTACTACTGATTTATCATCGTCGCCAATAACCGAGCACAAAAAAGGAGTTGCACCCAATGACTGAACATTTAAGGCAACATTACCTGCACCACCCAAACGGTGTTCAATGTCTGATCTTGAAATAATTGGAACTGGTGCTTCTGGGGAAATTCGTTCTACTTTGCCCCAAAAATAGGTGTCAATCATTACATCGCCAATCACAATAACATTATATTGGTTGAACTTATCGAATAGTTTGTTGATATTTTCTTTTCCCACAGTAAAATAAATTTTAAATTTGTTCAAATATAAATAGAAAAAACAGCACATCCTATTGATTTTGAAATTTGCCTATATAAAATTGGTAGTTTGCTTAAAAAATTTGATAATACATACTGTTTTATAGGTAAAATTAGTCAAAAAGCCCTATTATTTCGTTTTGCGATAATTTGGCAAACGAATCATTGTTGTTTATAAATACATCTGCCAGTTCTTGTTTCTTTTTTTGGAATTTTAGTATTTTTTCTTCAACAGATGCTTCGGAAATAAACCGGTATGCCATAACTTTTCGATTTTGCCCTATCCTGTGTGCACGTGCTATTGCTTGTTTTTCAGCCGCAGGGTTCCACCAAGGGTCTAAAATGAATACATAATCGGCAGCGGTAAGGTTTAAACCGGAGCCCCCTGCTTTTAACGAAATTAAAAACAAACGGTTTTCTGGATCCGACTGAAAATTGTTGATAACTTCTTCTCTTTTTCTTGTTTTACCTGTAAGTGTTGAATATTTTAAGTTGTTTTTATTAAAATAATCAGCAAATAAATCTAAATGTTTTACAAACGATGAAAAAAGCAGCACTTTGTGGTTTTCGGCAATTAAGCTTTCCAGCATCCTTATTACTTCATCAAATTTACCTGAAGGGTAGTCGTTTTCAGCATTAATTAATTTTGTGTGGTTTGCAAGCTGCCTAAGTTTTGTAAGTGCCTGAATAATAAGTAGGCGTTTTTCAGTTAAGCTTTTTTTCTTGCCGTATGTGTTGATTAATACATTTCTTATCTTAGATTTTTCCTCTTCATAAATCCGATGTTGTTCATCTCCCATGGTGCAATAATGGATAGATTCTGTTAAATCGGGTAAATCTTTTGCAACCTCTTCTTTAGTTCGGCGCAAGAAAAATGGCCTGATAATTTTTTGGAGTTTTTCTTGCTTTTCTTCTTTAAGTATGGCATTTTGATACTTTTCAATCGGGTCGACAAATTCTTCTTTAAAAAAGTTTAAGGTGCCAAGCAAACCATGGTTTATAAAACTCATTTGCGCCCAAAGGTCGGTAAGCGAGTTCTCGATAGGTGTACCCGTAAGTACCATTTTGTAATTTGCATGTAGTTTAATTATCGACTTATATATTTTTGATGTCGGGTTTTTAATTGCTTGGCTTTCATCAAGAAATAGAAAATTAAAATTATACTTGGCAAGTATTTCTATATCGTTCCGTACAATACCGTAACTACTTAAAATTAGGTCGTAATTTGAAAACTGTTCAATGTTTTTATCCCTTCGGCCACCTGAATAAATATAGGTATTAATATTTGGCGCAAACTTTTTTATTTCGCTTAACCAATTATGTATCAGCGATGTAGGCATGACAATTAAGCCGGCAATCTTTTTTTCAGCATGATTTTTACGTGTTTTGTTTTTGGGTTTTTCTTGTGGTATTGTATCGAACAAGCTTAATTGCATGGGTTTGTTGTTTGCAGGTTGCTTGGCTTTTTTTTGCAAAGAGTCTCCAACAATAATCCTTTGTATAACTGCTAGTGTTTGCAGGGTTTTCCCAAGCCCCATATCATCAGCAAGGCAGGCTCCAAAGTTGCTTTCGTGCAATGAGTTTATCCAGTCGTAACCTTGTTTTTGGTAAGGCCTTAGCTTAGCCTTTAGTTTTGCCGGGATTGGAAATTTTTGATGGGCTAGTTCATTCATTTTTTTTACCAACTCTTCATCAATATCCTCAATACTGTTACTTAAAACAGGGTAGTGGTGTTTTGCTAAATTGAAAATTTCACCATCGGTTTTACTGAAAAGGACAAAATCGCGATATTTTGAAAACCATTCTTCGGGGATAATAGCAATTTCGCCATTAGGCAATACAAATTCGTTATTATTGTTTTTTATATGGTTTTTAAGCTTAGAAAAAGGGAAACTAAATCCACCAAAATTAACGGTAGCTTGTATGTCGAACCAGTCGTTGCGGTCTTTTACCCTGAAGTCAATCCAGGCTTTTTCGATAAAATACTTTTTGTTGAAAAATTTTTGTTGGACATCAAAGCAGTTTTCTTTTAATACAGAACCAAATTTGTTTAGCCATTGAATTAAAGCTGTATCTTCAGCCGGGTCTACCTTATCTTTTTTAATTTTATAATTGTGTTCAACAGTGTTATAAAGCCCAATTGATTTTAAAAAGGCTGATTTTTCATTTTCAAACTGAAAATTTCGGTCAATTTGCTCGTATTTGTATGTGTTTTCGTTAATTAGTGCCTTTACAAACCGTTTTTTTTGATAAGAAGGGCTAACAAGATTACCTTCATAGTCAAATTTTAGTATCATGGTAAATTCGCCTTGCCAGTCTTTTTCAACAATAATAATTGGTTTTGGCTTAATATTTTGTTTTACTATATCAAAGCCTATGGCATTAACTTTATATTTTTCTATGGATTTAAGCACAAAAGTCTCAAAATATTTTTTTTCGCTTGATTTTGGTATGGTAATGTGCTTTTTTACGATGAAAGGAAGCAGCTTTTTACCATCTATACCCTCAGGTTCGGGCCTGAAAAAGTAACATTTATTTTCAACAATTATACTACATGGCGAATTTGTAATTATATTAGCATGTTTGTTAAATAGGCTGAGTTCAGAGTCATCGTGTTTTAAACTTAAAAAGTATTGGCTTTCATTTTCATTTTTAGCGAAATTAAAAACTGCTTCGGAATAATTGTTTTGCAATTCTATTTTATCCTCAAAATAAATATTTTTACTATCTGAATTGTAAAACAACTGAACGTTTGAGCTTTTCATTATATCAAAAAGCGAAATAAGCCGTTTTTCGATAAATTCACGTATACGTATCCTTAGTGTGTGGTTATTAAAAGTATTAATAAAATCGCGAGTTGATTGTTTTTTTTTTGAAAATATTTTATTTAGCTCATTATCAGCTATTTGGTCTGTGATTTTAATCAGTTTTTGTTCTATTTCAGAAAACTCTTTTACATCGGTTTCTGCATTTTTCCCTGAAATACCCTCAACAATTGCAAAAAACTCTTTGTTTTCTTCTCCCGTGCGATAAACCCTTGCTATCCAACCAAAAATCCGATGCTCTTTCAGCCCGACTATAAGTTTATTTTTTGACATCCAAAATAGTTTTTTGTTGGTTTAAAATAGCTTTGGTCGAAAGCAACCCACATGCAGCTTCAATATCTAAACCGCGCGAAGCCCTTATTGTGGTAACAATGCCTTTTTCTTTCAGTTGTTGTTGGAAATTCATTATGGTTTCGTCATCTGATCCTATAATCTCTAAACCGGGTACATGATGAAAACGGATTAAATTGATACGGCATTTGATACCGTTTAAAATTTTAGCCAATTCGCTTACATGTTTAGGCGTATCATTTACACCCTTAAACATAATGTATTCAAAAGATACCCTCCTGTTCCTAGCAAAATCCCATTTTTTTATTTCTGATAAGATTTCTTTTATTGGCTGGTTTTTTTCAATTGGCATCAATTCTTTTCTTTCATCGGTAAAAGGGGTGTGAAGGCTTATTGCTAAATTACACTTGCTTTTTTCTAAAAACATTTTTAAGCTTTCAAGTATCCCTATTGTTGAAACATTAATTCTTTTTGGGCTCATTTCAAAGCCATAATCCGAAGTAAGTATTTCAAGTGCCTTTAGTACGCTAGTTAAATTGTCAAAAGGTTCGCCCATACCCATAAAAACAATATTTGAGATATTGTTGCTTTCCGGTATGCTCCGCAATTGGTTCAAGATTTCACCTGCCGATAAATGGCCTTGAAAACCTTGTTTGCCAGTCATACAAAAAGTGCAGGCCATTTTACAGCCAACTTGCGACGATACGCAAAGTGTGTCCCTTTTTTCTTCTGGGATAAAAGCAGTTTCGATAAAAGCGTTGTTAATTGCCGGGAACAAATATTTTTTAGTCCCGTCTGATGATGTTTTGACACTTAATGGCTCAGAAATACCGAGACAATACCTTTCTGCAAGGCTTTTTCTTGCTGTTTTCGAAAGGTTGGTCATTTCGTCAATAGTAGCAATCTTTTTTTTATAAAGCCATAAAGCAATTTGTTTAGCGGTATAAGCAGGTAATTTTAATGAATTTACTATATGTTCCAGTTCACTGATAGTTTTTCCAAACAGTGCATCTTTATTGTTGATTTTTTTATCCATAATCCGTAAAAATAATTACAAAAATAGTAAATAAATCTAAGCTTTATCAGGCTAGTTGTATACTGGTATGTTAAATATGTTGTATTAATTAAAAAAAAACACGTCCTACTTTTTATTTTGGCTAAAAGGGGTTAGCCCCCGCAACAACACGGGGCAGGGTCTGAAAGGGTCTGACAGCAATAGCCCGGTGGTATTGATACCTGATTTTCAGCACACTCTTTAGGGATTGAGTCCTTAAAAGGAATTCAAGTCAGGCCTTAGGAACCCTAAATTTTAGGTATGCTTGATAAAAAGCTTTTTTTGCCATCAAGGCTTTCCCAAAACATATCTGCCTGCATTTGAAATGTTTCTTTTGATACGGTAGAATCTTGAACAGCTAACATTAAATCCTGGTCGATTTTGCCTTGTTCAACAATTTGTTTCCCGGTTTTTATACAAACATCTTTAATCATATTCCTGCGACCCTCATATACGGGTTGCACAATTATCTCGGCAGCGGTCAAGAAAAACTCACCCATTAAATGCATATTTTCACTATGCGAACCCCACATCCTGTACGATAATTTTAAACCTTCGAAATTATGTTCAACATCAGGGAAACCGGCAGTACTAAACACAACAAAACCCTGTTCACCTTTTTCAGGAAACCTGTCGGGATGCAATGTATAACCTTGTTCATCTAACAACATATAATGTATTCAATATTTGCACCTGCTTGTTTTGCACCATCAATAAAATGATTTACCATAAAAGTGGTTTTACTAAATTTTGATGTTCTTGGACCACCATCAAAAACAACAATATTTTTTATTTTGTTAGGTGCAAATGTTTTATATTCAAATTTATTTTCTTTCTTTTTTACTGGTTTTGGTGGTTCAAATAAACTTGCAAATTTTAGCATTATACTTGCATCACCTTCTACTTGATATTCATTATTTATAAGTGCTTTATCGCCTGAAACTTCATTGTTTGATATTTGCAGCCAAAGTTTAGAACCACATTTTATTGTAGTTTTTGGGTTTGGGTGTACTCCCTCTGTATAAGCACATTTTTGGTTTTCAAAAACAAAATAACCAGTTGTAGGTTCATCGCCTGTAAGAAAAAACTGCACAACAGTAGTTAAATCTTTTGCATTTGCTTTATTCAAACCAAAAGGCATTGCACTAAACAAATCTTTTATCGATTTAAAAATTATTTGCTCCCCTCCTACTTTCTGCATTAAATAATCGGGAAGTTTTACCGTTATCGGAACACCTATTGCAAGTTGCAAAACTATTGGTACAAGCGTTGCAATTATTGTATTAATGGCATCTTCTTGATGCTAAGTAATTACAGTAAGCACCATTCCAAGTGCAAATAAAACTGCCCTAAAGATTTTGGTAGTATTAAAACAGCCAAAGCACCAAGAATAGCAACCCCGGATAATCCATATAAAAAATAGTTTTTTATTTTTAGGATAAATGACAAAACAAGGTTTACTGAAAGCAACCCGGCAATTATCAGTACAAAAGGCATAACGTTTCGTATTCTAAACCCAGAACCTTCTGCAAGCACATTAAGTGCAATTACTGCTACAAATGGGAAAATTTTTATTATTTTTTTCATAATACATAGATTTTATTAATATATAAAATTATCGTAACTTTGCATTAAGTGCTATTCATCTTCTATATCCAATAAATTATGAATCTAGAACTAAAAAAACAAATAGAGCGTATAAAAAAACAGCCTAATGCTTTTATAATTTTAAATGCCCTACAGAATCTTTATGAAGAAGAACAAAAAGAACGAATGTATTTCTACGAAACTGTTAGCGAAAATGATAAAGCCGAATTTATAAACGGCAAAATAATTATTCATTCCCCTGTTATGTATAGGCACAGTAATGTTGTTTCTAATTTATCTTTTTTTATAAATACATTTATAGTATCTCGTAATCTACAGGCTATTGTTGCAGTTGAAAAGCTTATGATACGACTTACCCGTAATGATTACGAACCTGATATTTGTTTTTTTGGCAAAGAAAAAGCAAAAGATTTTAAAGCGGACCAATTGTTATTTCCTGCACCAGATTTTGTGGTTGAAGTTTTATCAAAATCGACTGAAAAAACTGACCGTACTATAAAGTTTAACGACTATCAAAGTCATGGCGTAAAAGAATACTGGATAGTTGATCCGGAAAATGAATTTGTAGAACAATATGTTTTAGAAAATGAAATGTATGAGCTTAAAGAAAAAACATCATCGGGGCAAATAAATAGTTTTGTTATTTCGGGTTTTGAAATTCCGGTAAAAGCTTTTTTTGATAAACAGCTTAACAATGAAACTATGAGACATTTTTATTTGCTTTTGGAAAAGCTCCTTTAAAATTCATGTTGTAATTTGGGAAACTTTCTTCTCTGTTGTAAAGACCTATTTGAACAACGCCTTTATCATTTTCAATACCTGAAACATTTACGACTATTGTTCCTGTCTGCGCAAAAATTGGTATAACAAATACTAAAACTATCATACTTAATAATATCTTTTTCATAATTTTTAAATTTAATTTGTTAAACTTGACAACAAATGTACGGATAGGAAGCATTATTTTGCAAATTTATGTGATTGATAGGCAACAAATTACACAAACAGGACTGATTTGGGACAAACGGGAAAGTTTTGGGGTGGATGGGAATGTATTTGAATAAAATTATTATTACCTTTACAAATATCTGTTTTCTATCTTTAAAACGTGCCTAATGAATAAAAAAGAAACCATTATACCAATTACTGTGGCTGTTTTAACAGTTTTGTTTGCAATTATTTCTTTGGCTGTTTTTTTCTCAAAAGGCAAATCAGGATTTTGGCTGTCGAAAAAAATGAAAGTCGGTGCTTTGTTGCTGACTTTTTCTACGGTTACAACATATTCTTGTGTTTCTTGTTACGATATGCCAGCACCTGCCAATAGGTTCATTATTGAAAATTTAGATGGATATAAGATTAATCTTGATTTAAACATTGACAATAAAATTAACGGGACCATTGAGGACAGGGATGGAATTAATTTCTCTTTTAATATTACCGATACTTTGCGTTCGGATACCTTGCAAATTGATAATATATTGCCTGCCGATGGTTTATTTGATAGTTATGTTGAGGATTTTACTATATTGGTTGATGAAAACCTGCAAAATGGCACTTATTATTTAAACCTTTTTGCTGAAGATAAGGATAAGCAACAACAATTCCGTGATATTTATAGGTTAAATATCCGATAATGAAGGTTAAACTTCCACAAATAACTTTTGAGCTTACATCTGTTTGCAATTTAAAATGTAAATACTGTTACAACATTTGGAAAATGCCCGGCAATAAAAATTTTAGCCACTATAACTCATATAAACAGGCAAAAAAAACCTTAAAGCGTATTTTTAAAGTTGCTGATGTTAAGCATGTTACATTTACCGGGGGTGAACCCTTCCTTGCAGAGCGCTTTCCCGAACTGGTTTTATATGCCAAAATGAAAAAAAAATCGGTTACAATAATAACAAACGGAAATTCGGCAAATAAAACAGATTATAAACAAATGCTAGACCTTAAAGTAGGGCTTTTTGAACTCCCTGTGCATTCGCCTGATACCAAAGCACACGATTATATGACAGGTATAACAGGTTCGTGGAGAAAATCTGTAGAATCGATAAAAATACTTATTGGGTTAAATGCAAATGTTGTTGGTGTTATTGTAATTACCAAAGCAAATTATAAGCAAATTGCCGAGACCTTGGTTTTTTTAAAAAACATGGGCGTTTTCAGAATTATGTTAAACCGGTTTAATATTGGCGGGCAAGGCATTATTGAAAAAAATAATTTGATTATTTCGCAACAAGAACTAGCTAAAACTTATAAAATTGCCTCTCAAACAGGTAGGGAACACAAACTTGCACTTAGTTCAAATGTTTGCACACCTTTATGTGTTTTAAACCCTGACGATTTCAAAAATATTTTGTTTTCGACATGCTCTTCTGATATTAAAAGGCGACCGCTTACAATAGATATTCATGGCGATTTACGTTTTTGTAATCACTCGCCTACAATTTTGGGGAATATTTACAAGGATAAAATAAGTGATATGTTAAATTCAGAAAAAGCCCAACTATGGGATAATATTATACCGGATTTTTGTACCGGATGTAACTTATATACAAAATGCAAAGCAGGTTGCCGTGCTGCTTCTGAACAAATGAAACTTTCGCTAAATATACCTGATCCCATTATAGGTTTTGCGGGACATATCAAGCCCTGAACAACTAACAAGTTAACCTGTCAATTACTAAACTCTTACTATGATTACAGTTTTAGAACTCCTGTCGTATAAGAATATTATCAGTGTGTTATGGGTTTTGCTCATAAGATAGAGTTATCGTAAAAAGTCATTAGAAATTATTCATTAGTCATTGAAAATAGCACATAACAACCTAACAATAAATGACTAATACACTTAATGAGGCTCTGGTTTAGGTATTCTGTGTTTTTAATATGTTTTTTATAATTGTTTTTGGGAAATTTCGGGAAACAGGAACGGTAAAACCCAGATTTTTTACATGCAAGTTATAATTCCTGGCATTTCCGCTAACACTGCTTACATTTTGCAAATTAATAATGTATGAACGATGACAACATTGTATAGAGCCGAAAACAATTAATTGCCGCTTTATGTTTGAAAGTGAATTTCTAATAAGTTTCTTGTTTATTTTATCGTTTTCATAGTAAAACACATTTACATAATTCCCTTCTGAAACAATGCATATTAATTCCGGCAAATTAAGTATCAATAAATTTGTATTATTTTCAGCAACTATATTAATTAGCTCTGTTTTAGCATCGAATTTAGATGTGCGCAGGTTCTCAGACAACTCATTTGCAATTAAGCCATGTTTATGCGATAAAATTTTCTCAGCATTAATAGTGTAAAATAGAGTTGGGAAAATACCTACTGCAATGGTAATAAATAAAAAAGAAATCAAATTATATTGTTCAGTAATTTCTTTTCCCGCAATTGAATTGTACAACCAATTAAATACTGCAATTATACTTATTTGCCATAAAATAAAAAATATTTCTTTTTTATGTTCCACTTATCAGGATTAAAGCTTTTTTTAAGGACTATGGAGCCGGTAAAAAAGCTGATAAGCATTACTGAAAAAGTTATGAAAAAAATCCTGCAATATATATGGGTTTATAGAATTGTATTTTTGACAAGCCAAATGGCTGAAAAACAATTAAAAAAATGAAAATAAAAGCGGCAAACGAAAATGATATCAGAAATTTGTTTTTGTTGGTTTCAATTAGAGGAAAAGGCCTGTTAAGCCACAAAATTAGTTTATTTTTCACTTTAGGTTTGCTCATGTTAGAAAAATCAGTTTTTCAAATATAATTAAATTTGCCAAACTATGTGCTTGGCAGTAATAAATTCCCGTATTTTTACAGCTTTTCCCTTGCCAATGCCGGCTACATCCTTCAACTCTTTTTCAGTAGCTGATATAATTTTTTCAATATTCCCAAATTGCTTTAATAACTCAATTGCTATTTTAGGGCCAACCGATGGTAACCCCTGTAAAAAATAAAGCTGTTTTTTAGTAATGGTTTTAGGCTTATAACCGGTACGCTGAAACATAAATTTTTCGTGCAGGTTTTGCTTTGCGGCATGAATTAGCATTTGGGCAGTTTCATTTGTATTTAAAGAATACACAATTGGTATTTGCCATGATGAACTTATAGAAAGCAAAGCCCCCCTTATCGCCTCGCGGCTGATACTGTGTTTTGTTTTGTATGGGTTGCCTTCAATAAGTAAAATTTGATGGTAATTAGTTTTTTTCAGATTTGCACATTGCTTAAACAAACGGTTTTGCATTAATGACAAAACAAAGTCATCCTTGGTTTTTCTCTCTACAATTAGCTGGTTATTAATCAGGTAGTCGCCTCTTTTTAAAACTTGCACATTTATTTTTATACCAAGTTCAATAAGTATTTGAACTATACCTGATGCATTTTCACGAAAATCGGCCACAATTGTAATATGTTTTTCTATTTCAGGCATAAGCAAAA
>NBLH01000156.1 GCA_002084525.1 Bacteroidetes bacterium 4572_117 | reverse complement strand
CCGGAGGCTTCATCAAGTATTTGTTTGTTTTTGTGTTTTACACTTATGTGGATTAACCTGATAAATGGCGGATACTTGAACTGTTTCCTTTCTTCTATTTGTTTATAAAACATTTGCAGGTAATCATTGTTTACAACATTATTGATTATTTCATTGCCGGCACTTGAGGTTTGGATAATAACTTTACCTCTTTTGTTTTTTCGTCCTGCCCGTCCTGCAACTTGTGCCATTAACTGATAGCTTCTTTCATAAGCCCTAAAATCAGGAAAATTTAACATCTGATCAGCATCTAAAACACCAACAAGGCTAACATTGTCAAAATCAAGGCCTTTTGTAACCATCTGAGTACCAATCAGTATGTCAATGTCTCCGGCCTCAAACTTATGAATTAATTTTTCATGGGCATGCTTTCCCCTAGTTGTATCCAAGTCCATTCTTTTTATTGTTGCCCCCGGAAAAAAAACTGCCAATTCATCTTCCACTTTTTCGGTACCAAAACCCCTGGTTTGTAATGAAGTGCTTCCGCAATCCTTGCAACTGCCATTGTTTGTATATGTAAAGCCACAATAGTGGCAAACTAGCTGGTTTGTGTGCCTATGGTATGTTAAGCTAACATCGCAATGCTTGCATTTAGGGATACTCCCACAAGAAATACATTCAATATATGGTGCAAAACCCCGCCTGTTCTGAAATAAAATTACCTGGCTTTTATTTTTCAGTACATTTTCAATATTTTCAAGCAATAAAGGGGTAAAATGCGATTTCATTTGCTTTTTTCTCTTTGCTTCCTTTATATCAGCAATAAAAATTTCAGGCAACTCAATATCCTGGTATCTTGTATTTAGTTCTACCAAACCATATTTCCCGGATTTGGCATTGAAATAACTTTCAACTGATGGTGTTGCAGTTCCTAATAATGTTTTTGCACCATGTATCCTGGCTAAAACAAGTGCGGCATCCCTGGCATGATACCTGGGCGCAGGATTATATTGTTTGAAGGTGTTTTCATGTTCTTCGTCAATTATTATAAGGCCAAGTTTTGAATACGGTAAAAAAACCGAAGAACGGACACCCAAAATAATTTTATATTGTGTTTGATTTTCTAAAGAAGGGGCATTTTGTATGTTTTGCCAAATTTCAACACGTTCGGCATCGCTAAATTTTGAATGATAAACACCAACCTGGTTACCAAAATGTTTTTTTAACCTGTGGACAAGTTGTGTGCTTAAAGCAATTTCGGGTAAAAGATATAATACTTGTTTCCCTTTTTTAATGGTTTCATTAATTAGGTGGATATAAATTTCTGTTTTGCCACTCGAAGTTACACCATGCAACAAAACAGTTTCTTTACCATTAAATTGTTCTTTTACCTGTTTTAAAGCACTGTTTTGAGCATTGTTTAATTGTTTTGCTTCAACAATAGTTCCGTTTTCAGTATTTAAGCGCGAAATATCCTTTTGATTGCTTTTTAATATCCCCTTTTTCTCTAATTCTTTAACTATGCTGCTGTTACTGTTTGTATGCTTGATTAATTCATGTTTGCTTATTTCTTGTAGTTGGTTATCTGTGCCATAAAATGTCAGTTCTAAAAAGGATAACAAAAGTTCTTTTTGTTTTTTTGCTTTATTTAAGCCATCCAGTACTAAATTAATTTTGTCGGCAGTTTCATAATTTTTGTTCAAACATAAATAAGTTTCTTTTTTTGCTTTGTAGTTTTTGGTTAACGACTCTTCAATCTCAACAGCACCTTTATCGTACAAAGATTTTACATAAGTAATGCCGTTTTTTAATGAAAGTAAACTGTTTATTTCACTGATATTGAGCTTGTTGTGAATTTTTAATGCGTCTAATAAAATACTTTCTTTTGGTGAAAAGCTTAAATCTTCAGGGCTTTCGTTAAACTCAAAAAAATCAGCATTATATTTTATCGAAGTGTGGCTTTCAAGTTTTAAGCCGGCAGGTAATGCTGCCCTGTAAACTTCGCCTATGGTGCATATATAATATTCTGCTATCCATTGCCAAAATTTGAATTGCAGTTCATTAACAATAGGTTCGTTGTCAAGAACCGACAATATGTTTTTTGTTTTATAACTTGTTGGTTCATTGTTGTGGATACGATATATTATTGCCGAATAAACTTTTTTTCTTCCAAATTGGACCACAACCCTTTTCCCGGGGCTACAAAGTTTTGCAAATTCGGCAGGGATATGATATGTGAAAAACTGGTTCAGTGGAACCGGTAAAATTAAATCGGCAAATAAACCTGTTTTGGGCATGTAGTAAATTTGAATTTTAATTAGAGGATGATACTTTTAATTTCTTCAATTAATATTTTTATTACATCTTTCATTACGTTTTTATAAAATGGTGTAATTTTATAAGCACTAAGTGCTATTTAATGTTGCTTACGCACTGGTGCAAATATTTTACAATATGCAAGTTGCGTAAAAATAAATATACAATTAATTTTTACTGGGTACTTATTTGTTATTCCAATCATGTTCGGAATAAATCATTGGGCTAATTATTTCACCTGTTTCAAATTCAATGTCATAAAGTGAATGAATCAACTTCTTTTCAAAATCATAAGAAATCTTTTTTTCTTTGAGCAAAATAATAATATCCCAATCAGATTCTAAATGACTATCACCTCTGGCATGAGATCCAAAGAGAATAATTTGAGCATCCGGAGCATTCTCAATTACCGAGTCTCTTATTTTTCTTAGTAATTTATCAGGTTTCATCACGAATCAAAGATACAAATTATATCTATTTTAAATAAAAAAAGGGTTCAAAATAAAAATTTGAGCCCTTTTTAGGAAAATCAGAATTCGTTAGTTTCGCTTAATCAATGCGTAAGTAGAAACTAACGAAATTTGAAAATGTAATTTTAAGCTATATCATCAAAATATCGGCAACCTTAAGCAATTCATCGTTAATATTTCTAAGACCTTTAATTGTTTTATTAAACGGTACATGCACTACTTCGTGGTTTTTATACCCAACCATAACACTGCGCTGGTTATCTATAAGTGCATCAACGGCAGCAACACCTAACCTGCTGGCAAGGAAACGATCGAAAGCCGTTGGTGAACCACCTCTTTGCATATGTCCAAGAACATTGACACGGATACCAAAATCTTTAAACTCGTCTTTTACCTGATCTGCAACTTGTTGGGCGCCGCCTAGTTTGTTCCCCTCAGCAACCAAGATTATATTTGACATCTTTTTTAACTTTTTTGCTTTAAGAAGGAACTCCCTCAAGTTTTCAGCCTGCCCTTCAACTTCAGGAATCAATATAGCCTCAGCACCTGTTGCAATACCTGCCTGAAGTGCAATAAAACCTGCATCGCGCCCCATTACTTCAATAAAAAAAGTCCTATCGTGCGAACTTGCGGTATCCTTTATTTTATCGATTGTTTCAACAACTGTATTTAATGCTGTATCAAAACCAATGGTAAAATCGGTACCCGGCATATCATTGTCGATAGTACCTGGTATTCCAATAAAAGGGATATCATATTCTTGTGAAAAAACACCCGCCCCACGGAAAGTACCATCACCACCGATTACTATAACAGCATCAATATTTTGTTTTTTTAAGTTATTAAATGCGTTAGCCCTTCCTTTTTTTGTTTTAAATTCTAAACTTCTGGCACTTCGTAATATAGTTCCTCCTCTATGGATGATATTTCGCATATCTTTTGACTCAAGCCTGAACAACTCGCCTTTTATCATCCCTTCGAAACCATGTTCGATACCAACTACCTCAAGGTTGTGAAATATTGCTGCACGTACAACAGCCCTTACAGCTGCATTCATTCCAGGGGCATCGCCACCTGATGTTAAAACAGCTATTTTTTTAATTTTTGACATAAATTTTATCTTAATAATCTAAATAGGCTGATTTCTTCCTTGAAAAAATCAGCCCACAAAATTAAACAATAAAACTTTATCAATAAATTAAATTTATAAAACTTAATATAAGCTTAACAAACAATAATTTAACCAAGTATCGCTACGTATCGCTAGTCATTATAAATAACGGGCTCATTTCAAAGCTTTTGTAATGCGGCCTTAGTCTTTTTATATTGTAAAATTTATCGATATTAACTAGTTTTTTTGAGCTTGTTACTACATCAATCGGCATGTTATCGTACCTGCCGTTTTTAAGCACGACCAATCTTCCATGGATCCCTTTTAAAATCAAGTCAAGCGCAAGGTTTCCATAAGCCATCGGTACAATTGAGTCAATTGCATCGGGGTCGCCACCACGAACAAGGTAGCCCAATTTTTGGTTAATGATGTTTACTTTTTTGCCCTTTGTGTATTTTGCCGATAACTCTTTAATATTTGCTGAAACAATCTCACCTACGCCACCTAATTTAGCATGGCCGAACATATCTTTTTCATTGTCTTGGAACATCATGTCAGCGCCCTCATACATAGCACCTTCTGAAATAAGCACAACAGAATAGTTACTTGGGTTTTTAAGCCTGTCATGTACCAATAATTCTGTTAAACTATTGATATTAAATTTGTATTCAGGGATTACACATCGGTTAGCGGCACCTGCCATGGTTGGTAGCATGGCAGTAAAACCTGCATATCGCCCAAACACTTCAAGTACAAGTATCCTTTCATGCGAACCGGCTGAAGTACGCAAAGTATTAGTCATGTTAATTGTACGTGTAACACAGGTACTAAAACCGATACAATAATCCGTTCCGGGCACATCGTTGTCCATTGTTTTTGGTATCGCAACTACTTTTACACCCTCTTTGTACAGCCGTACACCATAACTTAAAGTATCGTCACCCCCAATAGGTATTAGATAATCAACATTAAGATATT
This sequence comes from Bacteroidetes bacterium 4572_117, assembly GCA_002084525.1. Lineage (GTDB taxonomy): Bacteria > Bacteroidota > Bacteroidia > Bacteroidales > NBLH01 > NBLH01. The sequence continues at coordinate 8,133 of NBLH01000156.1, read as the reverse complement.
CAAGGTTTTTAATAACCTCTGGTGTAAGGTCGTTTACCTCATTGTTGTATGCATCCTTGTGATGCTCAGGAACACTAGCCTTAGGCATGTGGCTTGGGCGTGTTCGTGAACTGTGAAGGAAGGTTCCACCTGTCCTGCCTGTCCTGTTTACAATTTCTTCGGTTAACTCAATATAACATTCGCTGTTGTCAGCTTTTTTATCCCTTTTCATGTTAACAATTCCACCCCAACCGCGTCGTAAACCTATAACTTTAAAATTTTCCCTGATTGCCCTGATAGTTATTGCCCTGATAGCCGGGTTTAGGCCGGGCACATCGCCACCGCCTGTTAAAATTGCTATTACCCCTCTTGTTTTTTTTGTATTTGCCATAATTTTTTTGTTTAATATAAATTGCAACCTACAAAAATACCAGAAATATTAAAATAACAAAATTTAAATTAATGGTGCAGGGCTATCACAACTGAAATTGAACTAATTTGTGGTCTACTTTATGAAGTGATTTTTGATATCACGATTATTAACATCCGGGGTTTTACTATTTCTGTTTCTATTCATATAAACTTCCCTGATTTTGGGCGTTTGTAGTTGACCATTGGCCTGATACATGAAGCTGCCTTCAATTTTGGGCAATTGGGGGTTAAAACTTACTGGGCTTAATTTATATGAAATAACAAAGTCTTTTTCTTTTGGTAGTTTATTCCAAACAAATTCAACTGTTTGTTTGTCAATTGAAAACGATGCATTTCCTGACTCAATTAAACTTGCTTTGTATCCTGTCGGGATTTTTTCTTTGATTTTTGCCGCCCCTTGTGCAATACCACGGCTAACAAGTAGTTTTACAATAATGCTTTTCTGGTCTTTAGAATAAAAGGGTTTAAGCCTTAAGCACTGTACCGATTCAGGGTTGGCCGGGGGAAATGGTATCCCTGGCCCAAAATCCCAATCGGGTGGAAAAACAGCTAACTCAATGTCGTTCAAATAGATATTCCCCCGTTGGTTGTCGTAAATATACGTAAATTGTCCAGGCAGATTATAAGTTCCTCTTACAGATCGGTCTACAACAATTTCATAACTTATTTTAAACTGCGATTGCCTTGGTAAACGCAACCAAATCAATTTTACATACTGATCTTTAAAATGGAAATCGGCACTTTGCGAATTTTTTTCAATAGCTGTAAACCCCTTAGGTAGTTTTTGCTTAAATTCAGCAAAATGCTTTAAACTCATTTTATTAATTGTTACTTCTACAGTAAATTGTTTTCCTGAATATGTCTTTGATGGAAGATTTGCATAAACCCAAACTTGATTATCTGAAAAACCTGAGAAAACAAAAAATGATAAAATTATGGTAATTAATATATTTTTCACAAGATTAAATTTAAGTTAAATATTTGAAATTCATTCACTCCTTTTCCATTATTTATTATCTATGAGGATTTCATGTTTCACTCTAATTAGATTGTCTGTTTTGTCTTAACGCAATATAACCAACTAATTTTAGACATACAATAAATTGGCCAAAAATATTAAAAATAATCATTATCCTACGTGCTAAAAAGTTAATAAAAGATTTTTAGTGTTTTTAATACATTGTTGTTTTTTTATTCTATGCAAAAACACGAAAACACAAAAGCCTTGATATTCAAGATGTTATCAGCGATGATTTGTGCCACCTTAGCTTTAAATATTATGTAATACTTTATCTGTTTATTTTTTAGGTGTGAACTAACAATTTAAATAGTTGTAAATACCTAAAGAGTTTTTCCATTTTTATTAAAGACTAATATACGCCAATAGGTTTCAATGACTTACATCAACACCAAATAGTGTATTTGAGGGTTTGAATTTTGACTAATAACGCAGAAATCGGACTTTATAAATTCTACCTAATACCGATAAAATTCTGCAAACGATTTCATTACCCAGTAATGGTCATCAACGCCACCTAATTCGCGAATTGAATGCATTGCAAGCATCGGGTTTCCAATATCGACCGACCTAAAATCTAATTGACCTGACGATACGCTCCCTAAAGTGGAACCGCCCTTAATATCTGAGTGGTTTACGTATTTTTGTACGGGAACATTTGCATTTCTGCAAAGCATTTCGTAAACGGCACTTGAATCGCTATCGGTGGTATATTTTTGGTTTGCATTAATTTTAATTACGGGGCCTCCATTAATTACCGGATTATTTATCGGATCGTGTTTTTCCTGATAATTTGGGTGGATGGCATGTGCCATATCTGCACTAATTAAAAATGAGTTGGCAATGGCCCTGTTGAACGATTCGAAATCGTTTTTAAAATGCTGACATATCCGCTGTAATACATTACTTAAAAACGGCGAACCCGCACCTTGTTTAGATAAGCTCCCAACCTCCTCATTATCAAAGCATACCATCACCTGGGTGGCGTCGGTTGGTTTACTGTCGATTAATGCCTGTATACCTGCGTGTACCATGGCTAAATCATCTAGCTTGCCCGATGAAATAAACTCATTGTTTAAGCCTATCAACATCCCCTTACCATAATTAGTCAGGTTTAAATCAAAATCAAGTATATCCGCTGCATCAATTTTTAGTTCTGCTGCTATTAAGTTTTGCAAAAAAGCATCTTTTTCAAAATGTTTGTCAATCATTGCCAAAAGGGGCATAAGAACTTTTTGGTTTTCTATTTTTTGCCCTTGGTTGATTTCACGGTTTAAATGAATTGCCACGCTGGGTATTATTGCTATTGGGCTTTTTACGTTTAAGTATTTCGAGATAGGTTTTAAGGGGTTGTTGCTCTTCAAACTAACCCTTCCTGCTATAGATAATGGCCTGTCGAACCAAGTATGTAAAATTGCCCCGCCATAAACCTCGGTGTTTAATTTCAGGTATTTATCTTTGATGTAAATTTCGGGTGCTGGCTTAATTTTTAAGCTGGGCGAATCGGTATGGGCAGCAACTACCCTAAAACCTGTTTCTTCAATATTACCCATACCTGTTACAAAAGCAATTATTGAAGATTCATTTTTTGAGATAAAATATTTTGAACCGCGTCGTAAATCCCATTTGTTTTCAGCCAAAAGCTCTTTAAAACCCCGTTTGATTAGTGCAGCTTTTATGTTTCGTACCGCATGGAAAGGGCTTGGGCTTGCATCTATATAATCGATTAAATCATTTGCTAATTTGTTTTTTTGCTCTAACATATCTGGTTTTTTTGTTTTAAAAGCTTAAAAATAGTCATTTTATTGAAGACTTTTAAAATAATCGGCATAACATTTTATTAAATTTTAGGCCTTGATTTTATGTTTTGTGTTAAATTATTGATATTCAGCAAATAAGCCCTTGTTTTTGATATAGTTGTATTTATTTGGGTATTGATAAGAACTAATTGGTGTGTATCCGTAAAATGCTTGAATAAAATAATAATTTGTGCCTCTACAAAACTGAAAGCTGATAATAAGCACGTTACAACTGACGGGTTAACCCGTCAGTTACGCAGCTACGAGTTTACGGGTGCGCACTAATTACATAAAAATTCATCATCAATTTTAGGGTATTTCCTTGCATCTGCGTAGTTATAGTGCCACCATTCACTACGGATTGGTATAAAATTGTGCGACATCATAAGGTTTTTTAAAAAAACTCTGTTTTTTAGTACGGTATCGGGTAAAAAATGATAATTATGATTTGCTTTTATGCTTAATTCGTCAAATTCCGTCCCCATATCCATTTCTTCCCCATATTTATCAACAATTGTAATATCAACTGCCGAACCCCGGTTATGGATGGAGCCCCCAATAGTGTCGGCAACATAACCGCTAAACGGAAATTTTTTGAATAATATTTTTTGTACCGAAAAAGGGCGATAACAATCAAAGAGTTTTAAACTTTTTTTACTTTTTTGCAAAACCGATTGGACTTTAATTAATGCCTTGGCAACTTTGTAACGCAAAAAACACTTGTTGCAGGTATACAGTTGTTGGCCGGTAAAATTATTTTTTCCGGCATATGGCATATCTACGATTATATCGGGTATTAAATTTTTTACATTTACTAAAGCATTATCAGGGAAGTTTAAATAAATATCGTTCAATAATTTATCTGATTGTAAAACTACACCTTTGAGCACGCTTCTTATTTTAATATTTTTATTATGTACCAAAGAAATTTCTTCATCAGGAAAATATCCGGAAAGCTTGCCCATAAACTCGATTTTGGCAAACCCATTTTTTAATAATGTACACTGCCACCTTCCATCAATAAAAAACTCTTTTATAATTTTTCTTTTTGTCCTGTTGCTAATTAACTGATAAACCCTAAACGATCCATCTTTATTGATATTAAAATTGTATTGAACTATTTTTGATGATTTTTTGTTGTAATATAATCCGCTAACTGACAATTGATTGTGTGGGTTTTCTAAAAACTTCCGGTTCAAATCTAAAGTTTTTTCTTTGTGGGTATGCCTTAGTGGGAAATTTAATAGCCTGAGCTTATTTTTATCGTAAACCGATATATTTATTTTAAAATGCAGCTTGTTTTTTTTATTATGATTTGGCTTGATAAATTTAAATATAGTGGACCCTTTCCAACCTTCAACCAGATGTTCGAATTTTGTTTTTAAGAATAGGATCCGTACCGAAAAAACTTTTTTATTAATCTGGATTTTGTTACCCGGTTCAAACTTCCCAATCAATTTATCGTTAATGTATAGTTTGTAAAAAAAAGGACTGCTCTTTATATCTTTTATACTTGATAAATCTAAATTGTTAATATGTAAAGGGATATTGACCCTGAAATGAAAAACATCGCCTGTATTTACATACTGTTTTGATTTATTGAAAAAAGAAATTAAATGATGGTTATTTTCATTATTTTTAACAAAAAAATTGTAATGCTTGGACACATCAGTAAGCATTACATTTTTCTGCAAATTATTACTAGGTTTAACTTGTTGATTATTTGCACAATTAACAAATATTGTCATCAATAATAAAAAAAAAATCCTTTTTGTTTTTGATTTTACTAACATTGAATAGGAGTAATAGGGTTTAAATTTTAAATTTAATAAAAATTAGTTTTATATTTGTGTTAATTGCAGAATTAAAAACAATTAATTATTTTGCAAAAAAAAGTTTTTATGGGTGGTAAGCTTAAACTAAAATGGGAATGGTTTCTAATTATCTTTCTATTTGCAATAATTGTTGCAGGTGGGATATTTCACATAATAAAAACAGATAACATTAGTAAAGCTGAAATTATAGCTGAACAAAATCAGCCCAAAGTTAATAAAATTGAAACAAAAGAAGATAAATTACTCAAAAGATGTGAAAAACTTGAACTAGCTTATAATAGTGCTATTGATGAAATTGAAAGTGTTGTTGCTGATGATGATATTAATTTGGCTATTTTAAAAGAAAACCTCACACAAATATTATTAAGTATTAAAAAAGAAAGAATAAGCAGGGGGGGCAGCGATTCACTCGATTATACAAACTCAGATAGTACAAAAAAACTTAGCGAGTTGCTCAATATATCGAAAGAGGTTTTAGCTGAACGGGTACTTGAGGTTAACGAGGATAATAAAAATTTAACAATAGATAACCGTAAACTATACCAGAATTTAAAAAAATTGGTTAATAGGTTTAAAAAAATATTCAACTGAAAGAAGAGGTGGGGCAAATAAGGGCCAGGATACAGACTCTTGAATTTGAAGGTTTAAATACAAGCAGGGAAATAAAATTGCTGAACGAAGAAAAATCTGAATTAGAGAAAAAACTTGTTGAAAGCAACAAAACTATTAAAATACAAAATGAACAAATAGTAGGTTTGGGCGAAATAATGAGAAAGGTAAATATAGATTGTTATTACGTTTTTCAAAAAGGACACCCAATCGAAGAGACAAAAATATATTTAACCTCGCAAGGGATTTCAGAAAAATATGTAAAATATTTTATTCGTAAAAAACCTGATATATGTGTTGAGTTTAAATTGGCAAAAGACTTATTTGGGGATGAGATCGGAAAAATTGAGTTAAAACTATATAATGCATCAGGTGTTGAAATTTATAGTGTAGTTAAAGCAATTAGTTCAGAACATATAAAAATTGTTATCCCAAATAAAAATTTTGCTACAGCAAAATATTCTATTGCGCTTAAAGCCGGCGACAAAGATTTGATACTTGACGAAAGGTATTGGCTGAAAATTTCTAAATAAAAATAACAGGTATTTAAAATCCGTAAAGATTTAATATTTTGAAAATACTGAAAAAAAGTAGCACAATCATTTATTTTTTTATGATTTTTTATTGTATGCATAGCAATACTGCAATGCTTGCCCAAGAAATATCATTTCTGCCACAGGAATTAGCTCCCGGCTTAAAAACAATAAACAATTTGAAAATCGAAAACTCAAAAACCCTTTGGATAGCGTCAGGCAATGGATTGTTTAAACTTGAGGATGAAAAAGTAAAAGGCTTTTCGGTTTTACCAAATGGTGAAAAACTTCAAGTAAACACTATAGCCATCGATAATTTTGGGAACAAATGGTTGGGTACATATTCAGGTAAACTAATACAGTTTAAAAATGATAAAATATCAAATATCATAGATTTCAATGAATATTTAAAGCCCGATGATGCCATAATAACCAGTATTGCACTTAATGACAATAAAATAGGGACGGAAACAAAAATTTTACTGACCACATCTGATGGGCAAATTTTTTATTACGATACACAAAACCATACAAAAGGGAAATTAATAAGCCCGGCAGAAACCATGATTTACTCAATTAACTATGGATATGAAAAAACAATATGGTTATGCTTGGATTACTTGTGAAAAGGGGTTAATCAGATATAACCCATCAAGTGGGGATGTTAAGATTTATGATGCAGATAAAAATATAAAAGCAAATAAAATTAGGCATATTGCAATACAAAACAGTAATGTAATTTGGGTAAGTTCATCAGGTAACAGTTTGTATAAACTCATACTTCGTTAGTTTCTACTAATGACAAATGTCGCAAACCTGGTAGGTCTATATTTGTTAATAGTTTGTCAAACAGCTTATTGTATAGCAATAAATTAATTCAGACCTGCCAGGTTTTATTTGACACTAGTAATTAAGATTAAAATAAACATGTGAAAATATGACAACAAAATTGATAGAAACAACAAAATATTTAAAAGGAAAAGGGATTATAAATCCAGAAATTGGAATTGTGTTGGGTACCGGTTTGGGTGGTTTGACGAAAGAAATTGAAGTTGAAAAAACAATCAATTATGCCGATATTCCACATTTCCCTTTATCTACGGTAGAGTCACATTCAGGCAAACTAATATATGGTAAACTTGGTAACAAAAAAATTATAGCAATGCAAGGCCGGTTTCATTATTACGAAGGTTATAGTTTACAGCAGGTTACATATCCTATTCGTGTAATGAAGCTTCTTGGGCTTAAGTTTTTGTTATTGTCGAACGCAGCAGGTGCCATGAACACGGAATTTAAAAAAGCTTCGCTGATGTTAATCACCGACCACATTAACTTATTGCCACAAAATCCGTTAACCGGGATAAACCTCGATGATTTTGGGCCACGGTTCCCTGACATGAGCAAAGCCTATTCACCAGAAATAAACCAGATAATTGAATCAAATGCAAATAAATTGGATATAAAACTAAATAAAGGTATATATGTAGTTGTTGCCGGGCCAAATTTAGAAACACCTGCCCTTAAAAAAGTAGAATTATCTGAAATACTCGAAGTTGCAGCTAAAGCAGAAATACAACTAATAAAACTTTTTAAAGCTGTTATCAGCGAAATGGTAATTTAATAACAACATGCAAAAAGAATTTAAAAACCTTTTTAAACTGAGTATTGCTTTTTTAGTGGTACTGGTATTTTTCAGCTTAACCCGTTTATATTTTTATTTAAATAATTTAGCCGTTTTTTCAGCTTTACCTGATTTTAATTTGTCAGATGCTTTTGTTTATGGTTTTATTTATGATGTTAAATTTGTTTTAGCGGTTAACAGCGTCATAATTTTAATGTTTTTTTTGCCGATTAGGTTAAGGAACACTATTTTTTGGCAGTTCATAGTAAAATTATCATTTACCTTATTAAATGGCGCATTAATATTG
>NBLH01000155.1 GCA_002084525.1 Bacteroidetes bacterium 4572_117 | reverse complement strand
GGTAGTTTGAATTTATTAAAAAGGAAAACTATTAAACTAGCAAGTCCAAATATAATGACAACATCTTTTAATATTTCAATTTCGTGCATATTAGATCAAATTTAGAGGCTCTTTATTAAAACCCAAAAATACAACAAAGTGAACAAATATTAATTTAAAAATATCATAGTCCTTAATTAATTCATATGAATATTTATCTTAAAGTGATTAATTGCTTGTTTTTTTCTAATATTCTATTTACCTATTTCATCTTTTTCAAAAACTTCTATTTCATGCATATAAGAAAGTGCTTTGTTCAAAGAGAAATTAACCGATTTATCTGTTAAAAAGGATTCATTTTTCATTTTTTGCCAAAATTTAGATAATTGTTCTTTTGAGTCATATTTATTAAGAAACCAAAATGCCAAAGGAAACCAAATTACCATGAATCCTACATTAACAACTATTACACTTGCAGCATTTTTCCATATCTCAGGAATTAATATCAATAAATCTAATTGAAAAACTAAAACTACCATTAACCAAAAATAAAGGTTGCTTAAAATAAAAATAAAGCGGTTATGTTTTATTCTCTGAATTTTCAATTTTCCTATCCTTTTTTGCAATTTTACGATGGGTTTTGAATTATTGATTTTAGTAATACTCTCAAATTGTAAAGCATTCATAAAAATTACAATATAACTAAGAACAAGCATTACTATACCAGCGTACCTAAGAGATAGATTATCAAAATTTCTAACCAAAATATACCATGTGTAGCTATTTACGAATATATTGAATAAGGTAAACAAGATACTATACGCAGTAATCTTTCTAAGATTAGCATTTATTTTGCTTTGTCTTGACTCTTTAAATAGTTTTACTACCAGGTTATTCTCAGTTCCTTGTTTGTCATATTGGTTTCCCCAGTCTTTTTGTAAATCTTGTAAGTTCATGTTTTTATTTTTTTATTGAAAATTCTTTTTTAACTGATTTTTGATTCTGGAAATTTTTGTTGCTACATTCGTTTTTGATATTCCTAATGTAGAAGCAATATCTTCATAACTATATTGATCTAAATATAACAGTATCAATGCCTTATTCAGCTCATCAAGTTTAGCAATGTAGTAGTATAACTGCTTAATATTATCTGATAATTCAATATCTTCTCCTTCATCTATAAAAATGAATTCTTTATAATTCTCTAGATTGAAAGAGTCCCTTTGATATGTTTTTCTGTAAAAGGAAATTGCCACATTTAATGCAATTTTATACATCCATGTTGATACCTTAAATTTATCGTTATATTTACTCCAGGATTTCCATAAGTTAATGGTTATTTCTTGAATAAGGTCATTTCTATCCTCAACATTTTTACAGTATGAATTGGCAACCTTGTAGATAATTCCTTTATTATTTGCAAGCATAGAAAGGAAATGCTTATTTTCTTTATCCATGCTCATACTATAGTTTATTTGTTATCAATCCGTGCAGTTTATACCACACTCTAAATTTTCGCATATTTTAATAATATTAAATAATTAACTGTTTACTCCATTATTCGCATGAGAATAAGAAAAGTCACAATTAGAGTAAAGTTTTTTTAGAAAATGATGTTAAACATGAAGCCGGAAATGATAATACAAATAGTAACCACGCCGAAAAAAATCCCTATTAATTTCATTGTCATTACTTTTTTTAGGAGCATTGCTTCAGGTAAGGATAGGCCTACAACGCCCATCATGAAAGCAATTGCTGTTCCCAGGGGGATTCCTTTGGCAACCAAAACCTGAACTACAGGTAAAATTCCCGATGCGTTTGAATACATTGGTACTGCAATAATTACAGCAAGGGGTACTGCGAAAGGGTTATCTTTACCAATATATTGTTCAAAAAAACCTTCGGGAATATAGCCGTGCATGATTCCACCAATAGCAATACCAATTAACACATAAGGCAAAACACCTTTTAGGATTTTTGTGGCTTCTTGCCAAATTATTGGTAAACGGCTTTTAAAATTTTGCTTACCTTCAAATATTTCTGTTTCAGCCTGCGAATTTTTTAGTACATTTTTTACCCAATCAGTGAGGTTTTTTTCGAGTTTTAACTTTTGAAGAATTGCTCCGGAAATGGTTCCCAATAGAACACCACTTAGTACATAAACTAATGTAACTTTTACGCCAAACAAGCCTAAAAAAAGCCCTATTGCTACTTCGTTAACCAAAGGCGAAGTTACCAAAAAAGAAAAGGTAACACCAAGCGGAATTCCTCCTTTTACAAAGCCAATAAATAAGGGCACTGAAGAACAGGAACAAAAAGGTGTTACTACACCAAATAGTGAAGCAGAAAGGTATTCAAATCCATATAACTTTTTGCGTGACAGATAATTACGGACACGTTCAACAGGGAAATAGCTATTTATAATGCCCATTAAAAAAACGATAGTAAATAATAACAGTAGTATTTTTACGCTATCGTAAATGAAAAAATTTAGTGCTGCAGCCAAATGACTGGTTTCATTTAAGTTAAGTATATCAAATACGAACCAATCTGCTATGTTTTGTAACCAATTAAACATCTAGTATTTAGTTAATGTGTAACTTTGAAGTAAGCGTTATATTTATTCTTATGTGTTTTACTATTTTGAAACGAGAACAGTCATCAGGTCTCAGTAGGCAGGCTTTGCAGAGCTTCTGCCAACTTGTAGACTGACTACTGCCAACTTTTTCATATATTTAAATAAGTCTCAAATTTATAAAGTCTCAAAAAGTGTTACATTATAGACAAACTCTAGCCTCAATTATTCATAAAAGCCGCTAATACGCTAATAATTAAGAAAATGTAAAATGACTATCCGCATTTTTTCTTCATTCGTGCATTAGCGGCTAATAATGAGACGAATAATAAAGTTATGAATTAATAAGGCTAGTTAGAATAAAAATGAAATATAATATAAACCAACTCCAATAAAAATAACTGCGACTACACGCCTAAACCAAATTTCAAAAGTTTTGATTTTATTGTAAATACTACCTACCCCACCCACGGTAAAAGCAATAATCCATGCAAATATAATTACCGGCAAACCAGTAGCAATTGCAAAAATTAATGGTAAATACAATCCCGAAGCACTTGAAATTGTCATTGGTATTAGCATTCCAAAATACAATACCCCGCTGTACGGACAAAAAGCTAGGGCAAACACCACACCCAACAACAAAACATACCATCTGCCTGAACGGCTTTTTTTGTTTATTTTTTCATTTAAACCGTTTAATCCCGGAAACCTAATTTTAATTAAATCGAGCATTATAACACCAACTATTATTAAAATTGGCCCTAAAAGTTTTTCGCCCCATTCTTGAACAAATCCAGAAATATGAAACTGGCTTGCACCAAAATAAAATAAAAGCCCTATGCCCATATATGTTATTGCCCTGCCTAAAGTATATATCAACCCATTTATAAAAACGGTTTTCCTGTTTTCAATATTTTTACTTACATAAGCAATTGCAGTAATATTAGTCGCTAAAGGACAGGGACTTACCGCTGTCATAAGCCCCAGTATAAAAGCTGATAATAATGGGACTTGCGAATTTTCTAATAGTGATTGTAAAATTTCCATCCTTCTATTTCATTATTTTATCAACTGCTTTTTTAATTTTTGCTTTCAGCTTGTTGGGGTTGTTTCGTGCATACATAAACGCATCGTTGGTCAGGTTTATTTTTTTTGAATTTGAAACAAATAACAATGCCTGTCCCGAAACTTTATACTTTTTAATAAGTATTTTGTTGCCAACATCCTCAATATCCAAAGATTTGAAAACAATTTGCCCTGCTTTGATCATTTCCGGGTACAGTTCTTTAAGCGATTTTTTTGTTACATCTTCCACTGCTTGGCAAGTAGCGCATCTCCGGGCATTATGGAAATAATACACCTCTACTTTTTTGGGTCCAAACTGGCTTTTCCTTTTATTTGTATCGCTGTGATTATGTGGCAGATAAAAGGACATACTGCTGATTGAAAATACAATTAGCGCCGAAATAATTAATAGTTTTTTCATTAGATGATGATTTTAGGATTAATATTGATTTTAGTTATGTTGTGTCCATGAAGTCAAGTTCTTCTGAAAACTTACCAAGTCTTAAAAACTTTGCAAGTTACATATCAATACTATGCGTTTCTATTAAACGAAATAACTTTACTATTTAATAATTCTTTAATTTCATCAACAGAAGGGACACGCCCTTTTATGAGTACTTTTTCATCAATCACCAATGCCGGGGTAGACATCACATCGTATTCCATTATTTTTTCAATATCTTCTACTTTGTTGATATTGGCAATAATACCTGAATCTTTTACTGCTTTTTGTACCCTTTTTTCAAGTGTAACACAATTTGGGCAACCCGTTCCTAATACTTTTATTTCCATTTTTTTATTAATTTGAGTTTAGATTAAAGTCGGGGCGTGGCCCTCTTCATTTATTGTAAAGCTTTACAAATAGAATATTTAAAATTTATTAACAAGTCGCGCCCCGACTATTTTTGTATAAACATTGTTGAATTTTGATACTTTCAATTTGTTTTAAATCACGTTTCGTATTTCGTAATAACACGAACAGTGTTTGCAAAAAATTTTAACCTTCAAAAAAGTGCTTAAATAAACCCTTCGCCTTGTCCCAGTTTTCTTTGTTTAAACAATATCTAATTTTAGGATATTCCACATTGCCCTGTATTAAGCCTGCATTTTTTAATTCCTTAAGATGCTGGGATAAAGTTGAACGCGCAATAGGAAGTAATTCAGCCAAATCGCCACTGAAACAGCATGCTTTTTTTGCTAAAAAATCCAGAATATACACACGTACAGGATGCGAAAGTGCCTTTGCAAACCTTGCTGTCTGTTCTTGTTCCTTGGTATAGGTTTCTACTTTTTTTACAATCATCTATTTCGCAATGTTACGAAACAAAAGTATATAATATTTGGTAAATAACTATTACTTTTAATAAATAACTGAAACTTCTCTTCAAAATCAGCTAATAAACTCCCTTAAATCTGATTTCAAAATATATTCTAATTCTTGTAAATTTTCTTTCCTTGTTTCAGCGAAAAGAAAGCCAAAAACAGGGAACTTTCTGTAATTAGCCTTTCTTAATTCCAATGGTTTTTCAAAGTTTTTTTGCAGTTTATCATAGTCAAATGAGCTGATATTTTTTCCTTCAATTCCGCTACTGTTATCTAATACAATAACACTATAAATATTACCCGAATTTTCCTTAAATATTTGTTCCCAATTAGGTTTTAACGATGATTGATAATATTCATAAGAGTTAATGCCAAAGGCATAATTAGTAATGTCAGCCGTAGTGCACCAACCACCAAATCGTAAAGGATTAAACTCTATTGGCTGTATTTTTCCTTGGTCAATACGTATTTCAACATGAACGGGAAAATTTTTAACATCAGAAAGTTTCCCTGTTTCAGATAGAAATTGTTCAATTTTCTCAAGGTTTTCCTTGATTAATTCTGTTGAGGTGATATAAACCCGATCGCTGGTATCCTTATCAGATGAAAAAAGATGTTTCAAAATATTAAGTATTACAGGTTTACCATTATTGTCATAATAGCAATCAATTGCATACTCCTCCCCTATTATACATTCTTCAACTATAAATTTAGTTGTGTTTAAAACTTCCTCAGGGTACAAACCTTTTATCTGCCCTATTTCCTTTTTTATATCAATTACGGCTTTTTCCCAATCGTTGTGATGGTCAATTTTATACACACCCATACTAAAAAAACCTATTGCTGGTTTAAGGATAAAAGGTAAGGGGAAATCAGAAACATCTGTGCTTTCCAAATCATTAAGATGAATACCCTTAAAAAAATAATCTGGATATAAGTCTATCAAAAACTCACGAAACTGAACTTTATCTTTGAAAATTTTTACTTTTTCCGGTAAGTTGGTAAATTTCAAATTCTTTTCTATCCAGCTAATAGAATTTTCTGAGTTTGTATAAAGCTTTACCGTTTCATTATTTTTGAATTGTAATATAGCCTCTTCTTCGGTAATTAAAAGCTCCTTATTCCCATTTAAAATTTCTAGCGAAAATTCAGTTTTTAATACAGGCATTTTGTATTTAATAACCGTTTGAATTAAAAAATCAGAAACATATGGTTTGTCTAATATTATCATTTTGTATGGTTTTTTTAAAACGTCACAAATATAATATAGGTTTATGAAACTGTCAAAATGGATATTCTATTCAATATTTTTGAATTTTATTAAAATAAACAATTTTTGTTTTATATCTCATAATCACCTAGCTCTTAGGCAACTACAAGATATGGAGCAAAGGTAATTAGCTAAGCAGTTTTTTAGGCCAGACCCATATATGCAATTATCATCCGGAAGAAATTATCAATAGTTGATATTATATTTCAATTTTAATAATAATTCCCTATTTCTTGTTGGTAAAGGTGCATGATAGCTCTCAATTTCCGCAGCATGCATGTACTTTGAATCTAATATATCATAAACACCTGCCCCAATTTCAATTCCGTTATTAAATTTATAGTTAAC